>CACOVJ010000054.1 GCA_902630465.1 uncultured Alphaproteobacteria bacterium | reverse complement strand
TCAGGATTAAACATGTCTAGACGTATTAGGCGGACTCCCTATACCGAGAAAGTAATTGAGGCTGGTGTAAGTGGTTTTACTGTAGTTAATCATATGCTTCTTCCAAAATCATATAAAGCAACAGTAGAAGAAGATTATTGGCACTTATCTAAAAATACTCAAATTTGGGATGTTTCGTGTCAACGACAGGTTCAAATAATAGGTGATGATGCTTCAAAATTAATACAACTCATGTCTCCAAGATCAATAAAAGATATGCCTATTGGTAAATGTTACTATTATCCAATGATTGATGAAAATGCAGGGATGATAAACGATCCTGTACTTTTAAAATTAAGTGAAAATAAATACTGGCTATCAGTTGCAGACTCAGATGTTCTTCTTTGGGCAAAAGGATTGGCTGTAGGAAGAAATTTTAAAGTTGATATTATAGAGCCAGATGTTTACCCCCTAGCAATTCAAGGTCCAAAATCTGAAGAATTAATGTCATCAATATTTGGAGAAAAAATTAAAAAATTAAAATTCTTTCATTTTTCTTTTTTTGAATTTGAAGGAACAAAGCAGATAATTGCAAGATCAGGATATAGCAAACAAGATGGTTTTGAGATTTATCTTAAAGGTTATAGTTTTGGAAAAAAACTTTGGGAAACTATTTGGGAAGCAGGAAAAAATTTTAATATTTCACCTGGATGTCCAAATTTAATTGATAGAATAGAAGGTGGTTTATTATCCTATGGCAATGAATTTACTTTAGAAAATAATCCAATTGAATGTGGATTTGATAATTATTGTAATAATTTATCTCATGATTTCATTGGAAAAAATGCACTTAAAAAAATTTTAAAAAATGGAATAGAAAAAAAAATAAAAGGAATTACTTTTGATGGGTCCCCGACTCCTCCATGCTCAATACCTTTTCCTGTATACTCAAAAAATAGATTTCAAATTGGTAATATCACTTCTGGTATTTATTCACCATTTTTAAAAACCAATATTGGGCTATCAATGGTAGATAGAGATTATTGGAATGATGGGCAGGATGTTATCGTATTAACACCAGATAATATTGAGAGAAAAGGTAAAGTGTGCTCAATACCTTTTAATTATTCTTAAAATGAGTCATTCAATCGAATTAAAATGGGAATTAGGAGATCAAAAACTCGAATTTGGAAAATACTTAACTGATCACACAGTAATGCTTAACGAAAATGTATCTATTGATGCAGGATCATCTCCAGATTATGGAGGAAGCGAAACTAATATTAATCCAGAGCAAAAACTAGCTGCAGCTGTAAGTAGTTGTTTTATGATGACGTTTTTAGCTTTAGCTGCAAAAATGAAATGGCCAGTTATTAATTACAAAGATAAAGCAATTTCGTATTTAGGAAAAAATGCAGAGGGAAGAATGTACGTCAACAAAATAGAGCTAAATCCAGCTATAGTATTTGAAGATAATTTTAATATTTCTGATGAAGAGATGAAAAAGATGAAAGAGAGATCACATAAGTATTGTTTTATTGCTAATTCACTATCTAAAGATGTTGAAATTCAAATCAATTAAATGAATTTTAATCTAATATTAACCGAAAAAAATAATAATATTTTTAATATTATTCTTAATGACGAGAAAAACCAGAATACTTTAAGCGAAAACATGATCAATGAATTAACATCTGCGCTAGACATTGCTGATAAAGATAATGATGTAAAAGTAATTATTTTATCATCAAAAGGTAATATTTTTTGTGCAGGACATAATTTAAAAGATTTAAATTCACAAAGATTGCAAAATGACAAAGGGGAAAGCTATTTTAAAAAAATATTTCAAATGTGCTCTCAACTTATGCTGAAAATTAATAAAAATAATAAACCAGTTATAGCTATGGTTGATGGTATCGCTACTGCTGCTGGCTGTCAGTTAATTTCTAGCTGCGATTTAGCTTACTCAAGTAGCAGAGCAAAATATGCAACTCCTGGTGTTAATATTGGATTGTTTTGTTCTACACCAATGGTTCCATTATCAAGAACTGTAGGTAAAAAACAAGCAATGGAGATGCTTCTTACTGGAGATCTTATAAACGCAAATAAAGCTCTGAGAATTGGCCTAATAAATGATGT
>CACOVJ010000053.1 GCA_902630465.1 uncultured Alphaproteobacteria bacterium | reverse complement strand
AGTAAGGGTGAGAGAAAAAAAATTAAAGTTGCGTCATGAATGATATAGATTTTATGAATAGAGCAATAGAGCTATCAATAAATAATATTAAAAATAATGGTGGTCCATTTGGATGTGTAATTGTTCACAATAATAAAATAATTGCTGAAGGCGTTAATAGAGTTACCTCAAACAATGATCCCACAGCTCATGCAGAAATTGTTGCAATTAGAGAAGCATGTAAAAGATTAGATACATTCAACTTGCAAGGAACACAATTGTATACAAGTTGTGAGCCCTGCCCTATGTGTCTTAGTGCAATGTACTGGGCGCATATAGATAAAATTTTTTACGGCAATTCAAGAAATGATGCGGCTAAAATAAATTTTGATGATAAATTTATCTATGACGAATTTAAAGTTAAAATGTCTCATAGAAAAATACCATTAGTTCAGTTATCAAGTGATTACGCAATTAAAGCTTTTAAGCTTTGGGAGGAAGAAGAAAATAAAATAAGATATTAATATGGAATTATTTTTAAAAATTGTTGCACCTGTTCAATCATACGATTTTCAAAGTTTTTTTCATAATTTACTTTTAACGCTTCCTGCATCATCATTGGTTGGAGTAATATTGTTTTTTGTTCTAGGAGCTTTTTCAGGTTTTAAATCTACAGAACAAAGACTTTATATTGTTGTCTCTGCAACGATAGTCATTTCTTTTACTACAGCATTTTACAATTTAGGTGTTCCAGTAGATACTTTAATTGCTGTTTATTCTGAATGGATACATCTAATAGTAAGATGGGTTCATATAATTGTAGGAGTAGCATGGATAGGAACTTCCTTTTACTTTAATTGGTTAGATAGCAGACTAGAAAGAGATGATCCTGATTTTAAACATTTAGATGGTTATCTATGGTCCGTTCATTCTGGAGGATTTTATAGAATTGAAAAGTTAAAGGGTCCGCCAAAAAAACTACCAAAAGTTCTTCACTGGTTTAAATGGGAAGCATACGCAACTTGGATAAGTGGTTTTGTACTTTTAATCTTAGTTTATTATTTAAATGCGAGTTCAATGATGTTGGGTAATAGCGGTATTCAGCTTACACCTTTGCAAGCAATTATTATTTCAGTACTTCTTCTTATAGGTTGTTGGCTACTATATGACTATTTATGTAAAAATGTATTAAAGAATAATGAACAAACACTAATTGTAATTGGTTTTTTTCTTTTTATAATATTAAGTTATTCTCTGACTCAAATTTATGGATCAAGAGCTGCATATATTCATGTAGGAGCAATAATTGGAACAATTATGGCTGCAAATGTATTTAGAGTAATTATACCTGCACAGAAAAACCTTGTTACATCTGCTGAGAATAATGAAAAGCCCAATCTTGATCTTTCTTTAGAGGCGAAAAATAGATCAATTCATAATAATTATTTTACACTACCAGTTTTATTTATAATGATTAGCTCACACTTTTCCTTTACCTATGGAGCAATAAATAATTGGCTAATACTAGCTGTAATTTCAATAGCTGGAGTCTTAACTAGACACTATTTTAATCTCAGAAATAAAAAACAATATAAATTTTGGATATTACCAGCTGCTGGAATGATAATGTTTTTCTTGATGACATTAAGTAGTTTATCTGTTTTTGAAAGAAAAGAAGCTCCTGTTTCTGCTTCTTTAGAATTAGTAAAATTTAACGAAGTTCAAAATATTATTAAATATAGATGCGGTACATGTCATGCTAAATATCCAACGTTTGAAGGAATAGAAGCACCACCGAAAGGTGTTGTTTATGATACTGCTCAAGATATTATTGCTAATATCAAATTAATTAAAGCACAAGCTATTGATGCTCAAATCATGCCGCCAAATAATCTAACCGGCATAACAAACAATGAGAGAGAAACGCTTAGAATTTGGATTGAGCAAGGCGCTAATATTAATAATTAACAGGAATTGGATCTAATGATCTCCACAAGTACCATGTTGCTTGTGAGCAATATGGTGACCATTTATTCTTTAAATAAAGTAATTCCCTATCACTTAGTGGTAATTTTTTTTTATAATTTTTACAAATTGCATTTAAGAAACCTAAATCACCAATCGGAAATATATTAGAACTA
>CACOVJ010000052.1 GCA_902630465.1 uncultured Alphaproteobacteria bacterium | reverse complement strand
CATAACAACAAAACTTATCGAAAGTGTAAATGGAAAATCGTTAAAGGAATGCCTTGAGATTGAATTTCAATTAAGTCAAAAAATTGTATATAGAGATGACTTCGATAATGGAGTTAATTCAGTCTTAGTTTCAAAAGATCATAAACCAAAATGGAATCCTGCCAATATAGACGAAATAAATATTAATGAACTTGATAAATATTTTGAAACCCACACTGAAAAGCTTTATCTATAAAATTAATAATGAATAAAAAAATTCCTAGTTCAGCAAAAGTTGTTGTTATTGGCGGAGGTATAGCAGGTTGTTCAGTTGCATATCATTTAGCTAAATTAGGTTGGAAAGATACAGTGATACTAGAAAGAGACCAACTGACATCTGGTACAACTTGGCATGCAGCAGGTTTAATAGGTCAAGTTGGTGCGTCTGCAACTATAACTAAACTGAGAAATTATTCTCTCAATTTATATAAAGAATTAGAAAGGGAAACAGGTGTAGCTACAGGGTTAAAACAAAATGGATCATTAACCATTGCAACTACTGAAGATCGACTTGAAGAACTGAAAAGACAAGCAACATTTGCTCAAAGATTTAATATAGAAGTTAAACAAGTTGGCATAGATGAAATTAAAGCTCATTATCCTCTGATTAATGATGAAGATATAGTTGGAGGAATTTTTATTCCCAATGATGGGCAAGCAGATCCTGTTGGCATAACTAATGTATTAGCAAAGGCAGCAAAAAATAATGGTGCTAAGATTTTTGAAAAATGTCCTGTAAAAAAAATATTAGTTAAAAATAAGCAGATTATAGGAGTAGATACAATTTATGGAAAAATTAATTGCGAATATATTGTATTAGCCTCGGGAATGTGGTCTAGGCAGATTGCAGCTGATATTGGAGTAAGTATTCCTTTATATCCAAATGAACATTTTTATGTTTTAAGTGAACCTATTGAAGAGATATCAAAATCTCTTCCTGTACTAAGAGATTATAACAATTGTTTATATCTAAAAGAAGATGCAGGTAAAATCCTAGTTGGTATATTCGAACCCAATGCAAAACCAGCTTTTACAAACACATTTAGAGTACCTGAAGATTTTTCTTTTGCTGAACTACCCGAAGATTTCGATCATTTTGAGCCACATTTGAATAATGCTATGAAGAGAATACCTAAACTGGAAAATGTAGGTATAAGAAAATTTTTTAATGGTCCTGAAGCATTTACACCCGACACTAATTATTTATTAGGAGAAACCGCAGAGATAAAAAATTTTTACGTTTGTTGTGGTTTTAATAGCATTGGGATTCAAAGTGCTGGCGGAGCCGGCAAAGTCACCGCTGAATGGATGATAAATGGTGAAGTTAGTGAAGATATTTTTTCATTAGACATTACTAGATTTGAAAAATTTCATTCAGAAACAAAATTTATCACTGAAAGAGTAACTGAGACGCTTGGTGATCTTTATGCAATGCATTGGCCATATAAACAACACAAAACATCAAGAGATCAAAAAAAACTCCCCTTCCATGAAAGTTTAAAAAATAAAGGCGCATGTTTTGGGCAAGTTGCTGGGTTTGAAAGACCAATGTGGTTTGCTCTAAATGGATCAAAACCGGAATATAATTATAGTTATAGTGATCAGAACTGGTATAAATCTGCTGAACATGAAACAATTAATACCAGAAAACATGTTGGTCTATTTGATTTAAGTGCGTTTGCAAAATTTGAAATTCAAGGATCAGAAGCATTCTCAGACCTTCAACATTTATGTTCTAATGATATAAAAAATATTCCTGGGCATACAACATATACCCAGATGCTCAACAACAAAGGCGGCATTGAGGCTGATCTTACCGTTACATGTATTAATCTTAATCTATTTAGAATTGTTACTGGATCTGCTGTAAGAGAACATGATAAAAAACATATATCAAGACATCTAAGTAAAGATACAATTATAAGAGATATTACTGATGAACTAGTTTGCCTGGGTATATTTGGTCCTAAAAGTAGAGATTTACTAACTGAGGTATTTGGTAATCATTTTTTAAAAAAAGAATTCTCTTTTGGAACAGGAAAAGAAATAAAATTTCAAAAAATAAGTTTATGGTTTCAACGATTATCCTACGTCGGTGAACTTGGATGGGAGATTTATATACCCATTAAACAATCAAAAAAGATATATGAATTAATTACAAGTTTAGAAAAAAAATACAATTTAGTACACGCAGGAACTCATGCACTCGATATTATGAGAATGGAAAAGGGTTATTTGCACTGGGGACATGATATATCTCCAGCAGAAAACCCATATGAAGCTGGTCTAGACCATGCCATTAAGATTAACAAAAATGTAAATTTTATTGGTAAAAAATTTCTGATTTCAACAAATCAAAAGAAAAGAAAAAAATTAATTAGTTTTATTTTAAATAATTCTAAACCTGGCAATCCACTTTTACTTCATG
>CACOVJ010000051.1 GCA_902630465.1 uncultured Alphaproteobacteria bacterium | reverse complement strand
TGATATCAAAGTCAGCAATCCATTTGTTGGTAAATTCTTTTTCTTTATTTGTATCAATAAATGTTCTTGGAATAAAATTATTTAAGAATGGTATAGTCATATTATTTCTAAGACTTAATTCTGATAAAATACCCTCTGTTTTTCTCTCCGCTGGAATAAAACCTATACCATTTTTCTTTGCATCTTGAGGAGAAATAGGCCTATAATCTTTACCAAAAAGAGAAATTTTTCCTTTTTCTGTTTTTCCAGAAATACCATATATTTTTCTTCCTAAATCTTCTAAACCTGATCCAAGCAGACCAAATACACCAAGGATCTCACCTTTATAAACTTCAAAATTTAGATCATATAAATTTTTTGAAAAAGTTACGTTATCAAATTTAAGTGCTAAATCTGAATTTTCTTTTTTACTCTTATTTGGATATAAATTTTCAACTGCATTTCCTAACATCGCTGATAAGACTTCATCATGGTTTGATGAAGTTGTTTTAAATTCACCTGCATTTTTTCCATCTCTCAATACAACAATTCTTTGACAAACATCAAAAACTTCATCGAGATAATGCGATATATAAATTATACCCACTCCAGCTTTTCTTGTTTTTTCTAGAGCTTCAAATAATGTTTTTGATTCTTTACTGGTTAAAGCCGCCGTTGGTTCATCCATTATAAGTATCTTAGCTTTACCAACCATAGCTCTTGCAATTTCTACTATTCTTTGTTCTGGTAATGTTAATTCTTTAATTTGTTTTTGTACGTTTATATCTAAACCTAAATCTAATAATTTTTCACGTGCTATTTCGTTCATTGCTTTTTGGTCTGTAAATTCTATTCCAGCAATTTTTTTTGTTGGTAAATTACCTAGCATTAAATTTTCTGCTACTGTCATTTCAGAATGAATGGAGAGTTCTTGGGGTAATAAACCTACACCTGATTTAATTGAATCGGATGAATTTTTTATAAATACTTCATTATTTGAAATGAAAATATTACCTTTATCTTTTGAATATATTCCTGATAAAATCTTAATTAGAGTGGATTTACCAGCACCATTTGAACCTAATAAACCAAGACATTCTCCTTCATTTAAATTAAGCTCTACTTCGTCAAGTACAGCAACTCCGGAGAATGTTTTTCTAATCCCCTTCATCGATAAAAGTGTGTTATTCATATATATTTATGAGGCCTCATATTTTAAATACAAGGCCTCAATAATAATAATTTTAATCAGATGGTATTAGATTAAGAACATCTGCCATTGCTGGATCTGCTCTAACCTCAGCTAAATGTGCTGAAAAAGCTTCTTGAGGAAAAGTCCATGAAGCTGCTACATCATCATCTCTACAAGTTCTATCAGGGTAGTACTCACAAATATTAGATGGTGATACCATAACGTGATTCATTAAAACAACATCATCAACAGGCTTGTTAGCAAGATTTGATAGTGCCATTGGAATTAAATAGTTTCCATATCTTTCTGGAAAATATCCAACAGACGCAATGAACTCAGGTTCATTCATCATTGTATCCAATTCATCTGCACCCATGCCAACCACTATTGCATCATCACTTCTATTTGCACCTTGCACAGCACGCAGTGCACCAGTAGATGTTTGATCATTGATAGCAGTAATTAAAATTGGTGCTCCCTCAGGTATTCTTCCAATAACATTATTCATTTCTTGGAAACTAAGCTCTAGGGTTTGTTTTGCATCGTAGACAATTACTCTGTCATCGGTAATGTCAGGTAAAATTGCTCTCGCACCTGCTTCTTGTCCTCCAGATCTCATAGCAACAACAGCACCGGACTGAGGAAGTGCGCCAATAACTAGGTAAGCATCCTTTCCAACATCCGGTCCCCATTTAGTGATAGCTGCAGAAGCAAGATGTAGGCCTCCAATGTATCCTGACTTAGGATTATTAGCTCCAAAGAAACCAGCTCCAGGCATTGGAATATCAATAGCTGTTACGCCGATACCATTCATGTTCATTTTGTTCATGATCATTTCACCGAAAGCAGCATCAGTTTGGAACTCAATTACATAATCAACATTTCTTGTTATATAACTTTCGGCATTTGCCATTGCAGTAGCACCATCTAGTAAATTGTCAGTTACTAATACTTCTATACCTGCCGCTTCAGCGTTAGCAAGAATACCTTCTTCTACAAGTGCACAGAATGCAATGTCTCTTTGTAAGTTAGCAAAACCAAATACATAGTTTTTACCATTCTTGGGTGGATTAACCTTCATGGCTTCATCTACCATAGCTTTCAATTCTGACTCACTTAACATACTAGCATCATGATTATTTGCATCAAAAGCTAATGCAAAATTACTGAAAAAAGTAATCAAGAGAGCAGCAAATGAAATCTTTAATAATTTATTCATTTATTCCCCCGTAGTTAATTAACATTAAAATATGTTATCGTTAACATATGAATTAGTAAACTACTTTTTGAACCTTATTTTAGCATTTATAAAGAAAAACCTTTAA
>CACOVJ010000050.1 GCA_902630465.1 uncultured Alphaproteobacteria bacterium | reverse complement strand
ATTTGATAGATAATTGATGCCTTTATTCCAATATTTAGGTTTCATATATGAATTATTATAATAAATTTAAAAAGATTCTATCTTATATAAATTTTATTTTTGGAATATACCTATGGGCTCTAATTACTTATGCTTTATTAAGAGCAACAGGATTAATAAAAAGATTTGCATTACAAGAGCATTTATTAGGTGAATATCTTTCTTTACCTATAAAATTTATTTTAAGTATATTTTAACATAAATGATTTATTATTATTGGATAGCAATTGCAGCAGCTTTATGTTGGGCTATAGCCTCTTTAGTTTCTGCCGATGTAACAAGAACATTAGGTGGACTTGCATTTAATAGATTAAGATTATTTTTTGTTTCAATAATGTTGATTTGTTATACATTCTTTATTGATACATGGATCACAATTAACACTGAATATTTAACGATAATTATAATTTCTGGTTTAATAGGAATATTTATTGGGGATACACTTCTTTTTATTGCATTACAAAAAATAGGTCCAAGAAGAAATAATATTTTATTTTCACTGGCTGCTCCTTTTACAGTTATAATAAATATTATTTTTTTAAAAGAGATAGCTTCTTTTATAAACATATTTGGTTGTTTTGTTGTTTTTTTTGGAGTTGTTATAGCAATAGCATATGGAGACAAGAATAACGTAGAACATCGATGGGAAACAGTAGAAGGTTCATTAAATATTGGTATTTTTTTAGCAATTTGTGCAGCATTGTGCCAAGCAATTGGAGTTGTAATGATGAAACCAATTTTAAATCTTGGAGCTGATCCAATAGCTTCAGCTGCTATTAGAACTACAACATCGTGTATGTTATTAGCGCTTACATTTTTATTAAATTTTGAAGTTTTTAAAGCTAAAAGAAAATTAACAATTAAAATTGTATTACAATCTATTTTAAGTGGTTTTTTAGGAATGGCATTAGGAATGAGTTTACTTTTAATAGCATTGCAAAAAGCAGATGCTGGTATAGTTGCAACACTTTCATCAACTAGTCCAATTATGATATTATTTTTATTATGGATGTTTACAAAAAAAATACCTACAATCCCAGCATGGTTAGGCACATTAATTGCTATTTGTGGAACTGGATTAATTTTTATCTATTAATTTAATACCTAATTCTTCTAATCTTTCTCTATCAACTTTTGCAGGTGCATCCATCATTAAATCCATTGCTTGTTGATTCATAGGAAATGCAATAACTTCTCTAATATTTGGCTCATCTGCTAAAAGCATAACAATTCTATCTATTCCAGGCGCACTACCACCGTGCGGTGGAGCACCAAATTTAAGAGCATTTAACATACCAGAAAATTCATCCTCAAGATCTTTTTTACTGTAACCTGCAATTTCAAAAGCTTTTTGCATTATCTCAGGTTTATGATTTCTTATTGCTCCAGAAGATAATTCTACCCCATTACAAACTATGTCATACTGAAATGCTTTAATCTCTAATGGATTTTTTCTTTCAAGTGCTTCCATTTCACCTTGTGGCATAGAAAAAGGGTTGTGACTAAATTGAATTTTATTTGTTTTTTCATCCAATTCATACATTGGAAAGTCAACTATCCAACAAAATTCAAATGAATTCTTATCTAGTAAACCTAAATCATCACAAATCTTATCTCTTACATTACCTGAAAAAAGTTGAGCTTGTTTTAATTTATCACATATAAAAAATATAGAGTCATTTTCTTCTAGTTTTAACATTGATAATTGATTTTCATTTAAATTTTTTGCTATTGGCCCTTTAAAATTACCTTCATTATATGAGATGTAACCTAAACCTGCAGCCCCCTCTTCTCTTGCCCAATTATTAAGTTTATCAAAAAAACTTCTAGGATTTTGAGCTGTATTTTTTACGATTATACCTTTAACTATTGATCCGTTTGCAATTTGATTACTGAAGATTTTAAAATCTGAGTTTTTAAATACATTCGTATAATCAGAAATTATTAGGGGATTTCTTAAATCAGGTTTATCAGTGCCATATTTTTCCATAGCTTCATTAAAAGGTATTCTTTTAAAAGGATATTTACTGACTTTAATTTCATTATTTTTTTTATTTTCATCAAATATTTCATATAAGACAGGTTCTATTGCTTCAAATACGTCTTCTTGAGTTACAAAACTCATCTCAAAATCTAATTGATAAAACTCACCTGGAGATCTATCTGCCCTACTGTCTTCGTCCCTAAAGCATGGAGCTATCTGAAAGTATTTATCAAATCCAGCTATCATTAGTAATTGTTTAAACTGTTGAGGAGCTTGAGGTAATGCGTAAAATTTACCTTTATGAATTCTAGAAGGAACAAGGTAATCTCTAGCACCTTCAGGTGATGAAGATGTTAAAATTGGAGTTTGAAATTCCATAAAACCTCTGTCATTCATTTTTTTTCTAATATTAGAAATAATCTTATTTCTTAAAATAATATTTGAATGCAGTTTGTTTCTTCTCAAATCAAGAAATCTGTATTTTAATCTTATTTCTTCACCATATTGTATATCCGAATTTACCGGCAGG
>CACOVJ010000049.1 GCA_902630465.1 uncultured Alphaproteobacteria bacterium | reverse complement strand
CAGGAGAAACATTAATATCAGCTATCGGGCAAGGATTTGTCTTAGTTAATCCTTTACAGCTAGCTAATATGACTGCAATAATTGCTTCTGGAGGTCAGATGATTGAACCACAAATTATTAATGACAAAACGATAAAAAAATTTGATTATTTAGAAAAATATAAACCAGCAATTGATACTGTAAAAAAATCTATGTTTAAAGTTGTCAATGATATTAAAGGCACAGCATTTAAATCAAAGTCTGATGGTATAAAATTTTCTGGTAAAACTGGTACCTCTCAAGTTAGAAGAATAACAGTTGCAGAAAGAGAAAGTGAGGACTTTAGAAAAAAAGAGGTTGAATGGAAAATGCGAGATCACGCGCTATTTGTTGGTTATATGCCACATGATAAACCAAAATACGCAATTTCTGTAGTAATAGAACATGGTGGTTCAGGAGCGTCAACAGCAGCACCAATTGCTAAAAAAGTATTTAACTTTATCAATAAGACTGAAATTTAATGTTATATAAAATTCAAAATCTTAATTATCTTTTAATTTTTCTAGTAATACTAATCACATTTATCGGTGCTGCCGGATTATATTCAGCTGCTGGTGGATCATATAATCCTTGGGCTTCTAGACATTTGTTAAGATTTATTATTCTTTTATTACTAGCAGTTTTTATATCTTTCATTAATATAAAAAAAATTTACAAGTATTCCTATTTAATCTTCATATTAAGTTTATTATTATTAGTATCAGTTGAGTTAGTGGGAGTTTTTGGAAAAGGGGCAACTAGATGGATTAATATTTTTGGTTTTAGTCTTCAACCATCTGAGTTAATTAAAATTGCAATAGTTTTAGCGTTAGCTAGATTTTATAATGATTTAAAATTCGAGGATGTAAAAAAAATAATTAATTTGTTTTTTCCCTTTCTAATATTATTTATACCATTCTTTTTTGTGGTTATCCAACCAGACTTAGGCACTGCATTAAGTATTGTTATATTGGGAACATTTATTTTATTCGCCAGCGGAATTAAAATATGGAAATTTATTATAGCTTTTTTTATTATTATTTGCTCAATACCATTATTATTAAGTTATTTGAAACCATACCAAAAAGATCGTGTAATTTCTTTCCTTAACCCTGAAGACGATGCTTTAGGAAGAGGGTACCAATTAATACAATCCAAAATAGCTCTTGGTTCTGGTGGATTATCAGGTAAGGGTTTTTTAGAAGGTACTCAATCTTATCTTCAATATTTACCTGAAAAACAAACTGATTTTATTTTTACACTAATTGGTGAAGAATTTGGCTTTATTGGAACAATTTTTATAATACTATTATTTCTATTGGTAATTAGTATTTGTTTTTATGTGAGTATTAAATCTAATCATATTTATGGAAGATTGCTAAGCATTGGCATTGGTACAAATATATTTATTTATGTTATAATGAATATCTCAATGGTATCCGGTCTGATGCCGGTTGTTGGTATTCCTATGCCATTAGTATCGTATGGAGGTTCTGCTATGTTATCAATAATGATATCAATTGGCCTCGTTTTAAATATTGAATTAAATGCAAATATAAAAAAATTGAAAAATGCTTGAAATAAACAATGTAAATAAATTTTTTGGGGGTCTGAAAGCAGTTCATAACGCATCCATGAGAGTTGAAGAAGGCTCAATTACTGGTTTGATTGGACCAAATGGAGCTGGCAAAACCACTCTATTTAATACCATAGCTGGTTTATACAATCCCGATGAGGGAAACATTATATTAAATAATGAGGATATATCCTTTTTAAAACCACATGAGTTATTTACAAAGGGAGTTTTAAGAACTTTCCAAATCGCTCATGAATTTACAACTCTAACTGTATTAGAAAACTTAATGATGGTTCCACCAAATCAATTCGGTGAAAAACTAACTTATGCATTGCTAAATAGTTCAAAAGTGAAAGAGCAAGAAGAACAGATTAGGGAAAAGGCAATTGAAGTAATTAATTTTTTAAATTTAAGTCATTTAACACAAGAACTTGCAGGTAACTTATCAGGTGGTCAAAAAAAACTTTTAGAATTAGGACGAACCATGATGGTAGATCCAAAAATAGTATTGCTTGATGAAGTTGGAGCTGGAGTAAATAGAACATTGTTAAACGAAATAACGGATGCAATCTTAAGATTGAATAGAGAAAAAAAATATACCTTTTTTGTTATTGAACATGATATGGATTTAATTGAAAAAATTTGTGATCCTGTAATAGTTATGGCAGAAGGTACAGTTCTTTTCAAAGGAAATTTTGAAGAAGTAAGAAATAACGAAAGTGTTATTGAAGCATATTTAGGTAAAGGAATAAAAAAAAATTAATTCTATATGAGTAGTTTAGTAGGAAAAAATTTAACAGCAGGATATGGAGGTGTTGATATAATAAAACATATTAATTTAGAAGTTAATGATGGCGAGATAGTAGTAATTGTTGGTCCTAATGGAGCTGGAAAATCGACAGCAATGAAGGCTTTACTAGGCATGTTATCTCTTACTTCAGGATCTGTTGAATATTCA
>CACOVJ010000048.1 GCA_902630465.1 uncultured Alphaproteobacteria bacterium | reverse complement strand
AATATTTCTTGAAAAGACATTTTGGGATGATTTTCTTGGGAATTCTCTTCCTAGATCAATTAATTTATTAATTAGCTTTGTGGTTATGATGAATTTTGGTTACTTTACTCTTATGTTTTACATAAAAGTATTAGACATAAATTATTTTGTATCATGATAACTAGATTTTCTGTTCCTAATCTTCATGAAGTTACTATACATTTAACAAATGTTATTAACGGTAAATCAAAACCTGATCAAATTTTAACTAATGCAAAAATCTTATCTACTTATACTGATACTATATTAGAGAATAAAGAAGTATGGATTTCAAAGGGTCGAATTGCATGTATTAAAAACGTAAATGATCATAAAAGTATATTTAATAGAAAAGATATTTCTGTATTTGATATTGATAAAAATATTTTAGCACCAGGTTTAATTGACCCTCACATGCATATTGAAAGCAGCATGATTACTGGTTGTGCTTATGCTGAAGCTGCATTATTAAACGGTACAACAACAATTTTTTGTGACTCACACGAAATAGGCAATGTATTAGATACAGATGGAATTGAATGGATGCTTGAAGATTGTCGACAAGCTCCTCTATCAATTTTCTTAACTGTACCAAGCACTATACCAGCTACTAATGATTTATTGGAAACTGCAGGTGGCGATCTAACTGCAACTAAGACGGCTTTCTTATATGACAAATGGCCCGAAATTTTGGGTTTAGGAGAAAAAATGGATTTTGTCTCAGTTTGTAATGGAGATGAAAGATCTCATAGTATTATCTCTGAGACTTTAAAAAGAAATATTCCCGTTAGTGGACATGTATTTGGTAGAGAATTTGTCGCGGCCTATGCAGCAAGTGGAGTGACAGATACACATGAAGCCGAGGAAAAATTATTCACAAATGATTTACTGGACGCAGGGTTATGGATTTTTTTAAGAGGTGGAAATCCCCAAACACCTTGGAACAGTATTAAAGAGGCGATTAAAGTATTAACTGAAAGTAAAGTGAGTTCAAAACGTATCTGTGTATGTACTGATGATAGGGATGCTGATGATTTATTTAATTTTGGTTTAGATTGGGTAGTCAGACAAGCTCATGATCTGGGAGTAGAAAAAACAACATCTTGGTCAATGGGATCTCTACATCCTGCCACAAGATATAACATAGATAGAGACTATGGAGCTCTCGGACATGGCAGAAGAGCTGATATCGTAATGTTAGATGATAATCTTAATGTTAATAATACTTGGTTAGGAGGAGAATTAGTTGTTGAAAACAAAAAAATTACTTCAACACTTGAACAACAATTGGAAAACAATAGGTATAAATATCCTAATAGAGCTTATAATACTGTCATTCTACCAAATGAGTTTAAATTAATTCCCGATATACCCAAAAAAGAAAACTTAAAAGTTAATATTATTAAATCTGAATTGCCAGGTATCATGACAACAAGAGAATGTATAATTGTTAAAGAAATTATTACTGATTGGAAAAGTTTTTTAAATGATAATAATTTATGTCATTTATGTGTAGTAGAAAGACATGGTCATAATGGCGAATATGCGCAAGGGTTTTTAAAAAATTTTAATCTTAAATATGGCGCTGTAGCAAGTTCAGTTGGGCATGATGCTCATAATATAATTGTAGCTGGCATGAATGAGAGTGATATGAAATTTGCAATAGATAAAATAAGTGAGACTCAAGGCGGAATAGTAATAGTAAATGAGGGTAATTTAATAGCAAAAGTAGAATTACCCATTGCTGGTTTACTTTCTGATAAAAGAGCAAATATTGTTGCTGAAGAAAACAAAATATTAAAAGAAGAGTGGAAAAATGCTGGTTGCACTCTTCCTTACATGGGTTTTAATTTATTACCACTATCAGTAATTCCAAATTTTAGAATTACAAATAAAGGTTTAGTTGATGTTAATACAATGAAACTTATTCCTTTATTTGAGTAATTTATATTGAATTAATATTTTCATATTTTTTAAATGTGATAGTAAATTATATTCAACAATGCAGAAAGTTCTATTTATATTACATCAAAAAACATCAGTTCCTGGAGATATTGGTAACAAATTTGTAAATAGGGGATATCAAATTGAAATATGTAGACCACCCCTTGGTGATGATTTGCCTTCGAACTTGATTAACTATTCTGCAATTGTAGTTTTTGGAGCGCCAGGAAGTATAAATGATGAGGATGAATTTATAAAAAAAGAAATTAATTGGCTTAAAATAGTGATCGAATCAGATATTCCATTTCTTGGCATATGTTTTGGAGCTCAACTATTGGCTAAATATCTTGGCTCTGATGTGAAAACTAATTCTAATGGTTTATCTGAAATTGGTTTTTATAAAATACAACCAACTGAACTTGGTGAAGAATTATTTCAATTTCAAGACATATTTTATCAATTCCATTCTGAAGGTTTTGATCTTCCAGCTGGTTGTGAATTATTAGCCAGAGGAAATATTTTTAATAATCAAGCTTTTAGATATAAAAATTGTTATGCACTGCAATTTCATCCAGAAGTAAATTTTTTCGTACATCTAAGATGGATTTACTTAGTTTTGTTAAAAAATCCAAGAAAGTTATTTGTTCCAGGATCTCAAAATATTTTTACACAATTTTTTCTAAGATTTCGATATAATAAATCAATATCAAATTGGCTTGATGTTTTTATAGATCAATATCTTTTAAAAGAG
>CACOVJ010000047.1 GCA_902630465.1 uncultured Alphaproteobacteria bacterium | reverse complement strand
GGTTCCCTGCGTGAAATCCGTGTTTATAGCTTAGCATAAATATATAAAATATAGCTTGAAATTAATTACTTATTAGTTATTTAATGAAATTAATTAATCAATATTTATATTATATATACGATAAAATAATAATTAAACCTCATAAAAATCAATAACAAAGGAGAATAAAATATGCCAAGTGGTAAAATAAAATGGTTTAATCCAACTAAAGGATATGGATTTATAGAAAATGATGATGGAGGAAAAGATGTTTTTCTTCATGTATCAGCTTTGGAAGCTGCTGGAATTGACACTTTAGAAGAAGGTATGCCAGTTGAATTTGAAATTGGTGAAAATCGCGGTAAAGAGAACGCTATAAATATAAAGAAAAAATAATTTTTTTGAATTTTAATCAATTGTTAGAGTGGTTAGGTGTAATTACCGCCATACTTTATTCACTTTTTGTGGCATTTAATGTTGGCCTTGAATTCCTAGGTTTTTCTCTATTGCTAATATCTGCTATACTTATTGGTTTATGGGCATACAGATTAAAGCATAAAGGTATATTGTTTTTACAATTATTTTATGCTTTAGCAGGTATAATTGGAATGTACAGATGGTTTGGATAAATAGAACAATTTTACTTTTTTTTCTTTTATTCTCGTCAAATCTTTATTCAAATGATTTAAATGATGATGAGAAAATGTATTTCAATTTCATTGACCTTAATAATGATGATCAAATTTCACTATTAGAAATTAATCAGTCTATCAGTCTAATATTTCAAATTGTTGATTTCAATCAAGATGGTTTTATTTCTAAACCCGAAATAAGTGAATTAAAAAATATTATTGATTCTTTAAAATGAGTATTTGGGGAAGAGTAATTGGAGGCGCAGCTGGTTTTGCTTTAGGTGGCCCAATAGGTGCTATCTTTGGTGTGATGGCAGGTGGTGCATTTGATAGAAGATCTAAATCACGTTCAAGTTTTAATTTTAATCAAATAAATAATGATCAAAAACAACAGATATTCACATTAAGCTTTATAATACTTTCTGCAAAATTAGCTAAATCTGATGGTCATGTTACTGATGATGAAATAAGAGCATTTAAGGATAAGTTTAAAGTACCAAAATCAGAAATGTCTAAAGTAGCTCAAATTTTTAATGAAGCTAAGAAAGATACTTATGGCTATAAAAAAATTGCTAATCAAGTGGGAAATTTATTCTCAAACAATAAAATACTACTTGAAGAACTTCTAAATAATTTATTTTATATCGCAGCATCTGATGGAAATATATCAATTAGTGAAGTAGATCTGCTAAGATCAGTTTCTAAATCTTTTAAATTTACTGAAAAAGATTTTCAAAGAATATTTCAAGCTAATTTAAAAAATAGTGAATCAGATCCTTATAAAGTTTTAGGCGTTAACAGAAGTAGTACTGATTCAGAAATAAGAAAAAAATGGATAAAACTAAATAAAGAGCATCACCCTGATAATTTAATTGCGCAAGGTATGCCTAAAGAATTCATTAAACAATCAAATAAAGAATTAGCTGCTATAAATATAGCTTATGATAAAATAAAAGAGATTAGAGGTATTTCTTGATACCATCTGATTTATCTCCTGATAAAATCAAGCTTATTCTTAAAAACATTCAACCGTATATTAATAAAACTCCGTTTGTAAAAGCATCACCAAAGTTAGACGAATTTTTTTCAACAAATATACATTTTAAATGTGAATTTTTGCAAAAATCAGGTTCATTTAAAGCAAGAGGAGCAATTAATAATATTATATCACAAGATAAAACTAAATTTAAAAAAGGTATTACTGCAGTTAGTGCTGGCAATCATGCAATTGCCGCATCTTTTGTTGCTAATTTATTTCAACTAAATAATAAAATTTTTCTATATGAGTCTGCAAATCCTTACAGAATAAGCAAATGTAAGAGTTACAAAGCGAACTTACATTTTACTAATCCTAAACAAGCATTTGTTGATGCATCAAATGCTACAAATAATGGTTATTATTTTATCCATCCTTTCGATGGACCTCATACAATTCAAGGAAGCGCAACAATTGGATTAGAAATAATTGAGTATTTTAAAACTTTAGATAAAAAATTAGATTACTTAATCATCTCAGTAGGAGGAGGAGGTTTAATAAGTGGTGTTTCATCTTATGTAAAACAGCTATCTCCAAATACCAAAGTAATTGGTGTGGAGCCAGAAGGTGCAAAAGGAATGAGTGATAGTATTAAATTAGGCAAGCCTTTAGAGATTGTATCTGTTAACAGTATAGCCGATAGTTTATCTGCTCCTCTACATTTAGAATATTCTTATAATGTAGCTAAATCAGTAATAGATGAAATGGTTACAGTTACTGATGATGAAATGAAAGAATTTATGATTTATGCTTTTGATAATTTAAAACTCATGTTGGAACCAGCATGTGTTGCTGGATTAGCTGCAATTAAATATAAAATTAATGACAAATTAAAAAATAAAAATACTTTAGTGATTTTATGTGGTTCTAATATTGATAAAATGACTTGGACTAAATTAACGAATTAGTTAGGAAAATAAATTTTACCCCCACTTATATTTTTATTTGCTCCAGTAGTATTTTTTCCACTTATTGTAAGTTTTTTTACAGATCTAATTCCTATATATGCAAACATTTGAGCCTCTACGAGATCTCCATTAATTTTTAAATTATCAATTAGAGTTAATTTTTTATTAATATTATTTTCTAGAATTTTAAGTAAGTAAGTATTTTTTCTTCCACCACCAGTTAAAATAATTTTATTAAAATAAATTTTATTACTTTTTAAAAAATTTTGAAATCCTACTAAAATCATATATGATGCTGTACAAAGAGCAT
>CACOVJ010000046.1 GCA_902630465.1 uncultured Alphaproteobacteria bacterium | reverse complement strand
AATATTACAATAGAATAACCAGACATGTACGCTATAGCTAAGTAACAAGGAAACTGCATAAATATGCCAATTAGATAAATAGCTTTTAAATTAAATCGGTCAGCCATAAGGCCTCCAACAAAAGTTGTGACACCAGAAATAAAATAGATGATACCAATCATAAAACCAATTTGAATTGAATTAATATTACCAATACGTATTTCAAACACTTTAGGTAATGCTGTTTGTGTATTATGAAATGATAATCCAAGTGCAAACATTGATAAAAGCATGATGAACGCAATTAGTACCATTTCATTTCGTGAATGATCATGCTTATCATTACTGATGAAAAAATTTTTATAAGAAATTTTATCTTTAAATATTAAGTAGATAAGAATGAAACCTATAAATATTGAAAGAAAACCTGGCAGTATAAAAGCTAATTGCCAATTAAGAAGCTCTGTTAATGTTCCAGCTACAAATGCTCCTGAGCCTATACCTACACCACCAAAGATGCCATTAATACCAAGTGCCCTTCCCTGCTTATTAGCAGAATTAATAACCCAAGGAATTCCTACAGGGTGATAAATTGAACAAAATAAACCCAGTAAAGACAATGAAATAAATAAAAATGAAATTGATGAACTAAAGCCACATAAAATAGAGGCCAGACCCATTCCAATAAACATTATCGTCATTGTTCCAGACCTACTCCATCTATCACTAAGCCAACCAAAAGGAATAGCGCCAAGTCCAATTAAAAGTGCACCTAAAGTCCACAATCGAATAAGCTGATCATAAGAAATATTCCATTCTTTTTCTATTGTTAATACTATTACAAAATAAAAAGCTGCAAACATGTGCATCAAAGCATGTCCAATAGATGAAAATAAGAGAGTGTAAGAAGTATTATTCAACTTCTTCGTAATTAATTGATAAAGAATTGACGCAGTATCTTTTGCCAGTTGGTTGAGGTCCATCATCGAATACATGTCCTAAATGTGCATCACACTTTGCACACATGATTTCTATTCGAACCATACCATGTGATTTATCTACTTCAGTTTTAATAGCTTCTGGTGAAAGTTGTTCAAAAAAACTTGGCCATCCACAACCAGAGTCATATTTTGTAGAGCTATTAAATAATTCGTTGTCACAACATTTGCATTTAAAAATACCACCTTTAACTATTTCAAAATTTTTTCCAGAGAATGGTGGTTCAGTCCCCTTTTGTCTTGTAACATAATATTCGTCATCAGTTAGAAGTGATTTCCATTCTTCGTCTGTTTTTGTAATTTTACTCATTTGATAAGTTTATATTAGATAATATAATTCCTGATAGTATAAAAAGTACTCCTATCACATGAAAAAAAGCAAATTTCTCATTTAAGAAAGAAATAGCCCATATTGCACTAAAGACTGGTATTAAATGCAAGAAAAGACTAGCTCTATTTGGCCCAATAATAGATACTCCTTTGTTCCAGGAAAAAAATGCAACAATACTTGCAAAAACAGCAACATATCCAATTATAGCGAGATCTAATCCCGTTGATGGGAGATAAGTCGTATTAAATGACTCTATAATATAAAATGGTATTATAAATATTACACCTATAATTATCATCACTTCTAAATTTGCTAGTTGTGAAGTTTTACTATCAATTTTTTTCAGTAACACTGAGTATAAACACCAAGAAATAACAGCTCCAAGCATCCATAAATCACCAGCAGTGAAGTATAAATTATATAAATTGCTTAAGTCACCTTTTAGAACAATAGCAAAAGCACCAAGCAAAGATAAAACTATACCTGTAAATTGAAGGGTTGTTGTTTTAGTTCTAAATATTAACCAAGAAAAACCTATCATCATAACAGGTGCAACAGATGCCATTAATGTTGAATTAATAACCATAGTAGTTTGGAGGGAAATATAAGTAAAAGAATTAAAGATTGTGACTCCTAAGATTGAAATTATAGTCATTAATAAAATATTTTTTTTATAATATTCTAAATCTCTAATGATTTGGGCATACGTAAAAGGCAATAAAATAAGTAATGCAAGTATCCAACGAAAAAAACTTAGTTTAAAGGGAGATAGATCTGATAAAAAAGCTATCTTTCCAGAAAAAAAATTTCCTGACCAAAAAAATGAAGAAGCTATTAAAAGAACAATGGCTAAAACTAAGTTTCTTGACATTTATTTATCAACTAATGTCATAAGTGAAGAGGTGTCGAGACGATTACCTCCATTTTTTTGGACTTCTTCATAATATTTATCTACAATTTCTGTTATGGGTAGTGAAGCTCCATTTTTTTTAGCTTCATTAAAACAAATAGATAAATCTTTACGCATCCAATCAACAGCAAAACCATAATCAAATTTACCATCTAGCATAGTTCTATATCTATTTACCATTTGCCATGACTGAGCAGCTCCTTTAGAGATGACACTTAACACTTTTTCCATATCAACATTTGCTTTTTTTCCAAATGCCATACCCTCTGATAACCCTTGAACCAAACCGGCAATACAAATTTGATTAATCATTTTAGCAATTTGTCCAGAGCCAGAAGGTCCAATTAGCTCTATTGCTTTTCCATATGACTCCAAAACTGGCTTTACAACTTCAAAATCTTTTTTTTCACCGCCAATCATAATAGATAAAGCACCATTTTCTGCTCCAGCTTGACCACCTGATACTGGAGCATCTAAAAAAGCAATATTCTTTTCTTGAAGTTTTGCAAAATATGTCCTGGCTATTTCCGCAGATGCTGTCGTATGATCAACAATAGTTAATCCACCTTTTGCAGAAGACAGAATGCCACTGTCTCCTTCCATTACTTCAATAATATCTTCATCACGACCAACACACATAAAAATAATTTCTGCATTTAAAGAAGCTTCATTTGGAGTCTTTCCCATCTGACC
>CACOVJ010000045.1 GCA_902630465.1 uncultured Alphaproteobacteria bacterium | reverse complement strand
AAGTAACTCGTCTATTGTTAAAACTTCACTAGTAAGAGCTATATATTTTCCAAAATTACCTGGTAAATTTGATAAAAAATAACTTCCGCCCACATCGGGAAAAAAACCTATTGCGGTCTCTGGCATCGCAAATTTAGTATTGTCTGTAGCTAATCTATGATCGCCATATAAAGATAAACCAACTCCACCTCCCATAACTACACCATTCCAAATTGACAAAAATTCTTTACTAAATTGGCTTATTAAATAATTTAAGCGGTATTCTGTTTTGAAAAAATCATGTTTTAATTTGCTTGTTTTTCCAGATAAGAAGAGAGATTTTACATCTCCACCTGCACAGAAATGTTTACCTTCACCTATTAACAATACTCTATTTATATCATCTTTGATCTCCCATTCTTTTAATTTATCATATAATTTTTTTGCCATATCTAAATTAAGAGCGTTTAATGCTTTTGGGCGGTTAAGGGTTATGATTCCAGTATGATTTAATTCTGAAAAAATAATATCCATTAATTTTTTCTAAATTCTAATATTTTACTTGATATGCCAACTTCTTTTGCTTTTAATCTATTAATTTCATCTCTTAATCTTGCAGCATCTTCAAATTCTAATTTTGAAGCATATTCATTCATTTTTTTCTCTAGATTCTTAATGTGTTTATCAAGGTCTTTTCCAACCATTTCTTTTGCATTCTCTATGTCAACTGTTACATGATCTTGTTCCGCAGTATTCTCAATTATCTCCTGTATATTCTTCTTAATGCTTATAGGTGTAATATTATTTTTTTTGTTATATTCTAATTGCTTTGTTCTTCTTCTATCAGTCTCATCTATAGCTTCTTTCATGCTAGAAGTTAGATTGTCAGCATACATTAGTACCTTGCTTTCAACATTTCTTGCAGCTCTACCAATAGTTTGAATTAAGCTTGTTCTAGATCGAAGATATCCTTCTTTGTCTGCATCAAGAATTGCCATTAATGCACACTCAGGTATGTCTAGACCTTCTCTTAAAAGATTAATACCAACTAAAACATTAAATACACCAAGTCTTAAATCTCTAATAATTTCTATTCTTTCCAATGTATCAATATCTGAATGAAGATAACGAACTTTAAGTCCCTCTTCATTAATATATTCAGTTAAATCCTCGGCCATCTTTTTTGTTAAAGTAGTTATCAAAACGCGATGCCCTTTATCTATAGTTTTTTTACATTCATCTATTAGATTATCAATTTGATGTTTAGTTGGTCTGATTTCTATCGGTGGATCAATTAATCCCGTTGGCCTTATTACTTGTTCCACGAATGTCCCACCTGTTTTTTCAAGCTCATAGTCACCTGGAGTTGCACTAACAAAAATTGTTTGAGGGCGCATTGCATCCCATTCCTCTCTTTTCAAAGGCCTATTATCTACACAGCTTGGAAGTCTAAAACCATATTGAGCTAAAGTGGATTTTCTTGAAAAGTCACCTTTGTACATACCTGCAATTTGACCACATGTTTGATGGCTTTCATCAATAAACAATAAAGAATCTTCTGGAATATATTCGTATAAAGTTGGAGGAGGTTCACCTGGCTGTCTTCCTGATAAGTATCTTGAATAATTTTCTATTCCACTGCAACTACCTGTTGTCTCCATCATTTCTAGATCAAATGTTGTTCTTTCATCTAATCTTTGTCTTTCTAGATATTTTTTTTCTTTCTCAAAAATCTCCAACTGTTTCTTTAAATCATTTTTAATCATTCCCACTGCTTTCTTAATCGTAGGTTTTGGAGTAACGTAATGTGAATTTGCAAATATTCTAATTTGGTCGAGCTCTCCTAATTTTTCACCTGTCAAAGGATCTACTTCACTTATACTTTCTATGTCATCTCCAAACATAGATATTTTCCAAGAAATATCTTCATAATGTGAGGGAAATATCTCTAAAATATCTCCCTTTGCTCTGAAACTACCTCTTCTAAAATCCATATCCCGTCTTTTATATAAAAGTTCAACTAATTTTCTAATTATTACTTCTCTGCTTATTGATTGATTTTTATCCAAGGTAAAAGACATTGATGAATAAGCATCAACAGAACCAATACCGTAAATACATGATACCGATGCTACAATAATAGTATCTCTTCTCTCAACTAGTGATCTTGTAGCTGAATGACGTAATCTGTCGATTTGTTCATTAATAGAAGACTCTTTCTCAATGTATGTGTCAGTTCTTGGTACATAAGCTTCTGGCGTATAATAGTCATAATAACTTACAAAATATTCCACAGCGTTATCTGGAAATAAATTTTTCATTTCACCATAGAGTTGAGCTGCTAAAGTTTTATTAGGAGCCATAATCAATGTTGGTTTTTGTACTTTTTCAATAACTTTAGCCATAGTGAATGTTTTTCCTGAACCTGTTACACCAAGGAGCACTTGTTCTTGTTCACCTTCATTTAAGCTTTTGACAATACTATCTATTGCATCAGGTTGATCACCACTAGGATTGAAGTCACTAACAATTTTAAACGGTTTTGTTATATCTAAAGAAATATTTTTTTTTTTAATTTGAATTTCATTCATGCAGATTTTATATAATCATATAGATAATTGTACTTTTTTAAAAAACTACCATTTAATGTTATTGTTGCATTCAAAATTCTACCATCATCTTCATTAAGTATATAAGGAACAACTTCTCTCACTATACCATCACCAAATTCTTTGCTTGAATCACGTGGTAATTCAGATGGCAAATTGTCAACTGCCATTATTGCCAAACCTTTATCAACAGTTTCTTTAAAAGTTTTTATATCAATATAAAAATTTGGATTATTAATAGTTGAAGATCTTATGGTTGTTGGTACAGATCCATCAACATCACAGGTAATATCGCCAATTACTTTTAAATTACCGAGTTTCTCAAGATCTTTTATTTCAAAAA
>CACOVJ010000044.1 GCA_902630465.1 uncultured Alphaproteobacteria bacterium | reverse complement strand
TGAAGTATTTATTACAAGCAGTCTTGCTTTCCACTTATACTTTTCAAAACTCATAATATTCTATATTAAAAGTTATTTTTTATTGGTGAATAATATAGTAGTATCAATATAGCTCCACTTATAATACCTCCCACCTGATCAAGTAAGCCGCTAAAAGAAGAATAAACAACTGATCCGCTTAAATAATTAAGTAAAAGACCACTAATAATTAAAAATAGATAAAGTGGTTTTCCGTAATATATAAATCTATAGAGCAAATTAAGCGTTATTAAATATAAAAAAAATAATACCAATGAAATTATTCTAGATATGTCCTCAAAATTAGATAATAGACCATCATTAAGGGCATCGGACATATTAGTAATTTCTTGTGGTTGGTATAACGAAGAAATTACAATTAAAATCAAAACTCCAAAATCTATTAGTATTAGATTTTTAAATATTTTTTCTATTTCCATAGTTAATAAATGGGTACTAAAATTGTAAATTAAAGCTATTTATATAAATATGTTTATAGCAATGAATAGATTTAAAATCATTATTGGTAAAGAAAATGAATTTGAAAATGTCTGGAAATCAAGAGAAACACATCTAGATAAAGTTCCTGGTTTTAAGAAATTTAATCTTATCAAGGGAAAAACTACTGAAGATTATACGCTTTATGCATCTCACAGTGTTTGGAACAGTGAGCAAGATTTTATAAATTGGACTAAATCAGAAGAATTTCGCTTAGCTCATAAAGATGCTGGTAATAACAAACATTTATACCTTGGACATCCAGAATTTGAAGGTTTTAAAAAAGTAATTTAAGAAAAATCTTTAATTGATCTTATAAAGCAAATCCAAGTAAAATACCCTGTGCATATTAGCCAAAGTATTAAAACAATAGTATCATTTATCATTAAATTTATTTCTGATTTTGTTACAAGACGTAGTGTTGTTGCTGCCCACACAACAGTAAAAAAAATTGTTAGATTTCTAAATGATTTAACTCTTAAAGGATGAACAAATTTCCAAGGTACAAAAGTTAATATTGATAAAATCACTATAACTATTAGATTTATCCATTCATTGGTGTTCAATATAAAAAAATATAACACAACAACGTTCCAAACTGCAGGAAAACCTTGAAAGAAATAATCCTCAGTTTTCATATTAACATTTATAAATGTATATAATGAAACACCAAAAATAATAGCTGGTAAAATCATTTCAAATCCGGAGGGTACCATTTGAAACCAATAAATCATCAAAGCAGGATTGATTACATAATTTAAGTAATCAATAATTGAGTCCAAAATAATTCCATCTAGATTAGGTGCTTTTTCTTCAACACCAACTTTTCTTGCCAAAGTTCCATCAACTCCATCCACAAGTAACGCCATACCAAGCCAGAGAAAGCTACCAACTTGATCATTGTTTAAAATAGATACTAGAGCAAGAAAACCAAGTATTGCTCCAGACCCAGTAAAGGCATGCACTCCCCAAGCTGATATTTGATCTTTATCTAGTTTCATAAAAATTGCTCATTTATCATTAAAATTAAATAATGTTTAGTAATAAGATGTATTTCCTTGAGTTCTGTGAAATATTAATAGGGTGCAAATTATAAAAGGGAAATAATATCTTTATCACCTTCAGCAAATTCATAATTTTTAAACTCTTCTTTAGTAACCCAAGCAGAATCTTGATGTTCATTAAGGGTTAATTTACCACTTTTATGAATGCACATATAATAATGTATTTTAACATTTATTATATCGTCTTGGAAATTTTCTTCTCCTACCTTGTATTTAATTTCAATTTCTATGTTTAGCTCTTCTTTGATCTCTCTTTTTAAACCATCTTCATGTGATTCATTTTTTAAAAGCTTACCGCCAGGAAATTCATACATTCCCTCTAAGTGTTTGCCTTTTGCCCTTTTAGCTATAAAAAATTTATTTTCATCAATTATTATCGCAGCAACAACATGTGTTAATTCCATCAGTTAGTATTATCACGAATAAATTGATTTGCTTTTTTAATTATATTATTTTTTCTCTCATCTTTCATTTTGTCAAAAATTACAACCATCATGTTTAATCTTGGATTGGTTTGAAAAAATTTTCTATTTTTATTAATAAATCGCCAATACAATCCGTCCATTATGTCATTCCAAGGCCCTCTTTTAAAATTCATCATTTTCATAAAATAACTTGACCCACAAATATATGGCTTAGTGCTAAATATTCCACCATCACTAAAGAGTCCCATACCGTAAACATTTGGTGACATAACCCAATCACTTGAATCTACAAACATCTCCATAAACCAATTGTACACCTGCTTAGGTTCTATTTCACATAAGTTCATGATATTGCATAAAATCATTAATCGTTCTATGTGATGTGTATATCCATACATTTCAGCATTTTTAATTGAATGATCTAGTGGATCTAAACCTGTGGAACCATTATACCAACTTTTTGTTAAAGAATTCTTATGTTTAAAAAAATTACTTTCTTCTAACTTTTTATCATAATTTTGATAAATACCTCTTATAAATTCTCTCCATCCTATTATTTGACGGACATAACCTTCATATGAATTTATTTTAATTTTATTTTCAACTTTACGAATACGCTCAACAATAATTTCTGGAGTGATTAAACCTAAATTAATTAGAGGGCTTAACGCACTATGAAATAAGAAATTGTTACTAGTATCTACAGCATCTTCATAATCACCAAATAAATTAAATTTTTTTGAAATAAAATGATCTAACCATTTAATTGCGTCTGAATATGTGGTGGGTATCCAAAAATTGTCTACCTTGCCAGGATGATTTGGAAAAAGTTTAACAATTTCTTTTTTTAATTTTTTTGTATGTGCGGTTTCATTAGCATCTATCATTGCCGGTATTTTTATTGATGAAGGTAATTTTTTTCTGTTATCTTCA
>CACOVJ010000043.1 GCA_902630465.1 uncultured Alphaproteobacteria bacterium | reverse complement strand
TAAATACTGGATTAGGAAACCGTAACCTTTCAAAACCATATGTAAACGCACGTTTGTTTATTATTGAAGCAGTAAGAGCAATTCCTATTGAAAAGGTACAACTAAACTGAGCAATTCTCTGACCAAAAGGCCCTTTTTTTGCAAACTCTGCATCTGTATGATGAGGATAAAAATCTCCAGAGTGCATAGCGTGCATTACTATATCAGTTTCAGTAATAGTTCTACCTACAGTAATCCGTTCGGCACCTAACTCATAATCTTCAAAGAACTGTTCTATCTCTACCATTTTTATTGAATTAATTTTTCTCTATAATAAGGTATCATAATTGTAATTATGAATAAAGATAATAAGTATGAAAATACAGTTGGCATCGAGTCTACCTTTCCAAAGGATATGCCAAAAGAACATGGTGATATTCCTGTTTGGAATTCAGAAAACTGGTTTTACGAAGATGTTATTATTGATCACCAAATAAGATCTTTACGCCGTACAATTTCTGAAGGTGAAGCAATGCAATTTAATTGTATGGTTTTAGATATGCATCCGTATGTGGGAGATGAGCATTTTGCTAAAAATGAGGGTATGTTTCAAAAAAGACTTGTTGCAGGTGCAATGGTATTTTCTTATGGATTAGGATTAGTAGCAACAAATTGTGTTAACTCATTTAGCTACGGTTATGATCGATTACGTTTCATCAAACCAGTTTTTATAGGTGATACAATTTATACAATAAGAACTAACATGGAAAAAAAACCAAAGTACGAAAAAATGGGATTAGTTCGGACTAGTTATGAAGTTTTTAAAGGAGAAGGAGAAATAGTTTTGTACTGTGAGCACCTTCATTCAGTTTTATATAAAAAGCCAGAAGACTTTAAAGATAAATACGAAAAAAAATGATAACGTTAAAAGGAATGACCTGGGATCATTCTAGAGGATTTGATCCTATGATTGCAACCTCAAAAAAATTCCAAGAAATGCATAATAATAGAGTCAAAATTGATTGGGATAAAAGACCTTTACAAGCATTTGCTGACAGACCCATTGAGGAGATGACTGATGATTATGATATGATTGTCATAGACTATCCGCATGTTGGTGAGGTGGCTAGCAAAGGTCTACTTCAAAATTTAGATCTCCCTCAATATGAGTCCAAGATTGAAAAATTAAAAATTCAGTCAGTAGGAAAATCTCACCAAAGTTATTTTATTGATAATAAACAGTGGGCGTTGGCTATTGATGCAGCATCACAAACTGCTTGCTACCGAAGTGATTTAATTGGAAGCTATCCATTAAATTGGAATGCATTAATTGGTTTAGCAAAAAATAACAGGGTGCTTTGGCCTTTAAAACCTGTTCATGCAATAAGTAGTTTCTATAGTATTTATAATAATTTGACTCTGGAATTAATACCTGAACAAAAAGATTTTATTGATAAATATTTTGGTGTTAAAACTCTTACTATGATGAAAGCTGTATCCAATGAGCTAATCAATGATTGTTTATCAATGGATCCTATACAAACTGCTGAATTAATGACAGAGACAGATGATTTTTTTTATTGTCCATACATTTATGGTTTTTCAAACTATTCACGGAAAAATTATAGAAAAAATATTTTGAAATATATTGATGTTATGAATTTATCAGGCAAAGGTCCAGCTGGAACACATTTAGGAGGAACAGGTATAGCCATATCAAATGTCAGTAAGAATAAAGATTTAGCACTAGAATATGCTTTTTGGATTGCTAGTGCCGAATGTCAGAAATCGTTATTCTATGAAAGTGGTGGTCAACCTGGTAACTCAGTTGCATGGGAGGATGATAAAATAAACGTAGAAACCAACGATTTTTTTAGAGCTACTCGAAAAACATTGGATCTTGCATGGGTGAGACCAAGACATAATGGTTATATGGAATTTCAAGATAAAAGTGGTGATTTAATTAATGAGTATTTACAGTCAGAGATTACAGCTGAAAGTATTTGTGAAAAATTGTGTGACATGTACAATGCAAGTTTCAAAGAATAAAACACAATGACAAAACCCTTAGAAGGATTAACTGTTTTAGAATTTAGTCAGTTTTTATCTGGTCCATATGCTGGATTAAGATTAGCTGACTTAGGTGCAAGGGTTATAAAGATTGAAAGACCTGATGTAGGTGATCTTTGTAGAAATTTATATATTAGTGATACTGATTTAGAAGGTGACAGTACTTTATTTCATGCGATAAATAGAAATAAAGAGAGTTTTGCTGCAAATTTAAAAGACCCGAATGATCTTGAAGTAGTCAAAAAGTTAATTGAGAAGGCAGATATTATAACTCAGAACTTTAGACCTGGAGTTATTGAAAGAATTGGCCTTGATTATGAAAATGCAAAAAAAATTAATCCCAAAATAGTTTATGGAACAATATCCGGTTATGGATCGGATGGCCCATGGAGTTCATTACCAGGACAAGATTTATTAGCTCAATCAAGAACAGGTCTTGTTTGGTTAAATGGAAATGGAGATGAAGCACCAACACCAATGGGATTAGCCGTTGCAGATATGCTAGCAGGACATACTTTAGTAGAAGGATTATTAGCAGCAGTTATAAAAAGATTTAGAACCAATAAAGGTTCTCATGTTGAAACTAGTTTAGTTGAAGCATTATTAGATTTTCAGTTTGAGGTTCTCACTACTTATTTTAATGATGGAAATAGAAAGCCTCGAAGAAGCTCTTACAACAATGCGCATGCATATTTATCAGCACCATATGGTATTTATAAAACTGCAAATGGATATATAGCTATAGCGATGACGCCTCTACCTCAATTAGGCAAGTTAATAAATTTAGATTCGATTAAAGAGCTACATGATCAAAAGGAATGGTTTACTAAAAGAGATGAAATTAAAAAATCAATTGGAGATTGGATTAAAATAGAAACTACCGAACATTGGTTAAGTATACTTGAGCCAGCCGATATATGGTGTGCTGAAGTTTTAGACTGGGAAAAAATGGTTAAGCACGAAGG
>CACOVJ010000042.1 GCA_902630465.1 uncultured Alphaproteobacteria bacterium | reverse complement strand
CTAAAGACCTTATAGTCATGGCAATAAAAACGAAAGGCATCAAAAAAGGTAAAGTTATATTTTTAAATACTTGCCAAGAATTACAACCATCGACTTTTGCTGCTTCAATAGGATCTTTAGGTATACCTAATAATCCTGCGAGCAATAAGATTGCAAATACTGAAGTGCTAGACCATATTTCAGCGGCCATTATAGAAATATTTGCCAAAATACCATCAACGAGCCATGGTATGGGCTGAATAACACCAAATTCTCTTAAAAAATTATTTAATAAACCAATGTTATCATTAAAAATATATTTCCATTGAAAACCAACCAATATTGGAGAGAACATCATAGGAAACATCATCAATGTTCTCAAAGTTCTTTGCCCATAAGTTATTTTATTAATTAGTAAGGCGATACCTAGTCCAAAAATTAACTCCAGATTAAGAGCAATGGCTAAGAATAAAACTGTTCTACCAAATGCAACCCAAAAATCAAAATCGCCAATTAATCTCTCATAATTTCTAAAGCCAACAAAACGATATAGTGTATCAGGTTTTGTCAATTTAAATGGAGTGAAGCTAGTCCATAATGAAAGCAGTAAAGGTAATAAAACTACACATGTTAGAATTATTAATGTGGGCATTAGTAAAACCCAAGGACCATTTAGAAATTTTCTCATAGGGACTGTAGACCTAGCTCTGTTTTAACAGAGCTAGTATTATAATAATTAATTAGAAGTATCCTGCGTCTTCCATTATTTCAGTAGCTTTTTTAGAAGCTGTAGCTAAAGCATCTTCAGGAGATTTATCCCCTAAGATAGCTGCCTGAAGTTCTGGATAAAGAGCATTTGTGAATTCAATCCACTCAGGAATTAATGGTGGAGTAAATGCATCTTCTGCTAATGACATTTTGAATGTTTCAAATACCATTAACATAAACTCATCTCCTTCAGCCTTCTTTTCAGCAATAATAGCATCCCAGATAGCTGGACGAGTTGGTGATAATCCTCCTCTTGCTTCAATCATTTGAGCTTTGTTACTTGTTAAAGCCCATAAGAAAGATGCAGCAGCTTCTTTATCAGGACATGACTCAGTCATAGAGAAAGAATGTGATCCAGACCAACCAGTTCTTAATCCACCAGAACCCATTGGTGCACGAACAAGTCCAATATCGCCTGCAACTTTTGAGTTTGCTGGATCATTAAAGAAACCTGCCCAACCTGCCCAATCAAGATTCATAGCAATTGTTCCACTTGCAAAACCTAAACCTGTATCATCCCAAAGATAGTTCAAGACTCCGTCAGGAACTGCTTTTGCATTGTACAAATCAATAAACCATTGAAGTGCTTCAACACCAGCATCAGAGTTGAATATAGGACGGTAATCTTCGTCAAATAAAGCTCCTCCGTTTGCAATTACTAATTCATAAAAACGACCTGCAATTGCTTCCTCTTTTCCAACATACTGAGTTCCATAAAAGTCAGGTGGGTTTGAAAAGAAAATAGCCTGATCTTTAACTTGATCCCATGTATTTGGTGGCGTTAGATCATAACCGTATTTTGCCTTAAAATTAGCTTTGTTATCTGCATCTTCATAAAGACTTTTTTGATAATACAAATTACTAACATCACTGTGTCTAGGCATTTGTACTAATCTACCATTAACAGTAGAGTGTTCTAATATTAATGGAGTGTAATCAGCTAAAACAGAGGCTGGCATTACATCATTCAAGTCAGTATAAATATCTCCATACTGAGAAGCAAAGCTCGTATGATTAGAAGCTACACAAAAATCTAAATTGCCAGAAGCAATATCTTTTTTAATCTCTTTATCTAATTCAAAGTGATTTTTTTGTGTAACAATTTCAATTTTACCACCTGTGTTATTTTCCCACCATGGAATCACTTCATTATATAAGCCTTCGTATTGACCTCCACCGATAAGTTTAACTCTAAGAGTTACTCCTGAAAAATCTCCCCATAGTTCTGTTTCTGCTTTCGAAGAAAAAGAGCCAAAAAAAGACACGGCAAGAATCAAAGATAAAAATAATCTTAACATTATTCCTCCATAAATTGTTAAATTATAGCGATATGATGCAATTATTTGAAAAAAATACAATAACTTTAATAAATTATATTAGATATTTTTATTTATTAACAAATAAGTATTAAGTTTTATAATATTTAGAATGTCTCTAAAAAGAATTATACTAATAATTAACAATTGTACCAGGTTGAGAATTAGACTCAAGACAAGCATAAACTAAAGCCATCGTATTATATGCATTATCTACTGAATGAGTTAATTCAGCTTCTTCTCCTGCAGCGAATCTTTGTAAACTAGACATGGTACCAATAAAAGCATCAGGGAACCAAGTGCCTACATTTTTAACTTTTGTCCAATCAACATCTTTTGTAGAAATCTCAATTTCCTCAGGCTCTCCATTTGGATAGTTAAGAAGTAGTCCAAATTTAATGTAGGCTGCTCCATCTAAACCCTCAACCCTTGCATAAGCATGTGAATGTTTCATTCCATGTGAAGAATTGTCATGTGTGTGATTAATAGATAAGCAACATCTTATATCATCTTCATATTGTAGAATTATACTTGATCTGGCATCTGCTAAATTTGGAAGATTAGGGTGTTTTACTGATTTGCAATGCACACTTTTTGGATTACCAAGTACTGACCTTATCCAATCTAAATAATGGATTGAATGAAGTGGCACCTCAACATTATCTAACGTTTCTAGAAAAGGCCAAAGATGCCAAGGCGTTCCTACACTTAAGCTTATTTCTAATTCTGTTAATTTGCCAAGCATTTTTTTATCTAACGCTTGTTTCAAAGCTATCATCATAGGACTAAATTTTAATTGAAGGTTAACGCATGCTATAATATTCTTTTCGTGGATAATATCTCTAATCTTTTTTGCTTGTTCCATACTGTTTCCCATTGGTTTTTGTAATTGACAAACTGAGTTGGCTGGAATTTTTTCAACTATACTTAAGAGAACTTGAGGTGGAACCGCTATATCAAATACCACATCTTTTTCTGCTAATGCCTCTTCTTCACTAGAATAAACTTTTTCTATAGAAAAATTTTCTGCACATTTTTTTGCTT
>CACOVJ010000041.1 GCA_902630465.1 uncultured Alphaproteobacteria bacterium | reverse complement strand
CATAGTGTCTTGTAGTATAGAGTTGCATTGATATTTCTTTTTTTTCCATTTTAAATTTTCTCCACTAATTTAAATTTAACCAGTTTATCTCTTCTTTATTTAATTCAATATCTAAACAAGGAAGAGTGGTATCCAACTCACTAATTGATCTAGGGCCTATTAAAGCAAAAGATGGAAAAGATTGGCTTAATGTCCAACTTGCTGCAATATTATTTGCAGAGCATCCTTTTTTTTCTGCTAATTCTCTAGCTCTTTTTTTTCTCTCCTTATTATCGTTGCTATCATAACAACTTATAGGTCCACTAGAATTTTCACCTGGTTTTCTCCAGGATGACTCAGCCTCTGTAATTTTTCTTTCTATTTCATTGGTAATTTTATCATCTAAAAAATAACCTCTTGCTTGGCTTGACCATGACATATGGGATTTTTGAGTAGTATTAAGATAATCCAAAATTTCATTATCATTTGATGATAAACATCCATTCCAAAGTGGATTAATCATTTTAGCAAGAGCTAAATTATTATTTAATATAGACATTTCTTGTTTATTATTTTTTTGTGCCCAGTCATTTCCCTTTTTAAATCTTTCAATAGTCCAATTTGAAACACCAAATATTTTTATTCTTCCTTTCTTTTTTTCTACATTTAAAACATCAATAAACTCATCAACTGGATAATCATTATTATCACGATGCATTATATAAATGTCCACATAATCTGTTTTCATTCTTTCAAGAGAAATAGTTAACTGTTTTGAGATAGCTTCAGGGTTACAGTCAGGTGTGTGAGCACCTTTGCCCAGAATTAGAACATCCTCTCTATTATTATTATTTGTTAACCACTGTCCTAAAACTTTTTCATGATTTCCACCGCCATAAATAAATGCCGTATCAAACATATTACCACCAACTTCAATCCAGTGATCCCATAACTTTGAAGCTTCACTGATATCATCTTGATTATCACATCCCATTACAAGTTTGGATATCTCTTTGTCTATTCCTTCTATTCTATCGTATTTCATATTTCATCCTGTGGTAGTTTATAATTTACTTTCTGCCTCCATGTATCAAGAGCTTTAAGATTTCCTAATGTATCTTCCCAAGTCATTGCTGGATGAGGAGGTTCAGTTTTTTCTTTTGCAATACATTGACTTACAAGTTCTCCTTCAAAAAAGAAAAGGTGTTCAGGTCCTTTTACATCAACTATTTCTTCATTTTCATTTTTATTTATAATAATTTTTGAATGATATGGACCGCCATCTCTACCAGGCATCCAAGGGTCTAATAATTCAATTTTTCCCTCTGAACCAATAATAATTGCATTATTTTTCATTGTTTCTCTAATGGCCGTAGATACTTTAGCTTTTATACCATTTTTAAATTCTAAATTTGCGTGAGCAATTTCATCAACACCCGTTTCCCCTATTTTTGCTTCAGCATCTAAAAATTTTGGTTCTGAAAATTTATCTCCTATTGCTACTCCTGCTATAAGTCTAGAAAAAGAAATAGGATATAGTCCAACATCAAGTATACCCCCACCTGCTAAATTTTTATTAAATAATCTGTGATCAGGTATAGTCTTACCCATATCAAAGCCAAAAGAGGTTTCAATAGATATTATATCTCCTATCATTTTGTTTTTAATTATCTCAACTAGTTTTGGAATTTGTGGATGGCAACGATACATGAAGCCCTCCATGTAAAAAACGCCAGCCTCTTTTACCGCTTCAATAATTTTCTTTCCTTCATTAAAATTTATAGCTCCAGGTTTCTCACAAAGAATGTGTTTTCCTTTACCAGCTGCTTTTATTGTCCATTCAGCATGTAAGGTATGGGGTGTAGAAATATAAATTGCATCTATGTGCTCTGAATTTATAATATCTTCATATGTATCAAATCTAAAGTCAGGATGAATATCATATTTGTCACCAAAAGTTTGTCTACGATGTTCACTTTTACTTGCTATACTTACTAATTGCCCTGAGTAGGAACCTTTTAATCCATCAGCAAAATTGTTTGCTATATTTCCAGGTCCAATAATACCCCATTTAATTTTTTCCATTTTATTTATTATTAGGTGTTAACACATTTTCACGAGGCATAACTATTTTTTTTTGAAATTTTGATAATCTTGAAAAGATTCTAATTTATGACAGCTATAAATTCTCCAGATTTATATTTAGTAGCCATTGCACCCAAAGAAATTGAATCAATAGATGAAGCATTTCCTGCAGTTCCAAATTCTTGCAATCTACTTTTAACAACTTCTTTCATAGCATCTTTAGAAAGTAATAAATATTTACGAGGATCAAATTGTGAAGGATTCTCATGTAAGTATTTTCTTACTGCAGCAGTAGCAGCTAATCTTAAATCAGTATCAACGTTAACTTTTCTTACACCATTTTTTATGCCTTCTTGAATTTCGGAAACTGGTACACCGTATGTCTCTTTTATTTTTCCACCATATTCATTAATAGTATTTATTAAATCTTGCGGAACTGAAGATGATCCATGCATAACTAAATGTGTATTTGGAAGTCTTGCATGTATTTCTTTTATTCTATTTATTGCTAAGATATCTCCAGTTGGTGGTCTGGAAAATTTATAAGCGCCGTGACTTGTACCAATAGCAATAGCTAATGCGTCAACATTTGTAGCTTTAACAAAATCTGAAGCTTCATTGGGATCAGTTAATAGTTGATCATGATCAAGTTTACCTTCAGCACCAACTCCATCCTCTTTTTCACCTTTTCCAGTCTCTAAAGATCCTAAACAGCCTATCTCCCCTTCTACTGCAACTCCTAATGCATGAGCCATATCAGTTGTTTCTTTTGTAACTCTAACATTATATTCAAAGTCTGAAGGTGTTTTTTGATCGTCTAATAGCGAACCATCCATCATCACAGATGTAAAGCCAAGTTCTATACAGTTTTTACAATCTTTTGGAGAGCCGCCATGGTCTTGGTGCAAAACTGTTGGAATTTCTGAAAATTCATCCATTGCTGCTTCAATTAGTTTTTTCAAAAAAATTGGTCCAGCATATTTCCTTGCAGCACCTGAAGCTTGAAGTATTACGGGACTATTCAATTCTTTAGCGCCTTCCATTAT
>CACOVJ010000040.1 GCA_902630465.1 uncultured Alphaproteobacteria bacterium | reverse complement strand
TCTTCTAAAATTTTAGAAATTGATAAAATAAAAAGAGAGACTCAAACAGTGCTGCAAAGTTTACTTTCAAAACGTAACTTATTATCTAAAGAGATTGGGAGTCTAAAAAGTAAAAAAATGAATGCCAATAATGAAATGGCGGAAGTTGAAGAATTAAAAATCAAGATTACTTCTTTAAAAGAATTAGAAAATATAAAAGATAATGAGTTAAACTCAATTTTATCAAAATTACCAAATATACCACATAAATCCGTGCCTACCGGAAAGAGTGAGTTGGATAATAAATTTTATAGAGAATGGGGATCAAAACCAAATTTCAATTTTAAACCAAAAGTCCATTATGAAATTGGTGAAAATATGGGCTTAATGAATTTTGATATTGCCACCAAACTATCAGGATCTAGATTTGTTTTGCTAAAAAAACAACTTTCAAAACTAGAAAGATCTATATCTAATTTTATGTTAGATAAACATACTCAAGTAAATGGATATATCGAATATAGCGTTCCCTTTCTTGTAAAATACGATTCATTATTTGGCACAGGACAACTTCCCAAATTTGGAGAAGATTTATTTACTGCTGGAGAAAGTCATTGGTTAATTCCTACTGCAGAAGTTCCTTTGACCAATCTAGTTAAAAATGAAATTTTAAATATTAGTCAATTACCAATGAGATCAACATCTTTAACTCCATGTTTTAGATCTGAGGCTGGAGCGGCAGGAAAAGATACAAGGGGAATGTTAAGACAGCATCAGTTCTCTAAAGTGGAACTTGTGTCAGTTGTAGAACCTCAAGACTCAGAAAATGAACTAGAAAGAATGCTTAATTGTGCAGAAAGTATTCTTAAAGATTTAAATATTCATTTTAGGGTTATGACTTTATGTACTGGAGATATGGGTTTTTCTGCAAATAAAACTTATGATATAGAAGTATGGTTACCTGGTGAAGAAAAATATAGAGAGATATCTAGTTGTTCAAATTGTGGTGATTTTCAAGCAAGAAGAATGAATTCAAGATATAAAAATAGTGATAAAAATATTTTTGTACATACTCTTAATGGATCTGGATTAGCAGTAGGAAGAACATTGATTGCAATTTTGGAAAATTATCAAATGGAAGATGGAAATGTTGAAATTCCAGAAGTCTTAATAAAATATTTTAATAATAAAACACTTTTATAGTGTTAGACGTAAGAAAAATAAGATTAATATTAGAATTAAGAGAAGCTGGAATTTCTAATTCTAGCGTATTATCTGCATTAGAACAAATACCAAGAGAAAAGTTTATACCTGAAAATTATAGAAATCAAGCATATGAAAATATAGCGTTACCAATTGGAGACAATCAAACAATTAGTCAGCCTTATGTAGTAGCTAAAATGACTGAATTACTTGATTTGGAAAATACTCATAAAGTTTTAGAAATTGGAACTGGCAGTGGTTATCAATGTGCAATTTTATCCAAACTTGCAAGAAGAGTTTACACAATTGAAAGAATTAAAAATCTTTATAAAAAATCATTGAAAATATTTCAAGAATTAAAATTAACTAACATAGTATCAAAATATGAAGATGGTAATGATGGATGGTTAGAGCAAATTCCATTTGATAGGATAATTTTTACAGCTGCCACATTAAATATTTCAGATAAGATTTTTTCTCATATAAAAGAAAATGGAATTGTCGTCTGTCCAATTATTAGGGAAAATAAACAAGTTATAATAAAGTATACAAGAAAAGGTAATAGATTATCATCTGAAGAATTCGATAACGTTTTATTTGTCCCTAATTTAAAAGGAGTTTCTTAAATAGAAATTAATCTTTTTATTTTTTTTAAAGAATATTTAAAATATAAAATTCCTATTATCCAATGCATTAAAGTCAGGCCAATAAACATGTATATATAATCTTCTTTTATAAAATTATTAATTAACGTTACAATCAATATAGGCGTAATAACAAAACGAAGTATTGCCATATACATTACAATTACAGCTTTTTTTAAACCTTGAAATGTTGCATTTGCTATGAAGAATAATGGAAAAGCAGGAAATCCAAATGCCCAAATTTTTAAGTACATAGTTCCATAAAAAATAACCTTCTCATCATCAGTAAATAATCTCATTGATAATTCTGCAGAAAAAAATAAAAATAATGCTACAATTGATAAAATTATCACACCTGTTTTAATTGCTTTTATATAAGTTTCTAATATCCTGTTAGGTTTATTTGCTCCCAAATTTTGTCCAACTATAGAAGTAACTGCAGTACTTAGGCCTAATAAAGGTAAAAATAATAATTGTTCATATCTACCTGCAGATGCAAAACCTGCAATTGCATTATTTCCATAGGAACTAACAAAATATAATAGTATATATGATCCAAGTGCGATCATCATAAGGCCTATAGAAGCCGGTATTCCTTGAATTGATATTTCTACAATAGATTTAATTTTTGGAATGAGGTATTTTTTTTTGAAATAATTATAAATTTCCGTCTTTGATATTTTATAAAGTAAATATAATAAACCTATGAATTGTGACAATATTGTTGCAATCGCAATACCTTTTATGCCTAATGGTATAAAAACATCAAAACCTAAAAATTTTCCTGATATTAATACAGGATTTAATATTATGTTTAAGAAGAAGCTAAAGATTAATACATTTCTATAACTTTTTGTATCTCCTAATGCTGATAAGCAAGAATTAGAGACCATTAATAACAATATAATTACTGAACCTAGGTAAATTACATTCATGTACTCACTTGATAAATTTAGAGTATTTTGATCGTTGTTAATAGATTCTAAGATTGAAGAACCAAAGTAAATACCAAAGATTGAAATTATTATGCTTACAAAAACTGCAAGTCCTAAAGATTGACAGAAAATCTGACTTGACTTACTGATTTTATTCTCCCCAATAGAATTGGCTACAATACTAGTTGTCGCAATACTTAATCCTATTCCTAGAGCAATTATAATAAAATAAATTGGAAATGTTTGCCCAATAGCTGCAAGTGCAACTTCTGAGATCATTCTTCCAGCAAATATTGCGTCAACTAATGAATATAGATTTTGAAATACTGTACCAATTGAAGATGGAAGAGCTATTCTCCAAAAAAGACTGTAAATATTGTCTTCAATCAAATTAATATTTTTCATAAATTATAATAATCGTATTTTTGGATTAAATACATTATCATC
>CACOVJ010000039.1 GCA_902630465.1 uncultured Alphaproteobacteria bacterium | reverse complement strand
ATGATACTGAAATGGAATTTATTAACTCCGTAGAAGCACTAAAGAACAAAAAGACAATAATCATTGTCTCTCATAGAAAAAGTATAATGAAATTATGTAACAAAATTTTTCATCTTAAAGATAAATTTTTAAGTTATGAAGGCAATTTCTTAGATTTTGAAAATAAAAATACAATTTAGTTAATGAAAAAATTGTATATTTATGCGCCATCAAAAAAATTAGGATTGAGAGATTTAACCGAAAGTAATTTAATTAATCAATTAGAAAGTAGTAAAACAGTATGGTTGTTCAACTCTTTTTTTCCGAAACTAAAAATTAAAAACTATCATGTTTTTAAAATAAATTTTTTTAGATATTGTATTTGGTATATTTTATTCCACTTAAGGAATTATGAACACTCTTTAAGAGTAAAAAAACTTAAAGCCTATCCATTTTTAGGAGTAGGATTTTTTGCTAAACAAATCATAAAAACTATAAGATTTTTTAAATTACATTGCTTTATAATATACTTATTGGATTTGATTTTAAAAATTTCATCGCCAAACTTAATTACATTTGAAGATGATAGTAATTTAATTCTATTTGGCACTTCTCAAGACCTTTTGCTTGATGATTTAGTACATGCTGCAAATAAAAAAAAAATTAATTCGTATCTCATTTTTTTGAATTGGGATTCTGCAATAACTAAGCCCTTACTTTGCAAACCAACTACTTTAGTGACATGGGGTAAACAAACATGCAGGTTGGCAAAAAAAATTCATAAAATAGATACAATTAGTATTGGTTCATTAAGACATGAAATATATCTAAATAAAAAATACAATCAATCAAATTTAGATAAATTTTTATCTGATTATAAATTTTCAAAAAAAATAAAATACTATTTATTTGCGGGCTGTGGGGTTCCTTTTGCTGAAAAAGAGTTAATGAAAATTTTAAATAACATAATTAACAAATTTAATTTACAAGTTAATATAATTTATAAACCACATCCCTATGCTTGGATAAGAAAAAATGAAGAAAAAATTGATTTAAAAAAACTCAATAATATTAAAATTTATGATTTTCCATCTAATGATTTTCAGGTTAATCCATATTTATTTGATATAATAAAAGGGCTAATAACCCCTTATTCTTCAATGATGATTGATGCATGTTTTAACAAAATACCCACGTTAGCAGTTGGTTATGATTCAATTCAACATATAGAATCAGATTGGATCCAGTATAGGTCTAACATTCACCTTATAAGCTTTAAAAGAAATCCATTCATTATTAATTGTATATATAAAGATACTATTGAAGACTTATTTCTAAAATTTATTGATATTTCAAATTCAAAAATTGTTTTCAAAAACTATGAAAGGTATATAAAGCAAATTGTATATTTTGATGAAATGACCTATTTCGCAAGAATAAAAAGATTATTGGATTAGAAAATAATGAAAAATAGTATAATTTTAATCACTGGTGGTACTGGATCTTTTGGAAATCATTTCATTCCAATGACTCTAAAAAAATATAATCCAAAAAAAATTATTGTTTATTCTAGAGATGAAATGAAACAATGGAATATGGTAAACAAAATAAACTCAAAAAAAGTTAATTTTGTAATTGGTGATATAAGAGATAAGGAAAGGTTACAAAATGTTTTATCAGGTGTAGATTATGTAATTCATGCAGCGGCAACAAAAATTGTTCCTAGTTCTGAAGTAAACCCATCTGAAACAGTTAAAACAAATATTTTGGGTGCTATGAATCTTATTGATGTATGTATAGAGAAAAAAATAAAAAAAGTAATTGCTCTTTCCACAGATAAAGCATGCAATCCAGTAAACTTTTATGGGGCAACAAAACTTGCTTCAGATAAACTATTCATATCATCTAATATTAACTCTAAAAATACTAAATTTGCTGTTGTAAGATATGGTAATGTTATGGGATCAAGAGGCTCAGTAATTCCATTCTTTATTGGTGAAGCAAATAAGGGAATTATCCCTATTACGGACATGAGAATGACAAGGTTTATGATCTCACTAGAACAAGCTGTTGAGTTTGTATGGTTGGGAATGAAGGATATGTTAGGTGGAGAGATTTATGTTAAAAAAATTCCATCAATGAAGGTAACGGATATTGCTAAAGTTGTTAGCAGCAAATGTAAGATGAAAGAAGTTGGTATTAGACCAGGTGAAAAACTTCACGAAATGATGATTGGTTATGAGGATGCAGATTATACTTATGAATATAGTGGATATTATAAAATTTTACCTCAAATTTTTAATAAAAATCAAATTAAGCCTATGATCAAAAATGGAAGAAAAGTTGGTAGAAGTTTCCTATACTCCTCAGATAAAAATACTGAATGGATGACAAATAAAAATTTAAATAATTGGATTATTAAAAATAGAGATAAAATTGGGACAATTTAACAAAAGACTTCTTAATATTAAATCAAATAAACTTTTAATTGTAGGTTGTTCTGGCCTTTTAGGCTCTAATTTGTGTTTAGAATTTAAAGATAAATTTGAAGTATTGGGTACTTATAATAACAACAATATTGATTTAGCTAATATCAATAAAGTCAAACTTGATTTATTAAATTATAAAAATCTTCTATTATTAGTAAATGATTATAAACCAAAATTTATTGTTAATTGTTCTGGATATACAGATGTAGAGAAATGTGAAACCAACCCTGCATTGGCAAAAAAAATAAACTATGAAATAGTTAAAAACTTAGTAAAAATTTGTAAAGATAATAGAATAAAACTTATACATATTTCCACAGATCATGTTTTTGATGGAAAAAAAGATATTTATACTGAAAAATCTTTTACCAATCCAATTAATGTATACTCTAAGACTAAAGTTCTTGCTGAAAATTATATAAAAAAAAATATAAAAAATTTTATTATTTTGAGATCAAATTTTTTTGGATGGGGTAATTTGAATAAAAGATCATTTTCAGACTATATCTATGATAACTTAACACTACAAAAAAATATTTCATTAAGTGATAAAATATTTTTCAATCCTGTATTAATTTCAACATTGGCTCAAATAATTATAGATTTAATTAGATCTAATTATAAGGGGATAATAAACGTAGGTTGTAAAGAGAGATTGTCTAAGTTTGATTTTGCAATAAAACTTGCAAAGAAATTTAAATTAGACACATCTAATATAATTAAATCCAATCAAGAAAAAACAAAAATTAAAAAGCCATCCAGTATGTATCTCTCAACATCAA
>CACOVJ010000038.1 GCA_902630465.1 uncultured Alphaproteobacteria bacterium | reverse complement strand
GAACCTAATTCAGGGCTAATAAGTAATACTACTTCAAATTTATTCATTTAACTCCACGGTTTATCTCATATTATTATAATACAAGAGAAGTTGAGCTTGCATATATTATTATTTTCTAATAAATCAAGTAATAATGTCATGTGTCGTATTTCCCGGTCAAGGAAGCCAATATGTAGGTATGTCAAGAGATTTTTGGGATAATTATGATATAGCTAAAAAAACGCTTAAAGAAATAGAGGATTATACAAAAATTGATTTAAAGAAAATAATTTTTGATGACTTAGATGGTAAGCTAAATATTACTAAATATACTCAAATTTCTATATTTGCAGCATCAATGATGATCTTTAAAACAGTTAAAGAAAACAGTAATATTTTAAATTCTTCAATAAACGTAATGATGGGACATTCATTAGGAGAATATACATCTTTGGCATGTGCTGATAAATTGAGTTTAAAAGATTGTAGCTTAATACTAAAAAAAAGAGGCGAACTAATGCATAATGCTGTTGAACCAAATAAATCAGGCATGGCTGCTTTAATTGGTAAAGATGCTAAACAGATAGAAGATATTATACAAACTAATAACCTTGATCTTGAAATTGCAAATGATAATTCACCTATGCAGGTAGTAATTTCTGGAAATATTGAAGAAATAATGAAAAATAAAGATTTATTTCTTAAAAAAAATGTGAAAAAATATATCGTACTTAATGTTTCTGCTGCATTTCATAGTAAATTTATGTCAGATGCAGAAAAAGAGCTTAGTAGTGAAATTGAAAAATTAGATTTCAGGACTAATGGTATAAATATTATTTCAAATTATACATCTGAAATTTCAAATAATAATTCAATTATTAAAAATTCATTGAAAAAACAAATGTCTAATAGAGTTAGATGGGTGGAAAGTATAAAAAAACTTGAAGAGATTGGCGAAAAAACTATCATTGAAATTGGTCCTAATAAAGTTTTGTCTGGATTAATAAATAGAATCTCAAAAAATTTTGATATAAAATCTATAAATGAAATTACTGAATTAGATCTATGAATGATGTTAAAAAAAAAATATTTATAACTGGTTCATCCGGGGGAATAGGATCTTCAATTTGTAAAAAATTTTATAATGATAGCTGTACACTAGTTTTAACTTCTACTTCGCAAGATAAAATTGATCTACTTAAAGAAAAATATGGAAATAATAATTTTTATTATAAAATTGATATTTCAGATCCTGATAATCTGCAAAAATGCATGACTACGATCTCGAGAGATCACAAAGATATTGATGTTGTGATAAATAATGCCGGTATAACAGAAGATAATCTAATATTTCGAATGAAACAAGAACAATGGTCTAAAATAATTAGGACTAATTTAGATTCTAATTTTATTATAATTAAATCCATCTTACCTAATATGCTTTCTAGAAAGTATGGAAAAATTATTGGCATTTCATCAGTGGTAGCTCTAACTGGTAATCCTGGGCAGGCAAATTATGTGGCATCAAAATCTGGAATGATAGGTCTTTATAAATCAATTGCTTTAGAAGTGGCTAAGAGAAATATTAATGTAAACGTAGTTTCCCCTGGCTTTATTAGAACTGCTATGACAGAGAAGCTAAATGATGCGCAGCAAAACAGTATTCTATCAAAAATACCAATGGATAAATTTGGAAATCCAGACGATGTTGCAAATCTTGTATATTTTTTATCTAGTGATAATGCTTCGTACATTACTGGGCAAAATTTAAATGTAAATGGTGGAATGTTAATGGTTTAATAGGTTGACATACAATCAAAAAATAATTTAAAAGAAAAATAAGGAGTAAAATATGAGTGAAATACAAGAACAAGTAAAGAAAATTGTAGTTGATCATTTAGGTATTGATGAAGCTAAAGTTGTTCCTGAAGCTAAATTTATTGATGATCTGGGTGCAGATAGTTTAGATACTGTGGAATTAGTTATGGCTTTTGAAGAAAAATTTGCGATTGAAATACCTGATGATGCTGCTGAAACTATTCAGACTGTTCAAAATGCTATCGATTATATTGAAAGTAAAAAATAATATAATATTGCTTTTATGAGGAGAGTCGTTGTTACTGGTATAGGCTTGTTAACTTCTATCGGTAATAATAAAGACATTTCTTGGAATAACTTAATAAACTGTAAATCTGGAATAAAAAAAGTTAATCAATTTGACGTTTCAGATCTGCCATGCAAAATTGCTGGATTTATTTCCAATGATCCTAACGATGAATTTTATTTCAATAATCCAATGCAGATTGATGCAAGAGATATTAAAAGAAATGATAGATTTATTCAATATGGGTTAGTAGCTTCTAAAATGGCTATAGAAGATGCAGGGTTAGCAAATCTAAGTGATGAGCAAAAATTAAAAGTAGGAGTATCTGTTGGATCAGGCATAGGAGGCTTAGAAACAATATATGATGGATCAATTACAATTAAGGAAAGAGGGGCAAAAAAATTATCACCTTTTTTTATACCTTCTTCTCTAGTTAATTTACTATCTGGACAAATTTCTATCAAATATGGTTTTAAAGGACCAAATCATTCAGTTGTTACTGCTTGTGCTACTGGTGCTCATTCAATAGGTGATGCAAGTGAAATGATTAAAAGGGGTGCAGCAGATATTATGATCGCAGGAGGTGCTGAAGCTGCTGTTTGCAAATTAGGTATGGCAGGTTTTTGTGCTGCTAGAAGTTTAAGTACATCATATAATGATACACCAGAGAAAGCATCACGACCCTGGGATATTAATCGAGATGGATTTGTCATGGGAGAAGGTTCAGGAGTATTAGTTTTGGAGGAATTAGAATCTGCAAAAAAAAGAGGAGCAAATATATATTCTGAATTAATTGGTTATGGAATGTCAGGTGATGCTTATCACATAACTGCACCATCTGAAGATGGTGACGGTGGTTATAGGGCTATGAATGAGGCATTAAAAATGGCAAAAACATCGCCTCAAAAAATAGGTTATGTAAATGCTCACGGAACATCTACTATAAAAGGTGATGAAATAGAGTTAAATGCAATTTCAAGATTATTTAAAAATGAAATATTTGTTAGTTCAACTAAATCCTCTATAGGGCATTTATTAGGTGCCGCTGGTAGTGTTGAAGCAATATTTTCTATATTATCTATAACAAAGAATGTTTTACCGGCAACTTTAAATTTAGAAAAATCTATAGATTCTAATGGTATAAATTTAATTGCTAATCAACCAATTGAGAAAAAAGTTGATTATGCATTGAGTAACTCTTTTGGC
>CACOVJ010000037.1 GCA_902630465.1 uncultured Alphaproteobacteria bacterium | reverse complement strand
TCTTCATATTTATTATAAGAATAATCTATTAAACATTCTTGAAGTTTAGGATTAATTGGAGGAGGAGAAACTTCAGATGAGTAATAAGACCTAAGAGGTAAATAATTTACTAATTGTGGAAAATATCCAACTACACCTAATCCAACTAATTGCAGTACAATAAACACGCTTGCACCTTTCCAAATTTCAGTTGTTTTTATCGATTTTGGCGCAACCCCTCTAAGATAAAATAATGAAAATCCAAATGGTGGAGTTAAAAATGATGTTTGCATATTTACACCAATCATTACACCAAGCCAAACCGCAGTAACATTTGCTGATGTTTCAGCTAATAGTATTGGTGCAACTATTGGAGTTTTAAAAACAAGAACATCACCTCTTTCTGGTGATTTAGAAAAATATTTGCCTTTCAACAATCCATTACCATTAGGATCTCCTAAAGAAAAAGGAAATGAATGTCTTGAATATCCATAAGAATATTTAGATACAAATATAAAATCTCCAACGAGTAAGTTGGGCTTCATAGATCCAGATGGGATATTAAATGGCTCAAATAGTAAAGATCGAATTAGTAAAGCTATAAATATAGCTATAGCAATTGAAAAAAAATTATTAAAAATTTTGTTTTTAGATTTCATTTAAAAATAACTACGTTAGCTAAGGCATATTCTTTTTCATCACTTAATGACAACTCAATATTTAATTCTGAATTTGCTAGAATATTTATGATTTTTTTTGCTTTGTTATGAAGGACAATGTATGGTTTACCATATTTGTTATTTTTAACTTCTATATCTTTCCAAAAAACACCTCTAGCTAGACCTGTACCAAGAGCTTTAGCACATGCTTCCTTAGCAGCATACCTCTTAGCATATGATTCAATTGAATTGTGTTTTTTTTCAGACCTTATAATTTCATTTTTATGAAAACATTTTTTTTTAAATCTTGATCCATATTTATCTATAATTTTTTCTATTCGTCTAATATCAATAATATCTATTCCTAAACCGTAAATCATAATTAACCCTTTAGTCTTTCAAGAGAAGTTATTTCTGGCTCCATACGAAGCGCAGCAATAATATTCTTTAGATGATATGCATCTCTAACTTCTATATCAATTATTATTTCAAAAAAATCTACTTTTCTAACTGAGAAGTTAATATTTGAAATATTCCCATTGTTTTTAGCTATTACTGTGGTAACCTTACCTAAACTTCCAGGCTTATTCTTTAAAACAACATTTATTCTTGCATTTGAGATTGTTTGTAAATTATTGTTTGCCTCCCAAGATATATTTAACCATCTATCTGGTGTATCCTGATATGAAATAAGTGTTTGACAGTCTAAAGTATGTACAGCAACTCCTATACCTGCTGTAACAATACCTACGATATTATCACCCTTTAATGGAGAACAACAACCAGCAAGATGATATGACATTCCTGCAGTTAAGCCCTTTAATTGGATTGGATTATTTGTGTGTTTATTAATATCATTATTATTTGTGTAATTATATTCAGGGTAAATTTTTTTTAAAACAGATACTGCAGTAATTGATCCTGAGCCCAAAAGTTCATATAAACTATTTAAAGACTTAATTTTAAACGTTTGTTTAATTTTATCTTCTACAGCATTATTAATTTCAAGATTTTCTTTTTGAAAATATGTAAATAAAATTTCTCTACCAAAAATAATATATTCATCTTTCTTTTTTGATCTAAAAAATCTTCTTAATTGTGATTTTACCTTAGTTGTTACAGCAAATCTTTCCCACAATGGAGAAGGCTGTGAGGCCTCTGATGTTAAAATCTCAATTTGATCTCCATTTTTTAATAATGTTTTTAGAGGTTGTAATTTTTCATTAATTTTAGCAGCAACACACTTATCTCCAACTTGACTATGAATTGCATATGCAAAATCTATTGGTGTAGCATTTTTTGGTAACTCTATGATATCGCCTTTAGGAGTAAATACATAAATATCATTTTGAAAAACTTTTAGTTTAGAATTTTCAATTAATTCATCTTGTGAATTTGATGCATTCATTGAGTCAATTAAATCGTGAACCCAAATATATTCTTTTGTATCTTTTTCCTTTATTTTTTTTGGATCTTTATATTTCCAATGTGCAGCTACTCCAAATCCAGCTATTTCCTCCATTACATTTGATCTAAATTGAATTTCAATTTTTTTATTTTTTGGACCCATAACTGAGGTATGCAATGCTCTATATCCATTAGATTTTGGTGCAGAAATAAAGTCTTTGAATCTACCTTGAATATAAGGAAAGCGTCTATGAATTATACCTAGACATCTATAACACTCTCTTGTAGAGTTTGTGATTACTCTAAATGCCATAATATCTGATAATTGTTCAAAGGATATATTTTTATTTTTAATTTTGTTCCATATAGAATATGCAGATTTAATTCTTCCATCTATTTTGCAAATAATATCTTCTTTTAATAATAGTTTTTTTAATTCATATCTAATTTCATCTACAATATTGTCATCTTTTGATTTTAAATAATCTAGTCTATCTAAAATAGATTTTCTTGCCTCAGGATTAATAATGTCAAAAGATAAATCTTCTAATTCATCCTGCCATTCCTTCATGCCTAGTCTTTGTGCTAAAGGAGCAAAAACTTCTAATGTCTCTAGAGCAATGTTAGATTTTTTATTTTTATCATTAATAAAATTAAGTGTTCTCATATTATGCAACCTATCTGCTAGCTTAACTAATATTACTCTTAAATCTTTTGTTGTAGCTAATATTAGTTTCTTATAGTTTTCTCCAAACTTTTGATTATTTACTTTTAACGAGTATTTGCTAATCTTAGTTAATCCCTGAACTAAATCAGATATTTGTCTTCCAAATTTAGAATTAATTTCTTCAATACTAAGATTTGTATCTTCAACAGTATCATGTAATAATCCGGCTGATATTGAGTCGCCATCTAGCTTAATAGATGTTAATATTTTTGCGACTTCAAGTGGATGAATAATAAACGGATCACCAGATTTTCTTAATTGATTACTGTGTGCTGTTTCGCTATACTTTAAAGCCTCATGCACTTTGCTTTTTTCATCTGGTTTTAGATAATAAGTTAACTTATCAAGTTCTTTAAATATCTCTTGAATCATTTTTTAGAGAAAATTTAAAATATATTTTAGTTATTCTGTTTGAGTAAGTGTATCATTTTTTTCGACAACATCGTTATTTTCTTCAGATATTTCAGTATACTTCTCACCTGTTTTGTTATTATTATCTTCATCTTCTGAAATATTCTGATCGACAATATTACCCTCTGAAGATTGTTCTACTGCTTCCAAAGTTTCAGTTTCTATTAACTTGTCATTTACATCCTCATTTTCGTCTTGTTCGTTTGTTAATTCTTCAT
>CACOVJ010000036.1 GCA_902630465.1 uncultured Alphaproteobacteria bacterium | reverse complement strand
AAAATGAGGAGGAATAATGAGAGTATACTATGATAGAGATGCTGATTTAAATTTAATTAAAGATAAAAAAATTGTGATTGTAGGGTATGGTAGTCAAGGGCATGCTCACGCAATGAACTTAAGAGATTCAGGTATTTCAAATGTAGCAATTGCTTTAAGGGAAGGGTCACAATCTAGTCCAAAAGCCGAACAAGCTAATTTTAAGGTAATGACACCTGCTGAAGCTGCAAAATGGGCTGACATAATTATGATGTTAACTCCAGATGAATTACAGTCCGAAATATATTTAAAAGATATTTCGAGTAACATTAAAGAAGGAACAACAATAGCATTTGCACATGGACTAAATATACATTTTGATCTTATTAAACCTGCAGAGGGAATAGACGTTATAATGGTGGCACCTAAAGGCCCTGGTCATACGGTGAGAGCTGAATATGTAAGAGGCGCAGGAGTTCCATGTTTAGTTGCAGTGGATAAAAATCCATCAGGTAATGCTTTGGAAATTGGTATTGCTTATGCTTCAGCTATTGGAGGTGGAAGAGCTGGTATAATAGAAACCACTTTTAAAGAGGAATGTGAAACAGATTTATTTGGGGAACAATCAGTATTGTGCGGTGGTTTAACTCACTTAATATTAGCTGGTTACGAAACACTTGTAGAAGCTGGATATGCTCCTGAAATGGCATATTTTGAATGTCTTCATGAGGTCAAACTTATTGTTGATTTACTCTATGAAGGTGGCATGGCAAATATGAGATATTCTATATCTAATACAGCAGAGTATGGAGATTACTCAAGAGGTCCAAGGCTTATAACTGATGAAACCAAAAAGGAAATGAAAAAGATATTATCTGAAATTCAGTCTGGTCAATTTGCCAAAGAGTGGATGCAAGAACATAAAAGTGGTCAAACAAAATTTAAAATGATGAGAAAAAAACAAGCAGAACATTCTATTGAAGCTGTTGGTGAAAAATTGAGGACATTAATGCCATGGATTGCAGAAGGAAAAATGGTAGATAAATCTAAAAACTAGATGAAAGTTTAAATAGTAGAACTTTAGTATATAATTAGGAAATAATGACTGAAAAAATATTTATATTTGATACAACTTTAAGAGATGGCGAACAATCACCTGGCGCATCTATGAATTTAGATGAAAAGCTTCAAATTGCTGAAGTTTTAGATTCTATGAATATAGATATTATTGAAGCTGGATTTCCAATTGCGTCTAATGGTGATTTTGAAGCAGTAAGTGAGGTAAGCAAAAAAGTAAAAAATTCTACAATTGCTGGATTGGCTAGGGCTAGTTTAAAAGATATTGATAGGGCATGGGAGGCAGTTCAACATGCTAAATCACCTCGCATTCATACATTTATTGCAACTAGTCCTTTGCATATGAAATATAAATTAAAAAAAACTGAAGAAGAGGTTTTGGAAGCAATTAAAAAAACTGTTACTCATGCAAGAAATCTTTGCGATAATATTGAATGGAGCTGTGAAGATGGAGGCAGATCAGAATTAGATTTTCTTTATAGATGTATAGATATAGCTATAAATTGTGGTGCATCAACAATTAATATTCCTGATACTGTTGGATATACTTTGCCCGAGGAATTTGGAAAAATTTTTAAAAATGTAAAAAACAATGTTGTTAATATTGATAAAGCAATTCTATCTACGCACACTCATAATGATCTTGGCTTAGCAACGGCTAATAATGTTGCGGCAATTAAAGAGGGTGCAAGACAAGTTGAATGCACTATTAATGGTATGGGAGAAAGAGCAGGTAATTCATCTTTGGAAGAAATTGTAATGACTTTAAAAGTAAAAAAAGATTTAATGCCTTATCATACAGATGTAAAAACTGAGTTAATTATGAAGGCTTCAAGACTAGTTTCATCTATAACTGGTTTTCCTGTTCAACCAAACAAAGCAATTGTAGGAGCAAATGCATTTGCCCATGAAGCAGGAATACATCAAGACGGTATGCTAAAACATGCTGGTACTTATGAAATTATGACACCAGAATCAATAGGACTAAATAAGTCATCTTTAGTATTAGGAAAACATTCAGGAAAACATGCATTCTCAGAAAAATTAAAAGAACTTGGCTATGAGCCTGGAGATAATGCATTAATGGAATTATTTGGTAGATTTAAAGATTTAGCCGACAAGAAAAAAGAAATTTTTGAAGAGGATTTAATAGCGTTAGCTGAAGATAGATCTGCATCATATGATGAACACATTAAATTTGTATCTCTAGAAGTTAATGCTGGCTCAGTGGAAAAGCCTGAAGCAAATTTAAAAATTAATATAAATGAAAACAATATGTCAGTAAAAATTAATGGTAATGGTCCAGTAGATGCTACATTTAATGCAATCAAAAAACTAACTGATACAGATTTTAAATTAAAGTTATATCAAGTAAATGCTATTACTGCAGGTACGGATGCACAAGGTGAAGTAACTGTAAGACTTGAGGATGATGACTTGTCCTCTCAAGCTAAAGGTAGTGATCCAGATATTATTGTTGCTTCAGCCAAAGCTTATATAAACGCTCTTAATAGATTAATATTTAAAAAATCAAAATCAATAAAAGAGAATTCATCAAATTTACAAATACGAGGAGTTTAAAACAAATGGTTATAGAGAAATTATTTAGTTTATTTTCTAAAGACATGGCAATTGATTTAGGAACAGCAAATACACTTGTATATGTAAAAGGTGAAGGAGTTATATTAAATGAACCTTCTGTTGTTGCAACAATTGAAAGTGAAGGCAGGACTCAAGTTTTGGCAGTTGGTGATGAGGCAAAGCAGATGCTTGGTAGAACACCTGGAAAAATTAAAGCTATTAGACCAATGAAAGATGGCGTTATAGCTGATTTTGAAGTTGCTGAACAAATGATAAAGAGTTTTATCAAAAAAGTTCATAAAGGAAGGTCTTTATCTAATCCACAAATTGTAATTTGCGTTCCTTCTGGCGCAACAAATGTTGAGAGAAGAGCTATAAGAGAGTCAGCTGATGCAGCAGGTGCTCGCAGAGTTTACCTAATTGAAGAACCTGTTGCTGCAGCAATTGGTGCCGGCTTACCAGTTGCGGAACCCACAGGATCAATGGTTGTAGATATTGGTGGAGGCACATCAGAGGTCGCAGTATTATCATTAGGTGGTGTAGTGAATTCAACTTCTGTTAAATCTGCTGGTGATCGATTTGATGAAGCAATAATGGAATACATGAGATCAACTCACAAACTAGCAATTGGTGAAACAACTGCTGAAAGAATGAAAAAAGAAATAGGGTCTGCATGCCCTCCAGATGATGGTGATGGAAAATCAATGAGTGTAAAAGGAAGAGATTTAATAACAGGATTACCTAAAGAGATAACAATTTCTCAAAGACAAGTTGCAGAAGCATTGGCTGAGCCAGTAGCTCAAATAATCGACACTATTAAAAGAGCTTTGGAACAAACTCCAGCCGAATTATCAGCAGATATCGTTGAGAGAGGTATTATGTTAACTGGTGGAGGTTCACTTTTAAATAATCTTGACAAAGTTTTAAGAAGATCAACTAGCCTACCAGTATCAATTGCGGAGGACCCACTTTTATGTGTTGTTATGGGTACTGGACAAGCACTAGAAGAAAAGTCTAAATTAAGTGATGTATTTGCATCTGATTAATATTTTTTATGGCCCCAAGGTTTAAAGTAAGAGTATTACAAACTTCTAAATTATTAAAAAATATTACTATTGTAAGTGTAGTTCTATTATCATTCTTTTTAGTTATTTTTTCTAAAAGTGATCTTTTTTTAATTAATAGTATTAAAAATGTATCAACTTCATTTATTAACCCAATTACTAATGTGATCTCTTCACCAATTAAAGTTC
>CACOVJ010000035.1 GCA_902630465.1 uncultured Alphaproteobacteria bacterium | reverse complement strand
TCAGTAGCCAACATCTTAATACCATCATTAAATAATAAATTTGGTGATGCAGCTAAAGCATCCATATCAACTGCAGCTAGGTTTGCTGGAATTTGTCCATAACTTGCAAAAGTCATTGAGGCTTTTGGACTGTTAGTTAACTTTACAAACTCCATAGCTAAATCTTTATTTGGAGAGTTAGCATTTATACCAAGGTTAGTTCCAGTTGCTTTATTGTAAGTCATTGGAGAGTCTTTAGATAATTTAGGATAAGACATCATAGTAATACCTAAGCTATCAGGAGTATTGTAATCAGCAGGAGCTGAGGAAATAAACCAGTCACCATTACAGTAAATTCCTACACCTTCTCTGTCTAACCATTTACCCCATGCTTGAACTTGGTAATCCATGCTCATAGAGTCTTTTCTCCAAACACCATTGTCATTTAAAGTTTTGTAAGCATTAAGAGCGTCTCTGAACATTGGTTGATCCCAAGAAATTTTTCCATCAAGAGCCATGCCAAGTGAGTCTTCTGGATAATTATCATTACCTTGGTTTACGAAATTTGCAAAACCATCAAAAACACACCAAGCTTCAACAGGACCAAACATTAATCCATCCAGACCCTTTTCTTTTGCAGCTTTACCAATAGCAACCCATTCATCAACTGTATACGAATCACCAAAAGCGGGTAGATCAAATCCTAGGTCTTCAATCATATCATTATAAACCCAAATTTCTTCAGTAAACGCATCTTGTGGAGCTAGATATAAATTACCATTTCTGCTTAATTCAGGAATATTAATATTACTACCAAGCCAACTTTTCCATTCGTCATCTGCTTCAGCTGTGATGTTAACTAAGTGACCAGCACCCATAACTTCATCTACATCTGGACCGGGATAAACAGCAAAAACATCTGGTCCTTGACCAGAAGACAATGCGGGTTTTAAATATTCATTATAAGTTGAAACTGTATATTGTGTGTATTCAACTTTAACTCCAGGATTAGCAGCTTCAAATTCTTTTATGAAATCTGCGTAAGCATTAGTAATTCCCCCAACTCCTGATTGCCAGTCAACAACAGTAATTACTGTTTCAGCTTTTGCACTAATCGAAACAAAAGAACTAACAATAAGAGCTAAAGTAAATTTAAATAGTTTTTTCATCATGATTCCTCCTATAATTAGAAAACTTATCACATAGGCTAAATAATTAAATACATTTATTTGGCAGAAAACTGTAATTTTCTGTTTTAATATTGTGGCTCAATGTGATAATTCCAATATATCGATTATGGATAAAAGATATAAAATTTCCGAAATTAAAGTCTCTATAGTTAAAACACAAAGTGCAGGCGCGGATTACACAGATCACGCTGCTGGTCATTGGATAAACGATACTATTATTGCAAATCCAATGTCAGTTTATAATACTTTCCAGGATTCTAGATCTTCATGGGGTATGGATGTATTGAAAGGTATATTTATTGAAGTTACTACAGAAGGAGGTCATCAGGGTTATGCAACAGCTTATGGCGGTTATATTTCAAGTTGGATCATAAAGAATCATTTAAACCGTTTCTTAATAGGAGCAGATGCAAGAGATTTAAATCTTCTTTACGATCAAATGTATAGAGCAGCAATTCCTTATTCAGGACAGAACGGGGTTGTAATTAACACAATTGCTGGAATTGATTTAGCATTGTGGGATCTCATAGGAAAAGTCAGACAAGAACCAGTTTATAAAATGATAGGTGGTAAAGTAAGAGATAAACTCCAAACGTACGTTACTGGTCCTGAAGCTAAACTAGCACAAGATTGGGGACATGTAGGTTCTAAAATTCCACTGCCTTATGGACCTGGTGATGGAATTAAAGGACTTAAAAAAAATCAAGATTACATCATGGAAACAAGAAAACAAGTTGGAGACGACTATAGGTTAATGATTGATTGTTATATGTCACTTGATGTTCCTTATGCTATAGATCTTGCAAATGCAGTAAGAGAAGCTAATTTGTTTTGGATAGAGGAGGCGCTTCCTCCTCATGATCTTGAGAGTCACAAAATAATCAAAGAGGCATGTCCTTGGCAAAAATGGACAACAGGTGAGCATACAAATTCACGTTATGGATTTAGAAATATAATAAGAGATCGATCAGTAGACATTCTTCAACCAGACCTTACACTTTGCGGCATGACTGAAACTTTAAGAATTGCTGCAATGGCTTCTGCTTATGATATGATTGTAATTCCTCATTGTAGTGGAGTTTACGCTTACAACTTTGGCATAAGCTCTACTTTAACTCCATTTAATGAGTTTATAAATCTTCACCCAAAGGCTACAGAGATAGTTCCTATATTTGGTAAAATGTTTACTAATGAGCCTGTGCCAGTAAATGGTGAAGTTAGTCTAACTGACCTTCCTGGTTTTGGTGCTGAATTAAATCCTGAAGTTGAGTTAGAAGAAATTTAATTATAATTTTTTTGCAGTAGCAACCAATATTTTTATTTTATTCCTAACAATATCTATTGGCACATGTCCAAACCCACACTCACTTGTTAATAATATTTTTTCTTTAGGAAAATACTCCAGTGCAGGTTTAATAGCATTGACAATATCCTCTTCTGTTTCAGTGTTATCAATTCTTTGATCAATTACTCCCAGAGATATTTTTCCATCAAATTTCCAATCATTAAAAACATCCAACATTGTGTAATGTAAACTGCAATGCTCCAAATGTATTTCATCAACCTTTAAGATTTTGAATGCTTCAATCATATTGGTATATTTTCCAAAAAAACCTCTTTTACGATGTGCATTACCTCCACATACGTGAAGGTTAAAATCTACATTAGGAAATTTTTCAATAATTCCATTTAGTATTTCTGCGGCCCATTTTGTTTCTCCTACATTTTCTGTCCAAACAGGTTCATCAAATTGTATATAGTCACATCCTTCATCTACAACTTCTTCTAGTTCAGCAGTTAATGCTTTTGCATAAGCCTTTGCTAGAGCAATATCATCTGGATACAGATCAGGTCTCTCGTTAACACTAAATCTTGCTAACATATGAGGACCGGTTATTGTTTGTTTAACTCTTATATTTGAAGGAGTATTATCTCTAGCTACCCGCCATTTTTTTGCCAGTCCAGTCCTTAGGTTTCTAATTTCATCTTTTACTACAGCACACTCAATCCCAAAACCTTTAGTTCCATGAGTCTTGTTTAAATCAACACCTTTAATTGATCCACCAAGTGTAAAATCTTTACGAATTTTATTTACCGCATCTACTCCATCCAATCGTAACTGATAAAACCAATACATATTTTCACGGTATCCTTCACCATCAGTAATAATATCTAATCCAAGATCTGATTGTTCTTTAACTGCCCATTTTATCATTTCAAAAGATTCTTCTTCAGAAACACTTGATTTTCGAAGTGTGTCTTTTTGTACTTCTTGCCTTGGATAACTACCTGTTACTGTTGTTATGTAACTCATAATATCAATTACTTTCCCTTACGTCATCTATAAGACATTTAACACCTTCTTCAAAGGATCTTGGATTAAAATCTATTTCTTTTCTTATACGTTCATCATTTTGATCATCAATTAAAGGTGTTGATTTTATATTTTCATCAAAATAGATTTTTGCGTCTGGAATTAATTTTTTAACAGTTGCTTCTAATTGAGCGCCATCTAAAGTTTCAGCACCTGTATTAAAACAAGAATAATTTAATGTTTCCTTCAAAGCCAAACGTACAAGTTGTTCTGCACAATCATCTACATAAATCCAATTGTCTCTATTTTTCCTTGAGAATGGTAAATGTGCTGGTTGACCCAAAGCAGGCTTAGCTGCAAAATCTTCTGCCCAATTTATAGCAGTATTCTGCCTCCCATATCCAAACACAACTGATGGTCTAGTATAGGCAATACTACAACCATGTTTCTTAATATATTTTTCGGCCATGAATTCATTTAAAAGTTTCATTACACCATAAGTATAA
>CACOVJ010000034.1 GCA_902630465.1 uncultured Alphaproteobacteria bacterium | reverse complement strand
TTCCCCTGGCTCTTATTTGTTATTTTTGGCAAGTTACCTTTCCATCAATAAACTCATTTGGTTTGATGTTATCTTTTTTTGGATCTGGAATTATTGTATTTTTTACTGGCTTCTTCATTAGTAGATTTCTATTAAATTATAAACCTGATGATAGTTCATTATTTGGTCTAGCTTCTTGTTTTGGAAATTCTGTAGCGATGGGCATACCTTTAATGTATTCAATTCTTGGTCCTATAAATACAATACCTTATATGATACTTGTTTTTTTTCATGGTTTTGTTCACTTTACTTATACGACAGTGATTATTGAAATATACAGAAATAGAAAAAATAATATTTTTGAGATAATAATTAAAACTATATTAGGTTTATTAAAAAATATTGTTTTATTTGGAATGATTATAGGTATTACATTGAATTATTCTAAAATAGATATGCCAATATATTTAGAGGAAAAAATACAAATATTTGTTACTCTCGCCCTGCCATTAATTTTAGTGTCTCTTGGAATTGCATTAGGTAATTTTAAAATTAGAGATAACATTAAATTAGCTTTTCTTTTAACTTTTCTAAAAAATTTTTTACATCCAACAATTGCTTTTATTATTTCTTATTTTTTATTAAATTTAGATAATCTGCTTGTTTTAATAGTAACTATAGCAGCTGCTTTACCAAGTGGTTCGCAATCATACTATTTCGCTTACCGCTACAATTCGTTAAAGGAAATTATTTCCTCTAATGTATTATTGAGTACAGCTACAAGTTTTATTACAATATCTTTTCTATTGATATTTTTTAATATTACGTAGACTGAGAGATGATTGATAAAATCTCATCTTTTTTTTCTTGAGTCCTAATACTAAATGGGAAAAGTTCTAACATTTTATCATACACTTTAAGAGCTTCTTGAAACTGACCTTGGTGAATAAAAATTAAACTCATTCCATCAAGAGCACCAAAATGTCTTGGCTCTAGTTCTAGTGTCTTAACTATGTCTAACATTGACTTATCAAAATCACCCATCATAAAATATGCTGTAGCTCTTTTATTCCAACCTTCTGCAAAATTAGGATCTTCTTCAATTAAATTATTAAAAAATCTAATTGCTAGTGGATAGTTTCTTATTCTAATTGCTTGAATACCTTTTTCGAAATATTCTACTGCTTTTGGATCATCAACTTCATACCAAATATCCCAAATATTTGCTATTAGATCCCTAATTTCCTCTTGGTTTTCAGTTTGATTTAATTTTTTAAACAAGTTATTTAATCTTGGATCATTTTGATCTGCTGAAACAGTTGTTGTTGTAATAAATAAAAATACAACAATACTTAAAATCTTATACATAACTTTCAAGCTTGAATGGTCTTTCAGATAAGCTTCTTTTTTTTTCATGTTTTCTTGTTCTCCCATTAACTCTAGTTCTCCACAATTTAAAAGATCTAGGACGCAGATTTTTTCTCATTATTTTTATAACCTCAGATTCGGTTAAACCGTGAATTCTTTTTATTTTTTCAAAAGAAGTTTTATCACACCAGGCTAATTTGATAATATTGTCTATATTGTGCTGCATATTATCAATATAGTTCTTAAATAATTAAATTCTAAAAAATGATTGATTTATATTCATCGGCGACACCAAATGGACGAAAAATTAGTATTATGCTTGAAGAATTGGGCGTGGAGTACAATCCAATTTTTATAAATTTAGAAAAAAAAGAACAGTTTTCTAAAGATTTTTCAAAAATTTCTCCGAGTAATAAAATTCCTGTGATTGTGGATAAAAATAATAATCAAACAGTTTTCGAATCTGGAGCGATTCTTCTTTATCTTGCAAAAAAATATAACAAATTTTTAGATGAGAAGAACTATTGGGAAATTATACAATGGGTCTTCTTCCAAATGGCATATGTTGGTCCTATGCTCGGTCAAGCGCATCAGTATTTATTTTATAATCCTGGTAAAAGTAAATTTGCTGAAGAAAAGACTAAAGGTTATGCAAAACACATCTATGATATTTTAGATAAAAGACTTTCAGAACAAGAATACTTTTCAAGTGAATACTCAATTGCGGATATTGCAATTTGGCCATGGATTGCTCGATTTGAAAGACATCAAGTTAATTTAAATAATTATCCAAATGTTCTTCGTTGGTATTTACAAATATCAAAAAGACCCGCAGTTATAAAAGGTTACAATGTGGTTGGTAACTTTTTTGAAATTCCAAAACCTTAAGTGTTATATAGTAAAACTGATGCAGCAGTTGCGATAAGCATAATTGCTAAGATCCATTCAACGATTTTTTTTAGTTTTTCATTGTTTAAATAATTACGAATTACACTACCACCGTACGCCCAAACACTTATTGAGGGTATATTTACCACTGTAGACATTATAACCATAAATAAAGTTCCAATTAAAATATTTTCTCCTTTAGGATAATATAAAGTAACAGCTGTAGAACAAATTACCCATGCTTTTGGATTAACAAATTGAAACAAGATAGCTTCATAATATTTTAAGGGCCTAGATCTATCTTCTGTTTTTGCAATATTTAAAGATCCAAACATTTTATATGCTAAGTAAAGAATGTACGCTGAACCAACATATCTTAAAATATCGTAAAGAATAGGATACGTAATAAATAAAGTTCCCAAACCTAAACAAACTAAAGCAAGTTGAAGACCATGACCTGAGGGTATGCCTAGAATATTGGGAATTGATCTAGCAAACCCAAATTTTATACCAGATGCGGTCAATATACTGTTATTTGGTCCTGGAGTTACATACATTATAAAATTGTAAACTGCTAAAGCTACAATTAACTCCCAAGTGATCACTATTTCTAGTCTCTAAAATTTATAAATTGTACAGGAATACCAATATTAGAATCTTCTATAAGTTTCATAACGCTTTGCAGATCATCTTTTTTCTTTCCATCAACGCGAAGTTCATTTCCATTTATTTTAACTTGAACTTTTAATTTAGAACTTTTTACATCAGCTGTAATTTTTTTACATAACGTTTGCTCAATTCCTTCAATTAAATCGTAGGTTTGTCTGATTTTATTTCCACCTGCTTTTTCTAATTCCTTTTTTTTTAAACATAAAGGATCAACCTTCCTTCTTACAAAATGTGTTACTAGCATATCATTAACTTGGCCTGCTTTCATTTCATCATCTGTTGTAACAACTATAGAGTTTTCTTTTTTTTCAATAGAAGTATTTGATCCTTTAAAATCATATCTTGTAGTGATTTCTCTTGTCGCATTACCGATAGCATTATCAATTTCTTGATGATCTAATCTACTAACTACATCAAAACTAGGCATTTAGGAATCATTCTATGACATCGTCGTTAGTATCTGGCAACTGTTTTTTAGTACTTAATCTTCCTAATTTTTTCATCTTTTCTACTTTTTTTATCAAGCTGCCTGATCCATCTTGTAATCTTTGTTTTGCTTCATCCATTTTTGTTTTTGCTAAATCTAATGATTGATTTGCTTTAACAAAAGACTCGTAAACACTTACAGTTTTATCGTAAATATCCGATGCTGCTGATGCAATATCTTTGATAGTTTTGGATTGCTTATCTACTCTCCACATGTTTTCTACAGCTTTAAGAAGAAAAGGAAGTGTGGATGGCCCAACAATAATAATCTTATTGTTCCAAGATTCTTCAATTAGTTTATTTGCTTCATTATAGAGAGTTAGTAAAGCTGGTTCAATTGGAACAAACATTAAGACATTATCAATTGTATTTATCCCATAAATTCTTGTATAATTATCTTTACTCAAATTACGAATAGAAGATTTTGTAGAATCTATAAATTTTTTTAGAAAAATTTTTTTTTGCTGACTATCATTTGTATTTGAGTAATCATGCCATGATTCTAATGAAACTTTAGAGTCAATTATTATATGGCGATTGCCTGGCATGTGAACAACAACATCTGGTTTTTGTAAATTTCCTTCTTCATCCCTAAAAGATTTCTG
>CACOVJ010000033.1 GCA_902630465.1 uncultured Alphaproteobacteria bacterium | reverse complement strand
TAAATCATTTTCTAATAACAAATTCTAAATAAATATATTAAATTATTGAAATATAACATTTATCCGGTTTTAGCTTCTTCATATTCTTCGATGGGAGGACAAACACAGAATAAGTTTCTATCTCCGTATACATTATCAATTCGACTTACAGGACTCCAATATTTATTGTTTAAAAGGTAAGAATGAGGGTAAGCAGCTTCTTGCCTTGTATAAGAGTGTTCCCACTCATCTGATGATATTTCCTCTACTGTATGAGGTGCGTTTTTTATTGGATTATCTACTTTATCAAACGAGCCATCTCTAATTTTTTCAATTTCTCCATGTATAGAAATCATTGCTTCACAAAATCTATCAAGCTCTTCTTTTGATTCACTTTCTGTCGGCTCAATCATTAGCGTTCCTGGTACAGGAAAAGACATAGTTGGGGCATGAAAACCATAATCAATTAGTCTCTTAGCTATATCTTCATCTGAAATATTTATTTCTTGTTTAAAAGGCCTAATATCAATAATAAATTCATGAGCTACCATTCCATTTTTTCCTTTGTATAAAATGGGATAATATCCACTTAATCTTTGCTTAATATAATTTGCATTTAAAATCGCTACTTGTGTTGCCAATTTTAACCCATCATCACCCATCATAGATATATATGAATATGAAATAGGTAATATTGATGCGCTGCCCCATGGAGCTGCAGAAACAGCCTCTTGTTCAGATAAACCAATTTCATTTTTAAATACTGGATGTCCTGGTGCAAATTCTGCAAGATGTTGTTTTAAGCCAATAGCTCCGACTCCAGGCCCCCCTCCACCATGTGGTATTGTAAAAGTTTTGTGAAGATTCATATGACATACATCAGGACCAAATTTGCCCGGCTTTGCTACACCTACCATTGCATTATAATTTGCTCCATCTAAATAAACTTGACCTCCAGCATTATGAATTTTATCACAAATTTCAACGATACTTTCTTCAAATACACCATGAGTAGAAGGATATGTTATCATTAAAGCAGATAGCTTATCTCCTGCGTCTGCAATTTTTTTATCTAAATGATCAATATCGACATTACCTTTATCATCACAATTAACAATTGAAATTTCCATACCACACATTTGAGCACTTGCTGGATTTGTACCGTGGGCACTTTTAGGAATAATACAAATATTTCTTAGAGTATCAGAATTTTTTTCATGAAATTTTTGTATAGCTAACAAGCCAGCAAACTCACCTTGCGCTCCAGCATTTGGTTGAAGTGATATTGCATCAAAACCAGTAATATCTTTTAACATAGATATTAATTCTTTCATCATCTGATTATATCCATGTCTTTGATGTGGTTCTAGGAAAGGATGAGCATTAGAAAAACCTGGCAGAGTTATAGGTAGCATTTCAGAAGCAGCATTTAATTTCATAGTACATGATCCAAGTGGTATCATTGACCTATTTAAAGCAACATCTTTATTTTCGAGTTTTTTTAAATATCTCATCATTTCAGTTTCTGAATGGTAAATATTGAAAACAGGATGAGTAAGAATTTTGTCTTCTCTACTTAAGCCATTTTCAAAACATGACTTTTCTATTCTATTTTCAACCTCTTCTGCAAAAATATCAATACTTTGTTCATTAAAAAAATTAACTAAATTATCAACTTCTTGCAATGTGGTGGTTTCATCTAAAGACAATGTAAAAGTTTCATTATCTACTAATCTAAAATTGATACCTTGCTCAATTGATTTATTAACCCAATATTTAGCTTCTGGTGTTTTTATTAATAATGTATCAAAGTAGTTTTTAGAAATTATTTCAAATCCAAGAATCTCAAGAGACTTTTTTAAATATCTTGCATGATGGTGAATATTACTAGCGATATTTTTTAGCCTTTCAGGACCATGGTAAATTGCATAAGATGCAGATATTATTGCAAGAAGTGCTTGTGCAGTACATATATTACTAGTTGCCTTTTCTCTTCTAATATGTTGTTCCCTAGTTTGTAATGCCATTCTGTAAGATCTTTTATTTGTTCGATCTACAGATACTCCTATTAATCTTCCAGGCATCATTCTTTTATACTCATCAAGAGTAGCAAAAAATGCAGCATGCGGTCCACCCAAACCCATTGGAACACCAAATCGCTGCGAACTACCGACAACCATATCTGCACCAAATTTTCTTGGTGATTTCATTATGACTAAACTCATAATATCTGCAGCAATTATTGATAAAACATCTTTTTGTTTATTATGTTGAATTAATTTATCTAAATCTGCAATTTCGCCATAAGTGTCAGGATTTTGAATTAAACAACCAAACGTATCTTCATTTGGTTCATCAAAAATAATTTTAATACCTAAGGGTTTAGCTCTTGTTTTTAAAACCGATAAAGTTTGAGGATGACATATATTTTGAATACAAAAAGTAAACTTTGAACTCTTCTTAATTTTAAATGCCATCATCATTGCTTCAGCAGCTGCAGTGCTTTCATCTAATAATGAAGCATTAGCAATATCCATTCCTGTTAGGTCAATTATCATTTGTTGGAAATTCATTAACATTTCTAATCTACCTTGACTTACTTCAGGTTGATAAGGTGTATATGCTGTATACCATCCAGGATTTTCAAGTATATTTCTAAGAATTACACTAGGAGTAGTTGTATTATAATAACCCATTCCAATGTACGTTTTCTTAAAATTATTTTTCAAAGATAAAAGTTGCGTATTAGTTTTATTGAATTCTTCAGACATACCAGGACGTAATTTAAGCTTGTCTTTAAAAATAATATGATCAGGTACAGTCTTTTCTATTAAATCATCTAGTGATTTACTACCAACAACTTTAAGCATTTTAATAATATCTTCATTTCGAGGACCAATATGTCTACTTGCAAATTTATCTATATCAATCATCTACTGCTCCAAAAATTTTTTATAATCATGTTCAGTCATTAGTTCATCATATTGACTAGGATCTGATACTTTCATTTTAAAAATCCATCCTGTATTTTCTGCGTCTTGATTTATAATTGCAGCATCACCCTCTAAATTATTATTTACTTCCATAATTTCTCCATCAATTGGTGCGTAAATATCCGAAGCAGCTTTAACTGACTCTACCACACATATTTCATCCTTAGCATTGACAGATTTGCCTACTGACGGCAATTCAATGAAAACTATATCACCTAAGCTTTCTTGTGCGTGATTAGATATGCCAACGGTAGCTATACCATTATCAATTGAAACCCATTCATGATCTTTTGTGTATTTTTTTTCACTCATTGTTACTCCCATTTTTTTTATAATTTTTTTTAACAAATGGTAGACTAGTTTTCTTTACTAATTCCATTTTATTTCTAATTTCGCAAAAAATTTCTTTTTCTTCATCAAAATGTAAATTTACATATCCAATAGCTATTGATTTATTTAGGTTTGGACTAAAACAACCACTCGTAATTTTACCAATATTTTTTTTATTACTATCAAATAAAATCATTCCATCTCTTAACATTGATCTATTAACTGAAATTAATCCAATTTTTTTATTTGAAGGTTTATTACGTAATTGATCTAATAAAATTTTATTACCATTTAGTGCAGTATCATTTAAGCGATCTTTATCTAGAGCCCAAGATAGCCCTGCTTCAATTGGTGTTATGTTTTCATTAAGTTCGTGACCATACAAACTCAATCCTGCCTCTAATCTTAATGAATCTCTTGATCCTAGACCACAAAGCATAGTTTTTTTATTTTCTAATAAATCTCTTAAAAATACTTCGGCTTGTTCAATACATATAGAAATTTCAAATCCATCTTCACCTGTATAACCAGATCGACTTACAATTATGTCATTTTTTCTATATTCTAAAATACTTATATCTAAAAAATTCATATCGCTTGGTAATACAATTATATTTTTTAGAACTTCAACCGACTCTGGACCTTGAATAGCAAATAGACAGTTTTTGACATGTAATATTTCTGCATTTGGAGCACATTTGAAGAAAATTTTTTCATCTTCATTTTTTCTAGATGCATTGTAAACGATATATAAAAAAGATTTACTTTTTATATCTATTAAAGAAACTATTAAGTCATCTACTACTCCGCCATTTTCATTAAGTAAGAATGTGTAATTTGATTTATTTTTTCTTAAATTATTTAATTTTAATGGAATATATTTCTCTAAATTATTAATATGCAAATTGTTAGCTTCTATTAACACCTGCCCCATATGACTTACATCAAAAATACCAGAATGATTTCTTACGTTTTTATGCTCATTAATTATGCCTGGCTTGTAATTAATTGGCATATAAAAACCAGCAAACGGAACCATTTTAGCGCCATTGGCCTCATGAAAGTTTTTAAGAGGAATATCTAAAGGCAACTCGTTCAAATTATATCTCCAAGTTACCCCTCTGTCTTTTTACCTGAGAGTTTTTACACCTTCGGTAGAGCCAAAGCTCTTTTCCAGAGTTTTATTTTAACGGTCCATTTGCCTGAGAGTTTCCGGGTCGTT
>CACOVJ010000032.1 GCA_902630465.1 uncultured Alphaproteobacteria bacterium | reverse complement strand
TTGGTAAGTAATTTTTTTTAAGTTCATCACTTCCACTTTTCTCAATTGCATCAATTGCATTAGCTGTGAGACCTGGATAAAGACCAAATGACATATTAGTTGAACTGATCATTTCATCTAGTAACATATTCATAATATAAGGTAAGTTTTGTCCACCAAATTCTTCCTTAACCTTTAAACCTTGCCATCCATTTTCAGCAAAAAGTTTGTAGGCGTCTTTGAAACCTTGTGGAGCAGAAACATTTCCATTATCAAATTTGCAACCTTCACTATCTCCACTTTGATTTAATGGTAATAAGGTTTCCTCACAAAGTTTAGCTGCTTCATCAAGAATTAACATCAGATCTGATGTTTCTAGTTCTTGGTTTTTTAAAAAATCAGATTCATGTAATTTTAAGAAATCTTCGATGAGAAATTTAAATTCTTTTAGAGGTGTTTTATATATTTGCATATCTATTAATTAATGTTTTCTAAAACAGTTGCAATACCCTGACCTAAACCAATACATTGTGTCGCTAATCCATATTTTTTATCATTATCTTTAAGTAATGATGCAGTTTTGCCAGTAATTCTTGAACCTGTTGCCCCTAAAGGATGTCCTAGGGCTATGGCTCCACCATGAATATTAACTTTATTTTCATTCATGTTGAGCTCTCTTATGCAAGCAAGAGATTGGGAAGCAAAAGCTTCATTTAATTCAATTATATCTATATCTTCTATTGTCAAGCCAGCTCTATGTAATGCTTTTTTTGAAGCATTAATAGGCCCTAAACCCATTAATTCTGGTGGACAACCAACAACTGCAGTGGATTTAACTCTTGCTAAGATATCTAGATTATTTTTTTTTGCATATTCTTCTTCACAAACTAAAACGGCTGATGCACCATCAGTTAAAGGAGAGGCAGTTCCTGCTGTTACTGTTCCATTTTCATCAAAAACTAGTTTCAGACCATCTAAAATTTCCTGATTTGTGTTAGGTCTTATTCCACCATCTTCTTTGATTTTTAAATTTCCATGATTTATACTGACAATTTCATCATTAAAATTATTTGACTCTCTAGCATGACTTGCTTTTTTATGACTATTTATCGCAAACTCTTGTTGATCTTTTCTAGAAATATTAAATTTTTTAGCTACATTTTCTGCAGTTAAACCCATAGACATATATACATTTGGGTTTTCTTTATTTAACTCAGGATGAGGATCGTAAGTTAATCCATTCATTGGAATAAAAGTCATACTTTCTACACCGCAACAAATAAAAACATTTCCAGAATTAATTGCGATTGCCCCAGTAGCATCATGAATGGCCTGCATAGACGAGCCGCACCATCTGTTTACTGTCATACCTGCAACATGTTCAGGCATATTAGTCATAAATGAGACGATTTTTGCGATGTTATTACCTTGGGCACCCTCTGGATATGCGCAACCAGTAATTATATCTTCAATATCTTCTTTGTTGATTTTAGTTTCATTAATTAAACTTTTTATAGTTTGTGATAATATATCCTCTGGTCTAATTTCAGCCATCTCCCCTTTTCTTGCCAATGTAAATGGTGATCTTTTAAAACCTACTATAACTGCATTTCTCATTAAAACTCCATCAATGAATGAATATTAATTCCTTTGTCTTTTAATTTTTTATCTCCATTAAGATCCGGTAAATTAATAATAAATCCTGCTCCAATAATATTTTTATTTTCAAAATTTTCAATTAATTCTACAGCTGCTAATGCTGTGCCACCCGTGGCTAGAAGATCATCTATTATTAATAAATCGTCATGTCCATCTAAAGCATCGGTGTGAATGTGCATCTCTGTTGATCCATATTCTAGATCATATGAAACTTTGTATGTTTCAAATGGTAGCTTATGAGGTTTTCTTAATGGGATAAAGGCTGCATTTAAAAAATATGCAATAGCTCCTGCCATAATAAAACCTCTTGATTCAATACTAAGAACTGCATCAATTTTTTTATTCTTCCATGGAGTAGTCATATCATCTACTACTTGTTTAAAATGACCTGCATCTTGCAAAAGCGTAGTTATATCTCTAAACTGAATACCTTTAACAGGATAATCAGCAATCGTTCTTACATATTCTTTCATATTGTTTTTTTCATCTCATCTATATCAAATAAAGTAACAGGCGCAAAATTTGAAGAACAATCATATGTTTTAGTATAAGGATATTTCTCAAATGAAGAGGTTATTTCATTTTTTAGGTTTAGTTTATTTTCAAATAATTTAATTAATAATTTGTTAGGATTTGCATGAGGGGCTATATTACGAATATATTTAATGTTTGTTTCAATTGTTGATCTATTATTTCTGCACAAAAGATAAGTAGCTGTAGCCATAGATCTTGAAACACCACACCAACAATGAATAACTATATTTTCATTATCTTCATAATTTTTTGTAAAATCAATTATTGAGTCGATATGATTTTCCGCAGGTAAAGTTTGAGGTATATCATCTGTGTTGAGTCTAAAGATTTTATTTTCTGAACTAATTTTTACAATATCATCAAAGCCTAGTTTTAAATGATGCGTTACATCTTTTGGTGTTTCAGGTGCATAACCTGGGTCAATTACAGAAATAACAAATTTTGGCTTAACGCTTTCACACACACTTGTTAAATCATTTAATGAGCAAACAATTATCATAAAAAGGGTGGTATAAACCACCCTATTAAAAATTGAAATTATAAATTATTCTGCCGTTGCATCGGCTAGTATAGCATTAGCGTCATCATTGAGCTGATTTAATGTAGACATTATATCATCACCATTAATTATAGCCGCATAAGCCTTTTCAACTTCACCTCTAACTGAATAATATCCTGGAACTGATGGTTCACCCTTACCATATTGCACCATACCCAAGGATTTATCGTATTGAGCTAACTCGGCTCTTTTTTCAGCAATTAGTGGATGATCGGCTGATGAGGTTCTTACAAAACCATAACCACTTTCAGTAGACCATACAGCTGAATTTTCAGTATTAGAAATATATTTCATCCACTGATAAGCCGCTACCATTCTATTAGCATCATTAGTATTACCCATAATTAATCCACCACCATAAAGATTAAGTACTGGTTCACTAGTTGTGTGTGATATTGGGGCAACATCCCAATTGCCATTATAACCTTCTGCAATAGATTTTTCGAAATAAGTAATACCTGAAGTTGAACCAGCTGCAAATAAGACTGATCCCTGTCCAAGATATTGTTGGTCAGTATACTTGCCTCTAGCAACTATTGCGCAACCTTTGTTTGCCATACCTTGAATGAATTCCATTGCTTCGATAGCCTTAGGACCATTGTAAATATATTGACCACTATCATAATCAAAGACGTCACCACCATGAGCAAATACCCAAGCAGCAAAGTTACTAGCATCTGTATCAATTTCATAACCGTAACTTGGTACATCATCTCCCATCTTGCCGCTGAAATCTTGATTCGTTGCAGCACATGCAGCTTCAGCAAAATCAGCAGGAGTTTTTGGTTCATCTAATCCTAATTCCTTTAACCAATCAGCATTGTAATAGAGTATTTCAATTGATTTACCGACTTCATGTAATAACTTAGGATTACCGTCAAAGTATGGAGAGTATCCTACTGTCCAGTTTGCACCCCAATCATTAATATCATCTTGTGATACACCCCATTTTTTACTGTTTGCTAGAATTGATTGATCTATTGATGCTCCAATTAGATACATGTCTGCAGCAGCATTACCATAACCTCTAGCAACATCAGCAATATCTTTTGTTCCTGCAGCTGACATCATGGCTGATTGAACTTTGCCGTAATGCCCCTTGTGAACAACATTAACTTTAATTCCTGTTTCTGCTTCAAATCTTTCTGCTCTTGCCATCATCGCATCTAATCTTTCGTCAGAATATTGAACCCAGAATTCTACAGTTTGACCTGATGGATCAGCATTTTCAATATCTTCAGCAGTTATAGCAATTGATTGAGAAGAGATAAAAAAATTGCTAATAGTTATGCAGGCGTTTCTCGTCGACTTTCAATAATGAATTCACTAGATCTTGAAATTGGGCATAATGTAATTGATATTGGTTGTGGTGGCGGACATTTGGTTCAAGAAATAGCTTTGGGTATAGGTCAAAATGGGAAGTCAATTGGAATTGATCCGAGTAAAGATCAGCTAGAAGCTGCAAATAATCGTTGTAAAAATTTAAATAATGTTGAACTTATTTGTTGTACAGCGGATAAAATTAATATTGAAAATAGTTTTTGTGATAGAGTTACTTCAACTCAAACACTTGAATATATCGAAGATATTGATTTATCTTTAAACGAACTAAAAAGAATTTCAAAAAAAAATTCAAAATTTGTTAATGTTTCAATTTTATGGGATTATTTTAGATTTTATGGTCCAGAAAAAAAATTAAATGATATTATCCATGAAGCATTCAGAGCTCATTGTTTTCATCAAATGCTCCCTTTAGATCTTATTGGAAAATTATCAAATTTGGGTTATCAAAATATACAGTCAGAAAACTTATCTTATTT
>CACOVJ010000031.1 GCA_902630465.1 uncultured Alphaproteobacteria bacterium | reverse complement strand
ATTTTAAAAAAATAGGAATTTTAAAAATTAGAAAATCATTAAAAAATAATAAAGGTGTAATTATTGATATTAAAAATATGTTTGGAAAAAATAATAGTTCTTTTAGTCTATAAAACTATTGAATATTTTTCACTTCTTTCATGATACTTCTTTTCCTATTATTCTTAATAATGGAGGAATTTTTAAAAATATCATAAGCGTGGACTAATAATGTTGCTCTAACAGAACCTTCATCAATTTCCATATTTCCATGGAGCGTGGTAAAGCCATTAAAAGCGTAAATATTTCCCACCTTTAATTTAAGAATTTTGTAATCTAGAAAGTTTTTTAAAGAAAATTTCGAAAGAATTTTTCTAACGATTTTATTTTGGAAAAAAATCTTTTGAATGATATTTAGAATTAAATATTTATGAACCCTTCTTATATTAGGAAGTATAACTAAATCCCCATTTTTATTGTTTGCATTGTCTGGTATTATGATTGGAATGAGAATTGTAATTAAATGTGCATCAAAATGAAATAAATTTGCCTGCTCTTTTTGTTTTGCTCCTGCAACTACTCTCAATACCTTATATATGTCAGAACTTTTATTACTAAATTCAGGATACTCATTTTTAATAATATTTTGGATAAAACTATCAATTTTGTTATTAAAAGCAGGACTAGATATTATAGAATTATCAAAATCTTTATCATAAAGTCTAAAGTTTCTTCCCTTGAATTCTTCTATGGAGTTTCTTGTAAATGCCTGAAGGCTTTCAAGATCAGTACCTGTTATAAGATCATCTTTTACAATATATCCAGAATTCTTTATTTCAGCAGTATTCAAAAATTCACCTTTGTATTAAAAACTATATATAAATAAAAATAAATTTGTTACAAATATTATTATACCCATGGAAATTAATTATTTAACTCTTTTTATAACCAATTTCATATTTTTTTTTATATTATATTTCATTCTGTTGAAAATCTCATACAAAATCAAACTCTTAGATATTTCTAATAATAGAAAAATTCACCAAGGAATGATACCTTTAGTGGGAGGGCCGCTAATTTTTATTTCTTGTATTCTTGTAGTTTTATTATTTGATGTAAAGTTTGATAATTTATTTTTTTACGTATTTTTCTCATCTTTTATTTTAATTTCTTTAGGTGTTTATGATGATATTTATTCAGTTTCACCATATATAAGACTCTTAATTCAAGTTATCGCGATTTCTTTTATTATAAATGCAGGAATAAATATTAGCCATCTTTATTCTCAAAATATTTATTTAGAACTCAATATATTTGGATATATATTTACACTATTATGTTTAATTGCTTTAATTAATTCTTTTAATTTTATTGATGGAATAGATGGTTTAGCTTCCTCTTCTTTCTTAGTACCTATTTTTTCAATATTTATTTTTTATTTAATTAATAATGAAAATTTTAATTTATATATTATCTTATTTTTTAATGTATTTTTGTTCTTTTTTGTAAATATAAAGGTATTTAAATTTAATCAGATTTTTCTTGGTGATAGTGGAAGCACATTTTTAGGTTTTATTTTGGGATGTATATTAATATATTCATCTGAAAACATGTTAATTGATTCTTTTTTAGTGCCTTGGCTTGTTTTAGTTCCTATTTATGATTTAATAAGAGTCATTATTATAAGAATAGCTAAAAAAACTAATCCTATTTATCCAGATAAAATACACATACACCATATTCTTATGAATGTATTTAATTCACAGTTTAAAGCATTATTATTAATTAATATTTTATCTATTCTATCAATTATTCTAGGATATTTTTTAATAAAATTTTTAGGATTTTACTCTATTCTAATATATTTGTTAATTTTTATTATGTATTTTTACATAATTAACAAAATCATGGTTCGTAATTAAATATATTTTTCTAAAGTATTAATTAAATTATCAACATCATTTTTATTATTATAGTGTACTAAACTAATACGAATAACTCCATCTTTAGGGTTAATTCCAAGAGCCTGCAAACATCTCCATGCGTAAAAATTATCATTTCTAGTTGCTATTTTATTAGAAATTAAAAAATCACTTACTTCTTTTGAAGATTTATTTTGCTTAGTAAATGAAATTGTAGGCGCTCTATTTTTATTTACTATTTTACTTTTGCCAATTAAATTAAAATCTTTTCTTTCTGAGATATATTCTAAAATTGGGTTAGCAATCTTTTCTTCATGAGTTGCAATCAATTCATTAATTTTTTTAATCCTTAATAAAATAGATAATTCATCACTTCCAAAATGATGTATATATAAGTTAGTAAAATACTCATAAATTCCTATTAATGAAACTAATTCTTCATGATTAGGACCTCCAGGATTTATGGTATATGGATATTGACCATCAAGAAACTCATGATTTTGATTAGGTAGTTTTTTTAGTAATTCTTCTTTGCCATATAATAAAGCTAAGTGGGGACCATAAGTTTTGTAAAGACTAAATGTGTAAAAATCTACATCTAGATCTTTTACATTTGGGAAACCATGAGGAGCATATGAAACGCCATCAGCTATTACAATAATATTGTATTCGTGTGCTAATTTAGTTATCTCCTTAATGTTGTTTATAGATCCAATAATATTTGAACAATGAGTTACAGCCAATATTTTTGTTTTAGGTGAAATTAATTTTTTAAGCTCATCAATTTCTAAATCATGAGTATCTAAACTAAACTTCCATTCAATTATTTTTGCTCCATTTTGATTTAACCTCCTCCAAGGGCTTATATTAGCTTCATGATCTTGGTTTGTTACTATGACTTCATCTCCAGGATTTAATATATATTTTAATGCATTAGATAAGACGTATAAATTAATAGAAGTAGAGCCTCCAATGATAATTTCATTTTCCTTGGCATTAATCATTTGAGAGAAAAGTTTTGTAGCTTTGTCCATATTGTCTCCTGCAATTTTAGACATCGCATAATCTGCGTACGGTTGAACTTTAGTTGAAGTCATGAAATTTGAAAGTTGATCAATGACATTTTTGGGAACATAGCTTCCACCAGCGTTTTCAAAAAATGACCAATCTTTTGCTAGTTGATCATTGAATGCCGGAAATTGTGATCTTACATATTCACTATCAAGTTCAATATTTTGTAGTGCCATTCCAACTCCTATAGTATAACGTTTTATTCTAATTTTTAAAAAATTAAATAATTAATATAATAATGTATTAAATTAAATTGATTTTATGATTGATAAACGCAAATTTTATATTAATGGGAAGTGGGTAGAGCCAATATTACAAAATGATTTTAAGATTATCAACCCATCTAACGAAGAAGCCTTCGCACTTATTTCCTTAGGTTCTAAAGAAGATGTAAATTTAGCAGTTAACGCAGCTAAATATTCTTTTAAAGAATGGAGCCAAGTTAATAAAAAAATCAAAATTGATTTATTAGAAAATTTACTTAAAATTTATAAATCACGGTGGGATGAAATTACTGAAATAATGTCCAACGAGATGGGCGCGCCTCTTGACTGGTCTTCGTCAGCACAAACTTCATCTGGTTTTGATCATATTAAAGATTTTATCAAAAGATTAAAAGAGTTTGAATTTGAGAAAAAATTTGAGGATAATTCAAATAATTATATTGTTTATGAGCCAATAGGTGTATGTGGTTTAATAACTCCTTGGAATTGGCCTATCAACCAAATTACCCTAAAAGTAATACCTGCTTTAGCAACTGGCTGTACAATGATTTTGAAACCTTCAGAAATCGCTCCATTGTCAGGGATGATTTTTGCTGAAATGATTAATGAAGCAGGTTTCCCTGCGGGAGTATTCAATTTGGTAAATGGAGATGGAGATGGCGTAGGAACTGATTTATCAAATCACTCCGATATCGATATGATTTCTTTTACGGGATCTACTCGAGCTGGAAAACTAATCTCAAAAAATGCTGCAAATACAGTAAAAAGAGTTTGTCTTGAATTGGGTGGTAAAGGTGGCAATATAGTATTTAGTGACTCACATCCAAATGCTATTAGAGAAGGTGTCAGAAATATAATGAGTAATTCAGGACAGTCATGTGATGCCCCAACACGAATGCTTGTAGAGAAATCAATTTATAAAAGAGCTGTAGAAGAAGCAAAGGAAGAGGCTAATAAAATAAAAGTCGATATAGCTCTAAAAAAAGGTGATCACATAGGCCCTGTAATTTCAAAAAAACAATATGAAAAAATAATAGATCTGATTAATAGCGGAGTTGAAGAGGGTGCCACACTTGTTGCTGGTGGCCCAGGTAAACCTGAAGGACTTGATAAAGGTTATTTCATTAAACCAACTATATTTACAAACGTAACTAATAAAATGAGAATTGCAAAGGAAGAAATATTTGGCCCAGTTTTATCAATAATACCATTTGAAAATGAAAATGAGGCAATTTCTATAGTTAATGACACATCTTATGGATTAGGAAATTATGTTCAAACAAATGATAAAAATAAAGCACAAAGAGTAGCTAGAAAATTTAGGTCTGGTGGTGTGTACATTAATGGTAGTAGTGCAGATCCAGGTACACCATTTGGCGGGTATAGACAATCAG
>CACOVJ010000030.1 GCA_902630465.1 uncultured Alphaproteobacteria bacterium | reverse complement strand
TTTAGAAAAGAATTCAGCAAACTTTGTGCCTTTATCACCTTTAAGTTTCATATCTCGTGTCAAAGATATATATCCTAATTATGAGTCACTAATCTATGGTAAGAGAAAGTACACTTGGATTGAAACATATAAACGTTGCACTAAGTTTGCAAGTGCATTAACAAAACAAGGAATAAAAAAGGGAAGTACCGTCTCTATTATTGCCGCCAATACACCAGAATTATTTGAAGCCCACTATTCTATTCCAATGACAGGTGGAGTTATAAATACAATAAATACTAGACTTGATGCTGAAACAATAGCATACATTTTAGATCATAGCGATGCTCAATTATTAATTACAGATACTCAATTTTCACCAACAATGAAAAAAGCTCTTGAAATATATGGAAAAAAAATTCCCATAATAGATATTCATGATGATCAGGCACAACTAAAAGAAGGTGAAGGTGAAAAAATTGGTGATTGGACATATGAAGAATTTCTTGAGTTAGGAGATGATAATTTTAATTGGTCGTTACCAGAAGATGAGTGGCAAGCAATTTCACTAAGTTATACATCAGGTACTACTGGCAAACCGAAGGGTGTTGTTTATCATCATCGAGGTTCTTACTTAATGTCAACAGGAAGTGTAACCGCATGGAATATGCCAAATAAATTAACTTTTTTATATACAGTACCAATGTTTCATTGCAACGGGTGGGGTTATCCATGGACTGCAGCATTAATACATGCAAAAATTATTTGTTGTCGTTATATTATTGCGAAAGATATTTACAATTTAATAGATCAACATAAGGTTACTCATTTTGGAGGAGCACCAATCGTACTTAGTTTAATTGCTAATGCTGATGAAAAAGATAAAAAAGATATTAAACATAAAGTTTTTGTTTTAACAGCTGGCGCACCTCCAACGAGTGCTATTTTAGAAAAAATGGATAATCTCGGATTTGAAGTAATGCATGTTTATGGCTTAACTGAAACCTATGGGCATATACTCCAGTGTGCCTGGAATGATGAATGGAATAATTATCCAAATTCGGAAAAAGCAGATATCAAAGCAAGGCAAGGTGTTCGCTATCCAAACACCGAAGAGGTATGCGTAGCTGATCCTGACACTTATAAACCTGTTCCAATGGACGGGGAAACTATGGGTGAAATTCTTATAAGAGGAAATGTTGTTATGAAAGGCTATTATAAAAATAAAGAAGCAACTGAAGTATCAATGAAAAAAGGCTGGTTTCATTCTGGAGACCTTGCCGTTGTCTATCCTAATGGTTACATTCAAATCAAAGACCGATCAAAAGATATTATTATATCTGGTGGTGAAAATATTTCATCAGTTGAAGTTGAAAATGTTGTTGCAAAACATCCAGCAGTTTCATTAGTGGCTGTAGTAGCTAAACCTGACGAAAAATGGGGTGAGACACCATGTGCATTTGTAGAATTAGCCCCTGGTAAAAGTGCCACAGAAGAAGAAGTTATTCAGTTTTGTAAAGAAAATATGGCTGGATTTAAGAGGCCAAAGAATGTAATCTTTGGTGAGTTACCTAAAACATCAACAGGAAAGATACAAAAATTTGAACTAAGAAAGAAAGCAAAGGAGATTTAAAATGGACCCAAAAACTTACAAATTTGATACGTTAAGTTTGCATGCAGGATATATGCCAAGTAAAAATGCAGGCTCAAGACAAGTGCCTATTTATCAAACAACATCTTATATGTTTGATGATGTTGATCACGCGGCAGCATTATTTAACTTGGAGCGTGGTGGCCATATATATAGTCGAATTTCAAATCCAACTGTTCAAGTTTTAGAAGAACGTGTTGCAGCCCTGGAAGGTGGCACTGCAGCATTAGCTACTGCTTCCGGCATGAGTGCTATCTTTCTAACTATAATGACATTATGTAATGCTGGTGATCATGTCGTTGTATCTTCACAGTTATATGGTGGAACAGTAAATTTATTTCGATTAACTCTTCCAAAGTTTGGAATTAAAGCAACTTTCGTTAAACCAAGAGACACAGAAGGTTTTAAAAAAGCAATTCAGGAAAACACTAAATGTATTTATGGAGAATTAGTTGGAAACCCTGGAAATGAATTAATGAATTTACCAGAAATATCTAACATTGCTCACGAAGCCGGTATTCCAGTTATAATTGATAGCACCTATCAAACTCCGTATTTGTTTAAACCATTGGAACATGGAGCTGATTTCGTTGTACATTCTTTAACTAAATGGATGGCAGGTCATGGATCTTCAATGGCGGGAATTTTAGTAGAGGGTGGAAAATTTGATTTTTTAAAAACTGATAAATTTCCAACTATGACTGAGCCCTATGAGGGTTATCACGGGTTATCATTTGCAGAAGAGTTTGGCCCAGTTGCATTTACTATGAAAGCAAGAGCTGAGGGAATGAGAGATATGGGACCATGTTTAAGTCCTCAAAATGCATGGAATGTTTTGCAGGGGATTGAAACTCTTTCTGTGCGTATGGAGAAACATTGTTCTAATGCTCTAAAGATGGTTGAATACTTAAGCAGTCATGAAAGTGTAGCCTGGGTTTCCCATGCGAGTTTAAAAGACAATCCAGATTATGAACTTGCAAAAAAACTTTTACCTAAGGGTACAGGCTCTATGATAGCCTTTGGAATTAAAGGTGGAAAAGAAGCCGGAGCTGCATTTATTGATAATGTTAAACTAGCTTCTCATTTAGCAAATGTAGGCGATACTAGAACACTAGTTATACATCCAGCTTCAGCAACACATTCGCAAATGGATGAAGCAACTTTAAAATTAGCAAATATGTCTCATGATATGATCAGATTATCAGTTGGTATTGAAGATATAGAGGATATTATAAATGATTTTGAAGACGGTTTCAGAGCAGCAAAAAAACCAAGACTTGTAGCTAATAAATGAAGTTTAAAGTAAATGATAAAGAGGTTTTTGCTTCAACTGGTGGAAGACCCTTTGATAAAAAAAAACCTCTTATTATTTTTATTCATGGTAGTGGATTAAGTCATATTACTTGGGTTTTGCAAACGCGGTACTTTGCTTTTCATGGTTATAGTGTTTTAGCAATAGATTTGCCAGGACATGGATACTCTGAAGGACCAGCATTGGAGTCTATTGAAGAGCAAGGAAAGTGGATATCAGATGTCATAGACGCAATGGAAATGAAAGAAGCATCTCTAGTAGGACACTCACAAGGATGTTTAGTTGTTTTAGAATGCGCATCACAATTTCCTGAAAAAATAAAATCTATTGGATTAATGGGAGGTGCGGGTGAAATTCCAATGAATCCAGAATTGTTAGATTTAGCTGAGAAAGGAGATCCAAAAGCTGTAGACTTAATGATGGATTGGGCTCATGGCCCAGCTGGACATTTTGGAGGCCATCCAGTTCCTGGACTACATCATATGAATTTAGGAGGTTCAATTGTCATTAATGGATCTGTAAAAAACGCACTTGGTGTGGATTTTAGAGCATGTGATAATTACAAAAATGGATTCGAGGCAGCAAAAAAAATAAAATGTCCTGCAATAAATATACTTGGCGATAGAGATAGAATGTGCCCTATAAAGGCAGGAAAGAAATTAGCAGAAAATATTAAGAACTCAGAAGTTGAAATAATTGAAAACTGTGGTCATATGATTTTGTTAGAAGAAGCAGGTCAGTCTTTAGAAATATTAAAAAAATTTATTAGAAAGAACCATCCAGCATAAATTTTTATATAAATATAAGTTTTATTTTTCAGCAGGCTTATCTGGTCTTGTTAGCTCTTCTAACTTTCTCATTTCTTCTTCTTGTTTAAGACGCTCTTGTTCTTCACGCTTTTTCTTTCGTTCTTCAGCTTTCATTTTAAGCTTTAATTCTTTTTGCATCTTTCTGTCACCTGCTTTTGACTTATGATTAAAATGAATACCCATATCGATGAGCTTATACTAAATATTGACTTTATTTTCTAGTGCCTATATTTTGCTTAATTCCTTGCTAACCAGACAATAATCACAAATACTAATATAGCAATTGCCTGGAATAACACTCTTAGCCTCATCAATTTATTACTATGATTTTTATTAAGTTTACCATTTACTGCCATTGCAATAACCCCTATTACTACTACAGCTAGTGTAGCAACCATAAACAAAACTAATATTATCTGCATAGAACTCATAAGATACCTATTATATAAAACTTATCTTGAATGAAACAAGAATTCGTACATATAGTCGTTATGGATAATTTGCTAAAAGGGCCCTCACTATCAAAACATGACAATCCATCAAAACTAATGGTTATGTTGCATGGATATGGTGACAATGCTGCCAATTTTATGCACCTTGCTCAACCTATAGACGAAGATAATTGGGGAATGCATTATGTGTCTTTAAATGCTCCAAGTATTATTCAGGGAAATATGATGGGTTATCAATGGTTTGATTTGTATCCTGGAGGAGTTTATATCTCTGACGCAGGCCCAAAAGAGTACGAATTAGTAAATAAAGAAATTGAATTATCTGTATTAAAATTGAATGAGACAATTAATTTTTATTTAGAACAACTTAAATTGAAGACAACAGATTGTTTTGTCATTGGATTTTCACAAGGAGGAATCATAACCTTTGAGTATGCCAGAAGAATGGTTACGAGACTAGGAGGCATTGC
>CACOVJ010000029.1 GCA_902630465.1 uncultured Alphaproteobacteria bacterium | reverse complement strand
AAGGTAATGACAGAAAATATGTTACACGATGATTCCAAGGAAGGTATTGAAGCTTTTTTAGAAAAAAGAGAGCCAAACTGGAAAGAATAATTACTTCTTAAAATGGGTCTGGTTGAAATGGATTGGTAGCTAGCCAAGTAGATTTAGTCTGCATGTAACTTTGCATTCCCTCCCATCCATTTTCACGACCGTATCCTGATTGCTTGAAACCACCAACCGGAGATTGAGTAGAAGCATTAAAATAATTATTTATATAAACAGTTCCAGCCTCTATCTTATCCGCTAAACGTATAGCTTTATTAGTATCCTTAGTCCAAATACCTGCTGCAAGCCCATAAATAGTATCGTTTGCAATTTTAATTACTTCATTTTCATCCTCCCAAGTTTGCATTGAGGCTACAGGTCCGAATATTTCATTTTGGGCTAAATCATCTTCATTAGGAACATTATCAAATATTGTTGGACCAATATAATAACCTTGAGATTTATTCTCTTTTCTTCCATCAATTAATAATTTCAATCCTCTTTTTTCCGCATCATCTATTTTTGACAAGATAAATTCATACTGTTCTTTATTGGCAATTGGTCCAATTTGAGTTGAGGGGTCATTTGGGCTCCCCACTTTTGCTTTTTTGACTACTTCTAGCAACTTGTTAGTAAATTCATCTTTGATATTTTTATGAACTAATATTCTTGATCCTGAAATACAACTATGTCCAGCTACTGGAAATATCCCAGAAACAACACCGTTCACTGATAAATTTATATCGGCATCTCTAAATATAATTTGAGGTGATTTTCCACCAAGTTCCATAATTATAGGCTTTACTTTTTTTGATGCACTAAGACTTGCAGCGCTACCACCTTTTGTACCACCAGTAAAACTAATCATTCTAACATCATCGTGCTCTATCAAAGGGGCTCCGGTAGTTTGACCAAAGCCAGTTACGACATTAATTAATCCTTCTGGTAAATCTGCTTCTTCCAAAATACTCATTAACTCTAAAGTTGAGCATGATGCTCTTTCAGAAGGTTTAATAACAACTGTATTACCAGAAGCAAGTGCAGGTGCTAATTTCCATATCAATGTTCCAACTGGTGAATTCCAAGGAAGGATAAGAGCTACAACACCAAAAGGCTCCCATTTTAAATAATTATGCATATTAGGAACTTCAGATGGTATTAATCGACCTTCAAATTTATCACACATTCCAGCGTAATAATAAAAGCTCTCAGTCTGCCAACTTGTCAAAGATGGTGTAATATTTTTTGGTAATTTACCATTATCTTTTGTTTCAATATTTCCAATTTTTTCAGCATTTTTTGAAATAACATCACCTATTCTATGTAGAATTCTTCCTCTTTCAGCTGGATGCATTTTTCCCCATGGCCCATCATAATAAGCACTTTTAGCACTTTTAACTGCAATATTAATGTCATCTAAATTACAGTTGGGAAGCTTTGCCCATACTTTACCAATTGATGGATCTTCGCTTTCAAAATATCTACCAGAAGAAGGTTCATGCCAATTGCTACCAGCATAATATTTAAAAATTTTAATCTCTGACATAATTAATTTATGTTTTCTAATATCATATCTGCTGCTTTTTCTGCCAACATAATTACAGAAGCATTTATATTTCCACTAATCATATCTGGAAAGGATGAAGCGTCAACTACTCTTAAGTTTTTTATACCTTTAACTCTTAATTTTTCATCTAAAACTGCTAGTTTATTATTATCAGATCCCATTGCACATGTGGATGAAGGATGGTGACCAGTTTGAACATGATTTCGAACTGATTCTTTCATATCTTCAGTACTTTTTACGTCTTTACCAGGTAATAATTCCTCTGAAACAATATTATTTAAACTTGGTTTTGATAATACTTCTCTTGTATATTTCATGCCTTCTATAAGATCATCCATATCTAGTAAATCTGAAAACCAATTAGGATTTATCTGCAGCTCTTCATTTGGGTTTGAGCTTTTCAATCTTACATTACCAGTACTCTTAGGTCTCAATAAATTAATTTGAAAATGTAAGCCTGGAAAAGCTTTTTTTCCTCTTGAAAAAAAAACAGATCCAAAATTTAATAAATGATCTAAATTAAATGAAGTTGTATATTTTTCTTCTTTAAAACACATAGAGGTCATAAAAATTTGAAGTTCTGGCATTTCTTTTTCTCTTATTGAATGAAAAAGGTTAGTAGACCAAAATGGTGCAGATGTTACACCTCTTTTAAATAAAATATATTGAAGACCAACTAACAATGCTTTGTCAATTCTTTGATATTTCGAAAAGCTTTTATTATTATTTTTCAAACCCCAATTCATTGGCATAATAGGATGATCATGAAGATTTTCACCTACACCAGGTAAATCATTGACTACATCAACACCCATATCTTTTAAATGTTCGTATGGCCCAATACCAGATAACATTAAACATTTTGGACTGCCAAATGCGCCAAGACATAATATAATTTCTGATGAAGCATAAACATTACCTTTTGATAAAGTTAATCCTATAGCTTTAGATTTTTTAATTAAAATTTTAACTACTGAAGTATTTTTATAAATAGTTAAATTTTTAGGTTTAAATTTTAAATATGCTTCTGCAGAAGATTGTCTTTTTCCATTCCAAACTTTGACATCATATCTTCCCACACCATTTAGACTATCACTGTAAAAATCATTATTAATTTTTGAACCTGCTTCCAAACATGCATTAATAAATGCCTCATCTATTTCATTATAATTGCCAGCTGGTGTAAGTTTTAATGGACCAGAATGTGAATGATATTTGCCCTCTTTTCTGTGGTAAGCAGATGCTGATTTCTTAAAGTATGGCAATACATCATCATATGACCAACCCTGAAGCCCTTTTTGTCTCCATCGATTAAAGTCACCTGATGCACCTCTCATATATATCATTCCATTTAATAGAGAAGATCCACCCAATCCTTTTCCTCTTGGGTATAAAATTTTTCTATTATTTAATTGTGGTTGCGGCACTGATTCAAAACCCCAATCAAACTTTGGATTTCCAAATATAAATCCATTTCCACCTGGCATTTGAGTGAATAGGCTTTTACCTGAGCCACCAGCCTCAATTAATAAAACTTTAATATCTTTGTTTTCACATAATCTTGAAGCTAAAGTACAGCCAGCAGAACCGCCTCCAGCAACTATGTAATCAAATGTTTGTTTCACTTTTTATTTAATTAATTAATATTTTTTCTTTCTCTATAAGCAATAAAAATTCCACTAAAAATAATGATAAAGCCTCCTAAATATATACTATAGGTTGGAACTTCTGCAAAAATTAAGAAACCCATTAATCCAACAAAAATGAAAGATGAATATTCAAATGGTGATGTAACTGCAACATCAGCATATTTAGCTGCTTGAGACATAAATAAATGCCCAAGTGAACCCATGACACCTAAACTAGATGCGATTAAAATCTGACCTATGTTAGGCATTATAAAATCCTTTGGAAAAAATACTAAGGATGTAATTAACAAAGCAAAAGAATAATAAAAAATTATAGCAACACTGGAATCAGTGCTCATTACTGATCTTGTTGATAGATAAACTGATGCCATAAAACATGCAGAAATAAGAGGATATAAAGACTCAAGCTTAAACAGATCTGTGCCTGGTTTAACTATTATTAACACACCTATAAAACCTATTAAAATGGCTGAAGTTCTTAAAATACCAATTCTTTCTCCTAGTATGGGAACAGCAAGAAATGCAGCAATTATTGGAGCTGAATGAGCAATAGCAATATTTTCTGATAACATTAAATTATTTATTCCATAAATATAAAATACTACACATCCTGAAGCTGAGAAGGCCCTTATTAAATGTCCGATAGGTTTTTTTGTTTTTAATTTATTGAAACCAAAGTATATTGTAAGAAGTAAAGCAATAATACTGCCACTTAAAGCTCTAAAGAAAACAGACTCCCATACAGGAAAATGAAAACTTAAATATTTGTATGTCATGTCATTAATACTTAGACAAAACATTGAGAGTACCATAAATGAAATACCCAAGAGATTATTATTTTTAGATTTCATTATGTTATTCAATATACTATGTTAATTTATTGAGATATAAATATTTAAACATGAATCAAAAATACACTGTAAAAGCTATAGAAAGAAAAAGAAATTATTTATCTATAAAATGGGGGGATAACTTTAAAAGTAGATTCCATTTTTTATGGTTAAGAGATAATTGTCCTACAGCTATTCATCCTACTGCCAATATGAGAGTATTTAATATTCTTACAGTTAGTAAATCAATTTTTCCAAAAGAATTTAAAGTCCAAAATAAAAAATTAAATATTTATTGGAGTGAAAATAAACATGAAAGTCAATTTGAGTTAAAGTGGCTTAGAGATCATTGTTATACGGAAATAAATAATGAAAAATATAAAAGCCCATATGTATTTTGGGATGGAAATTTTAAAAAAAAATTTAACAAAATAAAATTAGATCATGATAAAATTATAAAGGAAGATCAATATTTAAAAAAATGGCTTGAATTATTACATTCTTATGGATTTGCTGTTGTTAAAAAATCTCCTACCAAAAAGAAATCAGGATTTAAAATTTTAAACAGAATTAGCCATCATAGAGAAACTTTTTTTGGTACACCTTTTGAAGTAATAAATATACCCAAGCCTAACAATACAGCTTATACAGCTCAAGCTTTACGCAACCATACAGATTTGCCTTATTTTGAGTACGCTCCAGGTTATCAGTTTTTACATTGCTTGGTTAATGATGCCACAGGAGGGAAATCATCAGTAGTAGATGGTTTTGCGGTAGCAAATTATCTAAGAAAAAATGAAAATGATATTTTTAAAATATTATCGACTACTTATGTTAAATTTAAAGACACTGACTATACTCAAAAAGCAATAAGAATTCTTCATTCTCCAATTATTACTCTAACTAAAGATAAAGATTTTAATGACATAAGATTTAGTATGGCTGCAATGGGAGCAGTTGATATAGATCCAAAAAAAATGAAGAAGTTTTATGAGGCTTATCAATACTTTGCATCGCTACTACAAAATCCAAAATTTAAAATTGATTTTAGGTTGGAAGAAGGTGATATTTTTTGTTTTAATAATAGAAGGGTTTTGCATGGAAGAACTGCATTTGACCCAAACTCAGGAAATAGACATCT
>CACOVJ010000028.1 GCA_902630465.1 uncultured Alphaproteobacteria bacterium | reverse complement strand
ACATTTATCTGATGATTTTGAATATTTTGTTATATTTCCAGGAGGAAATTGGAAACCAAAAATTTGGAGTATTAAAAATTATAATTCACTTTTAGTCAAAATTTTATCTCAAAATAAAAATATTAAATTTATTTTAGTTGGTTCAAAGTCAGAAGAAGAAAATTATTTAAATGAAATAACCAAAAATATTGATAGTAATAAGATAATTAATCTATTTGGCGCATCACTGACTCAAACTGCTGCTTATATGAAGAAATCAAAATTATTTATTGGAAATGACTCAGGACTATCACATATGGCTTCAGCAACAAAATTAAAGTCTATAGTATTATTTGGCCCAACAAATGATATGATTTACGCTCCATATATGCAAGATTCACAGGTTATAAGAACAAATGAAAGCTATAACTATTTTAAAAGTATAAATATTGATAAAACAAAGTCCTATATGGATTCTATAAGCGTAGAAAAAATTTATTTTACATTAAAAAAAAATAATTATTGTGAATAAAAATATTGAAATAATTCAGCCAGATGATTGGCATGTACATTTTAGAGAAGGTGACATGTTAGAAATGGTTACTAATTTCTCCTCAAGAATAAATAAAAGATGTGTGGCTATGCCAAATACAGAAATTCCCATAACAGATACTAATAAGGCCTTTGCTTATAAACAGCTTTTAAAAAAAGCATCTAGTAATAATTTTGAGCCACTTATACCTTGTTATTTAAATGAAAATTTAAATTTAGAAGATTTTAGAAAAGGTGTTCAAAATAAAATTTTCTTTGGATCTAAACTTTATCCCTCTAATGCCACTACGAACTCAAGTCATGGAGTAAGCGACATTTCAAAAATTTTTAAATTTTTGGAGATTTTAGAAGAAGAAAAAAGTCCATTACTAATACATGGAGAAAAAGTAGCTGAAAATATTGATATTTTTGATAGAGAAAAATATTTTATAGATGATGAATTAACCATTATTAGAAAAAAATTTCCCCTTTTAAAAATTACACTTGAACATGTATCAACTTCATATGGAGTAAACTATATTAAAGAGAATAAAAATATTGCAGGATCAATTACACCGCACCACATGCTTTTAACAAAAAAAGATGTATTTAATGATGACTCTATTAACCCTCACCATTTTTGTATGCCAGTTGTTAAAAACGAGACAGATTTAATAGATTTGAGAAAAGCTGCATGTCACAATAATTCTAAATTTTTTTTAGGTACTGACTCAGCTCCACATCCAATTCAAGATAAAAAACCAAATATGTCAACCAAGCCAGGAATATTTTCTTCTCCTTGCTCAATAGAATTATATGCAGAAATATTTGATCAAGAAAATGCAATTGATAAGTTAGAGATATTTTGTTCAATTAATGGTGCAAAACATTATAGTTTTCCAATTAATGATAAAAAAATTAAATTAGAAAAAAAAGAATGGACTATGTCAGAATTATCTAGTTATAAAGATATTAAGGTAAAGAATTTTTATGCTAATAAAAATATTAATTGGAAAGTTGTCCATTAATCTTTATAGAAATATTAATGTCATTAGGAACAAAAATTTATACTTGGCTTAAGGGAAACTTAGTTGGTAGTGATGATATAGGAAATAAATATTACTGTAGTTCTAAAGATTTTAAAGATTTAAAAGCAAAAAGATGGGTAATTTTTAATGGTGAAATAGAGGCATCAAATATACCACCACACTGGCATGCTTGGCTTCACAAATCAATTGATAATCCTCCACTTGACTATTCACACAAATACAAATGGCAAAAAAATCATAAACCAAATATGACTGGCACTAGTGATGCATATTTTCCATCATCTCATCCTCTTTCAAAAAATTATGATCCAGAAAAAAAAGAAGAAGAATATAAATCTTGGACACCTAATTAGAGTAACAATTTTTTTTCTCCTACCATTTACTGTTTCTGCGGAAACTATTGAAAAAAAATATGCCTCTTTTAAGTTGCTAAATAAAACTACTAATAAAGTTTCTACAAAAGATATTTTAGTAGGTTCTAAAATATCATGGGAAACTTTAAATATTGAAGTTTTGTATTGTGGCAGCACTCCTCCAACTGAAATTCCTGAAGATTATGTTTTGTTAGATGTTTACGATACTATCAATAATTTAAATACTAATATTTATAAAGGCTGGATGATTTCTTCTTCTCCTGATGTTACTCCTTTAGAAAACCCTATTTATGATCTTTGGTTAGTAGATTGTAGTAACGATAAGACTTCTTGAAAATTATTAATATCCTCAAATAAACTTTCAACCTCTAAACTTTCTTTTAGTTTATTTTCATAAATTTCAGTTTCTATCTCATACGCTCCAAACTGAAGTAAATGTGGATTGAAGAACTGTGAATCTAAAATGGAAAAGTTATTTTTTTTCAATATTGCTAATAAATAAAGTAGACAAAACTTACTTGTATTGGTCTTTAAACTGAACATGCTTTCACCAAAAAAACATGATCCTATATGCAAACCGTACAAACCCCCAACTAGTTTATCTTCATCATAACATTCTACACTGTGACATTTTTTTATTTTATATAACTCAATATATGTATCCAAAATAATATTGTTGATCCAAGTATCCTTATCTCTTCTTTTAATCTCTTTGCATAATTCTATAACTTTTGAAAAATTGTAATCAATTTTAAAACTATAATTTGTTTTTTTAAATTCATTAAATAGTTTTTTTGGGTAGCGAAAATTAGAAATTGGAATAACAAACCTAAGTTTTGGCTTATAAAATTTTATTTCTTCAGAATATTTACTATCAGCCATTGGAAAGTAAGCTTTTCTATAAAATTCTATTAAGCTATTTAATTCAATTATTTTACTCAATTAAATTTGACATAAAATTAATGTTGTAACTTCCTCTTTTAAATTCATCAGTTTGAATAATTTTTTGATGGAGTTGAATATTTGTATTTATGCCCATAATTACATATTCTTCTAGAGCTCTATTCATTTTTTTTAGAGCTTCTGATCTTGTTGCTCCATATGTAATTAATTTACCAATCATACTATCATAATGAGATGGAATTGAGTAACCATCATAAACGGCTGAGTCTACTCTAATGCCCAGTCCTCCAGGTTGGTGATATTGTGTTATTTTACCAGGTGATGGTATAAAACTTTCTGGATGTTCAGCATTTATTCTACATTCAATTGAGCTTCCTTTTAACTTTATATCTTCTTGTCTTATTGTAAGCTTTTCACCATTAGCTACAAGAATCTGTTCTTTAACAAGATCAATACCAGTTACCATTTCTGTTACTGGATGCTCAACTTGTAATCTTGTATTCATTTCCATAAAATAAAATTCGTCATTTTCATATAAAAATTCTAATGTTCCAACTCCTTCATATCCGATATCTTTCATAGCCTTTCTACAAAGTTCAGAAATTTTTTCTCTATTTTCATTTGTTAGAACTGAACTTGGACTTTCCTCAATAAGTTTTTGATGTTTCCTTTGAATTGAGCAATCTCTTTCTCCAAGAGTAACAACATTTCCAAATGAATCACAAAGAACTTGAATTTCGATATGTTTGGGAGATGTTAAAAATTTTTCTAAATAAACATTTTCATCATTAAATGATTTTTTTGCTTCAATTTTTGCTTCATTTATAGCTTTATTCAAATCATCTTCTTCCGTGACAATTCTCATTCCTTTACCACCACCACCACTCGCTGCTTTTACAATAATTGGATATTTTACTCTTTTTATAAACTCTTCAATTTTATTTTTATCACTTAAGTCATTAATACCTTTTACTGTTGGTACCCCAGTTTCATCCATTATTTTTTTTGCATCAATTTTGTTACCCATCATTTTGATATGTTCTGATTTTGGACCAATAAATTTAATATTGTGTTCTTCAATAATTTCTGCAAATCTTTGATTTTCGCTTAAAAAACCATATCCAGGATGAATTGCGTCTACATCAGTTAACGTAGCCGCAGTTATAATTGCAGGTATGTTTAAATAACTCGATTGTGCAGATGCTGGTCCGACACAAATACTTTCATCTGCCATTCTTACATGCATTGCATTTTCATCAACATCAGAGTGAATTGCTACAGTTTTTATTCCTAGTTCTCTACAGGCTCTAAGTACACGTAAAGCAATTTCTCCTCTATTAGCAATCAGTATTTTTTTGAACATTATTCAAAAATTATAAGAGTATCACCATATTCAACAGGCTGACTGTTCAAAGTAACTATTTTTTTGATAATACCTGATCTAGGAGCTTTAATTTCATTAAAAGTCTTCATTGCTTCAATTAATAATAAAGTATCGCCAGCTTTAACATGTTGACCAACTTTAACATAAGGTTGCGAACTTGGATCAGCAGAAAGATAAGCAACTCCTACCATAGGAGATTTAATAATATTATCCTCATTTACAACTTTATTTGTGTTTTCAACTTCTTTAACTTCAGTATTTTTTTCAAATTTTTGAACGGAAACATTATTTTCAGTGAAGTCATTTGAGGTAATCTCTATTTCATAATCATTTTTTTTAATTTTTATTTTAGCAACACCATTAATTTTCGATTCTTTAACGATTAACTTAATATTCTCTAAATCTGTTTTATCAATTTTAGTCATACTTATTTATAAATTAATTTGCATATTGCTTCAATTCCTAGAAGATAACTATTTCCACCAAATCCACAAATTAAGCCATCTACTCCTTCAGAAGTAATACTTTTTTTTCTATATTCTTCTCTTGCATAAATATTTGAAAGATGAATTTCTATCTTGGGCTTATTTATTGCTCTTAATGCATCTAGAATGGCAATTGATGAATGAGTAAATGCTGCTGGATTAATAATCAAACCATCAAATTTATCATTTACTTCATGAATCTTATCAATTATTTCCCCTTCATTGTTAGATTGAAAGAAAATAATTTCCAATTTTTTGTCTATACCTTTTTTTTCACAATCAGATTTAATCTTATCTAAACTTTCTTTGCCATAAATATCATCTTCTCTATTACCTAATAAATTTAGGTTAGGGCCATTAATAATTAATATATTTTTCATTCTATTTAAAATGCTTACTTAATTTTAAACCTTGATCTTGATAATTTGATTTAATATCTTTTCCGTATACAATATTACTCTTTTTGTTCAACTTTTCATATTTAATTCTAGCTATAGTTTGGCCATCTTCTAATAAAAAAGGCAATTCATTAGTTTTTACTTCTAACACAGCATAAGATCCTTTAGGGTCCCCAAAACCTGGATCAAAAAAACCTGCATAGTGAGCTCTGAAATCTCCTATCCTAGTATCATAAGGTATCATTTCACCTGCTAGATTACGAGGTATTCTTACCTTTTCTTTTGATTTAAGGATATAAAACTTATTTTTTTTTATTATAATTGATTTTTTATCACTTAAAATTTCTTTCCAGTAATTTTTAATTTTATGAAAATTAATTTTATTAAAATCAATTATTGGAGCATTTGATTTAGCAGAATATGCTACTATTTTTTGAAATTGTGACAAATCTGCTGTAATCTTAAGACCATTTTCAATTTTTATATGACTATTATTTGTCGGAAAAATAATTTTATTTTTCTCATTTAATTTAATTAATTCTTTATCTGATAAAAATACATGTTTTTTACTAACTAATCTTAATTGATTAAGTTTATCACCACTTTTCAATTTAATATTAAAAGATCTGCTTGTTACTTCTAGGAAAATTTCACCACAATAATTTTTGGGAATTTTTTCATATTCATCTGTATAGTCAACAATAGTTCTACAAAATATATCTAACCTGCCAGTACTGCTTTTTGGATTGCAATGACCTAAAATATTATTTTTAAGATTCAATCTTTCATTTAATTTTATAATATATGTTTTATTAATTCTAAAAATATGTGATTTTTGTAAATTAATTTTTTTTAAAACTAAATTTTCAAGCTTATCTCGCACCATATTTTTGGGCGATAGGAAGCTATGCTTAATCTCATAACATTCATCGCTAAGTGTTAAGTCTAAACTTGAGGGTTGTATCTGTGAAGAATCAAAATTTTCTTTTATAATTTGTTTATTTTTATAAAGATTTTTATAATCGCTATATGTTAATGATCCAATCATATAACATCATTGTATATTATTTCTATCAGCTT
>CACOVJ010000027.1 GCA_902630465.1 uncultured Alphaproteobacteria bacterium | reverse complement strand
TCACAAAGAACCTGTGATGAAGGATTCGGAAATGCGTGATGGTAAAAAATCTAATTTAGAGTTTCTTGTAATTACATTTAATACTGATGAGGGTTTATCAAGCTCTACTTTTGGTTTTGCAGGACGTGGCGCAGAAATGGCTGGTGAGATTGCTAATTCTATTTTTAAACCCTTCTTTATTGGTCGTGATCCATTCTACCGTGAGAAACACTGGCACGAATATAGAACAGCTGATCGTTGGTGGAATCATGCACCTATTTATAGCTATGGTCCTTTCGATATTAATTGTTGGTTATTATCATCAATGCAAGCTGGTCAACCACTTTATAAATACTTAGGAGCTTTTAGAGATAAAGTTCCAATTTATGGAAGCTCCCTTGTACTTGATACCCCAGAAGCTTATGCAAAAGAGGCAATCGAATATAAAAAAAGAGGATTTAATGCCTATAAACTTCATCCCCCAGGAAAATATGATTTTGACTTGGAAGCGCATAAAATGACACGTGATGCAGTAGGCAATGATTTTAAATTAATGAGTGATCCTGTAGCTCCATATACTTTTGAGCAAGCTTTACGATTTGGAAGAGAATTAGAAAAGTTAAATTATTATTGGTACGAGGAACCTTTATTTGACGAAAATTTTCATAATTTAAGAGAGTTAACAAGAATCTTAGATATTCCTATAATTGGAACTGAAGTTATAGCCAAGCACCCATATAGTGTTGCAGAATGCATATCTACAAGAGTAGTTGATATGGTAAGAGCTGATGTTTCTTGGAGTGGTGGAATAACTGCTACGATGAAAACAGCACATTTAGCAGAAAGTTTTGGCGTCCAATGTGAAATTCATACTGCAATTTACCATCCATTAGAATTAGTAAATCTGCATTGTTGTGCAGCAATAAAAAATTCTGAATTTTTTGAAGTGCTTGTGCCTTATGAATATTTTAATTTTGGCTTAAAAGATTCTATAAAAGTTGAAAATGGATTTGCTCATCTACCTACTGAACCCGGGCTTGGAATTGACTTAGACTGGGATTTTATTGATAATACAACGTTCAAAAAGATTTAATAATGGCAAAAATAATTAAATTTACTGTTGAAGACGTCAGGTTTCCAACTTCAAAAGATTTGACGGGTTCTGACGCAATTCATACAGATCCAGATTATTCAGCTACTTACGTTACTGTTTACACCGATGATCCTAATCTAAAAGGCTTTGGTATTGCTTTTACAATAGGAAAAGGAAATGACATCGTAGCAGAATGCATAAAACATTTTTTCTATATCTTTGAAGATATGGATTTAGAAAATTTGGAAAACGATATTGGTAAACTTTGGTTTAAGTGTGTTGACCATAGTCAACTTCGATGGCTAGGTCCTGAAAAAGGTGTTGTGCATATGGCTGTTGCAGCTATATTTAATTCTCTTTGGGATTTAATTGCAAAGAAGAACAAGAAACCACTTTGGCAATTTATAGTAGAGAGTGAACCAGATAAAATTTTAAGTTGGTTACCTTTTAAGTATATTGAAGATGTTTTAAATCCGGAAGAGGCTTTAACAATTTTGAAGAATAGTCAAATTGATAAACAAAGGCGAATTGATACAATATTAAAAGAAGGCTATCCATCTTATACAACAGCTGCAGGTTGGCTTGGTTATTCAGATGAAAAAATAGTTGAGCTGTGTAATGAATATATAAAAAAGGGCTGGAAGCACTTTAAAATCAAAGTAGGATTAGATCTTGAAGCAGATCTTAAAAGATTAGAATTAATTAGAAAAACCATAGGTGATGATTGCTTTATAATGGTTGATGCAAATCAACAATGGAGTGTTCAACAATCTATTAAGCATATTAATGCTTATAAAAAATTTGATTTATTTTTTGTTGAAGAACCCACCAGTCCTGATGATGTTATGGGTTTTGCTAAAATAAAAAAAGAAGTGGGTGATGTTAGGCTTGCAACAGGAGAGGCTTGCGGCGGTCGTATAATGTTCAAACAATTTTTAGAATCAGGTTCAATGAATATTTGTCAAATAGATAGTTGTAGATTGGGGAGTATAAATGAAATAATTGTAGTATTATTAATGGCTAATAAATTTAATGTTCCCGTATTTCCACATGCAGGTGGTGTTGGTTTATGTGAGTATGTTCAACATTTATGTATGATCGATTACGTTTTAATTAATGGTTCAAAAAATGATAAAGTAGTGGAATATCAAGATAGTTTACATGAACACTTTATATATCCTTGTAAAATTGAAAATGGTAATTATATGCCACCACTTGATCATGGATATTCTATTGAAATGAAGGAAAAGTCTGTTAATGAGTTTGCATTTCCAAATGGTGAATACTGGAAGAGTGTCAAATGAGACTAAAAAATAAAAAAATTATTGTAACTGCGGCAGCTCAAGGCATTGGTAGGTCTTCGGCACTTAAGTTTGCTAATGAAGGAGCTTCCGTAATAGCAACGGATATTAATATAGATAAATTAACTGAATTAAATGAAGAGAATAATAAAATTCAAGTACAAAAACTTGATGCAACTAATAAAAGCGAAGTTGAAAAATTTTGTTCATCCATAGATACAATTGATGTTCTTTTCCATGCAGTAGGCTTCGTCCATCATGGTACATTAATGGACTGTGATGATGACGAATTTTATAGATCAATAAATGTAAATGTATATTCTGCTTATCTGATGAGTTACAATCTTCTTCCTAAAATGTTAGATAAGGGTAAAGGAAATATTATTATAATTTCTTCTGCTGCTTCAAGTGTAAAAGGTGCTCCCAATAGACACATATATGGAACAACAAAAGCAGCGCTTAATGGTTTTGTAAAAGCTTTGGCCATAGATTATGTAAAAAAAGGTATCAGATGCAATGCAATTTTACCGGGTACAGTAGAAACTCCCTCATGGACTGGAAGGGTAAACATGGCTAAAGATCCAAAAAAAGCTAGAGAAGATTTTATTGCAAGACAGGCTATGGGTAGGCTTGCTCAACCAGAAGAAATCGCATCACTCGCAACATATTTAGCAAGTGATGAGTCTGATTTTGTAACTGGAACATTAAACTTAATTGATGGAGGATGGACCTTATAATGAAAACACTTAGATATAGAATTGGAAATGATGTTAAACCAGGAATTTTAGATGCAGAAGGAAATATACGTGACGCTTCAGGCGTTGTTAGTGACTGGAATAATGAAAATGTTACAGTAGAAAAACTTAATGAAGTAAAAAATGTTGATTTTAACTCACTACCTAAAGTTGAAAATAATGATGGTATAGCACCTTGTGTTTGTAAAAGCAGCATTGGTAAATTCATTTGTATTGGTTTAAACTATGCAGATCATGCGAAAGAGTCTGGTTTAGAAGTTCCACCAGAACCAGTTATTTTTTTTAAAGCTACAAGTGCAATTATAGGCCCCAATGATAATGTTGAGATTCCTCGAAAGTCTGTAAAATCTGATTGGGAAGTGGAGCTTGGTATAGTAATAGGTAAAGAAACTAAGTATATTAGTGAGAGTCAATCTCAATCTCATATAGCTGGTTATTGTGTTATAAATGACTTAAGTGAAAGAGAATTTCAAATTGAACATTCAGGTCAATGGGTAAAAGGAAAGTCTTGTGATACATTTGGACCAATTGGACCCTACCTTGTTACTCCTGATGAAGTTCCAGATCCACAAAATTTAAAAATGTGGCTAGATGTAAACGGTAAGAGAATGCAAGATGGGTCAACAAGTACAATGGTATATGGAGTTAATTTTTTGATTAGTTATTTAAGTCAATTTATGTCGCTTCAACCTGGAGATATAATTTCAACAGGCACTCCACCAGGTGTTGGTATGGGTATGAATCCCCAAGTTTTTTTAAAACCAGGTGATGAAATGAAACTTGGAATAGAAGGTCTAGGAGAGCAGAAACAAATAACCATCTCTGCATGATGTTTGGCAGCATTAATAACTGCCATAACGTTGGAGATTTTAGGAAACTTGCTAAAAGAAGATTACCTGGTCCTATATTTCATTACATTGATGGTGCTGCAGACGATGAGATAACATATCGTCGAAATACAGAGGCATTTAATCAATGTGATCTTGTTCCAAATGTATTAAGTGGAGTAGATAAGGTAGATATGTCAACAACTGTAATGGGTCAAAAACTTGACTTACCGTTATATTGTGCGCCAACTGCTCTCCAAAGATTATTTCATCATGAAGGAGAAATAGCTGTAGCTAAAGCTGCAGAGAAACATGGTACAATGTTTGGCATATCTTCACTAGGAACTGCAAGCATTGAAGAAATTTCGCAATTAGTATCCTCTCCAAAGTTATTTCAATTATATGTTCACAAGGATAAAGGTCTAAACAATGCTCTAATTGAAAGGTGTAAAGAAGCCAATTTTGAAGCAATGGCAGTAACAGTAGATACAGCTGTTGGAGGTAATCGTGAAAGAGACTTACATACCGGCTTTACAATTCCAATGAAATTAAAATTAAGCAGTATGTTCAGTTTTGCATTTCATCCAATGTGGGCATTAAATTATTTCACTAAGCCAAAATGGGAACTAAGTAATTTAAAAGAACATATTAGAGAAGGAACAACAGTAATGACAACTATAGGTGACTACTTTACAAAAATGCTTGATAATTCATTAAGCTGGAATGATGTGGAAAAAATAAACAAGCAATGGGGACGAGAATTTGCTATCAAAGGTATTATGTCTGTTGATGATGCAAAAAAAGCTGTCGACATAGGAGCAACTGCAATTATGATTTCTAATCATGGAGGTAGGCAATTAGACGGTTCACGATCACCATTCGACCAATTAGCAGAAATAGTAGATGCTGTTGGAGATAAAATAGATGTTATTTGTGAAGGAGGGATTAGAAGAGGCACCCATGTACTTAAGGCACTTTCTCTTGGTGCAAAAGCTTGTTCTGGTGGAAGAATGTATCTTTATGCTTTAGCTTCAGGTGGTCAAAAAGGTGTTGAAAGAAGCCTGACAAATTTGAGGAACGAAATAGAAAGAGATATGAAGCTGATGGGAGTTTCAAATATACAAGAATTATCAACAAAAAATCTAAAATTTAGATAAATTAACAATTTTTTAAAAAAAAATATTTATTCTATTCTATTTTTATTTTACAAATTTTAATATGAATGATGATGTCGACCCTATTTTAATTGGAAGCACTGATGATATTGAAATTGGTACTGTCGAAAACTTTGAATATGAAGACAGCAATTTTGCGATATACAAATTAGATAGCGGATTTTTTTCTACTCAAGGTAACTGTAATTGTGAGGAGCAGGCTCCATTAAGTGAGGCCGAAGTAGAAGAAGAAGAGCTTGAGTGTGCAAGCTGTGGTACTACGTATAGTATAGTTTCAGGTGATTGTATTAGTAATCCTGAGTTAGATGGATTAAAAATATATGACATCTCTGAAGAAGATGGAAATATTTATTTGAATCTATAATTTTTAATAAAATTCCAATTAACAAAATTATTTATATTTAAACTTTTTTTAATTAATAAAAAGTCAATAACATTTTTACATGACTCTATTGACATTCGCTTTCTACTTTCCAAAGTTAGAGCAGCATTGTGTGGTGTTAAAACAATATTATTAAGAGAAAGTAATGGATTATCATTTCTAGGTGGCTCAGTTTCAAAAACATCTAAACCAGCCCCAAATATTTTTTTTTCATTTAATGCATTGTATAATTCCTTTTCATTTATGATACCGCCTCTTGATGTATTTACTAAAATCATATTTTTTTTAAACATACCAAACTCTTTTTCTGATATAAAATTTCTTGTTTTGTCATTAAGGGGCAGATGAATACTAATATAATCTGCAATTTCAAAAGCTTCATTTTTTTCAATTGGAATACAATTATTTTTTTTTATTATATTTTCTTTAACATAAGGATCATACACATAAACTTTCATTTCAAAACCAAGGCATCTTTTTGCTAGCGCCTGACCTATCCTACCAAATCCCAAAATGAGTACATTTTTATTATAAAGTTCAAAAAAATCACCAAGATCATATTTTTTTTTAAAATTTCCAGATTTAACAAGTTGATCATAATCATTCATTCGCTTAGTAATTGTGAAGAACATTGACATAACATGTTCAGCAACACTTATAGCATTAGATGTACCTGTTATTCCTAAACCAATATTATTTTTATTTAAATATTCTAAATCGACATTATCATATCCTACTCCATGCCTAGAAATAATTTTCAAAGATTTACATTCAGAAATAACACTGTTGGTTAATTTTGCTGTTCTTAATACTATTCCATCTACATTTTTAAGATTCAAAATTAAATT
>CACOVJ010000026.1 GCA_902630465.1 uncultured Alphaproteobacteria bacterium | reverse complement strand
CCTCTAAAGATGTATCACCTGGAAGAAAAATCTTCTTTTTTTCATACTCTTGACCAATTAAATTATCGCTACTATTATAAGTAAAACCAGCTGTATGTTTTAGTAATTGGCTAATTGTTGGAATATTATTTGATATATAAGTTTCAGAAATATTCCTGGCATTTTTATTTAAAATTTTTACTTTTCTAAATTGTGGCAAGTATCTGTCTATAGTATCATATAATGATAAATAGTTTTTTTCCACTAGTTGCATCGTAGCAAGTGATACAACAGGTTTTGTCATCGACCATACTCTATAGAATAAATTTTTACCAAAAGGTTGACTTTTATTTAAATCTCTAAAACCTACAGAGTTATGATAAATATTATTTTTAGAAATAATTTTCCATTCAGCACCATTGCAAATACCATTATCAATATGTTCAAGAAAATAATCTTTAATTTCATCCATATTACAAAAAGGTTAGATTAAACTATTTATTTTATCTACTAAATTTGTATTTACTTCTCTTTTTCCCTTATTTTTTCTATTAGTATGTCTTCTTTGACCAGGTAAGCGCACACCTTCTAGTGATGTCATTTGTTCAAAAAAAGTTTCAGCGTGTTCATTCCAATTTTTTCCTGCAATCAATTCTGGTGATAATGCCATTATAAATTCTCCACCTCTTGCTGGACCTCCATCATTATTATCTTGTTCTTTAGCTTCAAAACTAAAAAGATCTCCCACAAGACCGGCAGCTAATAATTCAATCATCATTGCTATTGCTGATCCTTTGTATTCTCCAAATGTAAGAAGAACTCCTCCATTTGCTATCTCTGATGGGTTGTCAGTTTTTTCACCATCTTTATTTAATCCTGTTCCATAGGGTACTTTATGACCATCACGCGCAGCCACCTGCACTTCTCCCATTGCCATTGTAGAAGTAGCCATGTCATAAACAACTGGACTATTATTTATTCTTGGCCATGCAAATGAAATAGGATTAGTTCCAAACAATGGTTTTTTCGCACCTGCTGGAGCAACACTAGGTTTGTACGCTGTACAAGCAATACCTATTAAATTATTTTCTGCCAATGCTTCTGTTTCATGCCATAGTGCTGCAAAATGGTGAGTATTTTGAATAGTAAGAACTCCCACACCGTGCTTATTCGTTGTGTCTATCAGAACAGGAATACCAACATTAATAGCGACTGGAGCAAAACCATAATCACCATCTACTCTAATTGCATTTTGTGTCAAAAAATTAGTAAATGGGCGTGAAGTTCCTTTAACTTTTTTACTTTTTAAAGAAGCTACATATCCTGGAATTCGAAATAAACCATGAGATACACTTCCATCTCTTTCAGCATGAGTTACAGTTGTTGCAACTGCTTCTGCATTTACATCATCACAACCATGTTTTTTTAAAGCATTAAAAGCTAAATCATATATTTCATTTAATTCTAGAGAAGTGGTATTCATTTTTTATATTTTTTGATAAAATAACCTATAATATAAAATTCGTTATGGATAGTGAATTAATTCAAAAATTAAGTAATCTTTTAGGTGATAGAATATCTTTTTCTGAAAGTGTCAGAAATAATCATTCAAAAGGCGAAGATGCATATGATCCTGTATTGCCGGAAGCTGTAGTATTTCCAAATAGTAATGAAGAAATATCAAAAATATTAAAAGAATGTAATAAATTTAAAACACCTGTAACAGCTTATGGAACTGGAACATCCTTAGAAGGACATGTTGTAGGAAATAATAATGGAATTACTTTATCGTTAGAGAATTTGAATAAAATAATATCGATAAATTCTGATGACTTTGATTGTCGTGTTCAAGCTAATGTAACTAGAGAGCAGCTTAATGAGTCACTTAAAGATAAAGGTGTTTTTTTTCCAATTGATCCAGGTGCAAATGCAGCTTTGGGTGGTATGGCAGCTTGTTCTGCTTCGGGTACAATGGCAGTTATGTACGGAACAATGAGAACTGCGGTTCTAGGTTTAACAATAGTCATGGCAAATGGTGAGATAATTAAAACGGGTACAAGAGCCAAGAAAACATCGGCTGGTTATAATTTGACTAATTTATTTGTAGGATCAGAAGGAACTTTAGGAATAATAACTGAAATTCAACTTCGATTATCTCCAATTCCAGAAAATATTATGAGTGCAGTTTGCCAATTTCAGAATTTAGACTCTGCAGTATTAACAGCACAGGAGATTATTCAATATGGTGCATCAGTTGCTAGAATAGAATTACTAAATAAGGATCAAATGGATATAAGTATAAAGTATTCTAACTTAGAAAATATGGATAGTTTACCTACTCTTTTCTATGAATTTCACGGTAGTGAAAGTACAAATAAAGAATCAATAAGTGTTGTTGAAGAAATTTCAAAAAATAATGGTGGAAGTGAGTTTAGCTGGGCATCAACAACTGAGGATAGAAATAAAATTTGGAAAGCTAGACACAATGTTTATTATTCTGTTAAAGCTCAAGGAGATGACATTAGAGTTTATGCTACTGATGTTTGTGTCCCAATATCAAAACTTGTTGAGTGTATACAATTTGCAGAAAATGAAATACAAAATAATGGATTAAAAGCACCTATGGTAGGACATGTTGGTGATGGTAATTTTCATGTAACTATTGTTTATGATCCAAATAAGGAAAATGAATACAAATATATAAGGGAATTTAGTAATAAATTAGTTGATAAAGCATTAGAATTAGAAGGAACTATTACTGGTGAGCATGGTATCGGCCTTCAAAAAAAAGATTATTTAATAAAACAACATCCCGATAATATACCTCTAATGAAGATGATCAAAAAAAACTTTGATCCAAATAATATTTTAAATCCTGGTAAAATATTTGACCTATAATTTATTTGATTTCCTCTAGCAAATCTTTACTTTTTATTTTCATTCCAAATCCAGGCTCATCACTAGGTTTAATTTTTCCATTTTCTGGTAATTGTTCACCATCAAAATAGGGAAACATTTTAACGACACTTTTTCCATCTGGACTACCTGCAATATATTCACAAAAAGGAGAATGAGGTTGAGAAAAAATAAAATGCGAAGAATATGGTCCGCTTCCATGAGGAACTACAGGTAAATCATAAGCTGAAGCCATAGCTGAAATTTTTAGTAATTCAGTCATACCTCCTACCCACATAACGTCAGGCTGCAATATATCAATCGACTTACTTTCAATTAATTGTCTAAAACCGTAACGCGTATATTCATGTTCTCCGGTTGTCCATTTTTTATCAGGGTGAGCTTGTTTTATTGTTTTGTATCCATCAATATCATCTGGATGCAGAACCTCCTCCCACCAATTTATATTTAAATCTTCACACTTTTTTGCAAGTTGAATTGCATATTGTGCAGTTAAAGACATATAACAATCTACCATTAGAGGAAATTCACTTGAAACAGAGTCTCTATGTTTTTTTAGAAACTGGTAATTTTTTTCTAAACCCTCATGACCGTCTGCAGGGCCAAATGGAAGAGGAACTTTAGCACCCCAAAAACCCATTTCTCTAACAGCGGTTGGTTCTGGTCCAGTGCAATAGAAGTGAATTTCATCTCTAACCTTGCCACCAATCATTTCCCAAATTGGTTCATTTCTTAAAATACCTAATGAATCCCATAATGCAAGATCTACAACACTTATTGCACAAATGGTAATTCCTTTTCTTCCATAAAACATGCTAGCTTTAAACATTTGATCCCAAATCAAGTTTAAATTTTTTGGACTTTGTCCAATTAAGAAACGTTTAAAATGATTTTGTATTAACCAGCAAGCTGGCTCACCTCCTAATCCGGTTGCAACACCAACAACACCATTTGATAACTCAATTTCAACAACAACCGAACCTAAAACACCTATCCCCCAACTTGTTCTAGTTTTTTTGTATTCTGGGTACATTGACATAGGATTTGAAATATATGTATCTGTTATCCAATGTCCCTTTTCTTGAAGATGATAATCACCACCACCTTTTTTTGAAGTAGAATAAGTCCTTACTTCTTTAATAGTAACTTTTTCAGACATTAATTATGCATCTTCAAGTTTGAGACTCTTCATTGATCTGTAGGCGGCATCAAGGGTTCTTACCATTTTCAAGTTAATGGTAATATCACCATGGTTTTTATATTCTTTACCTAAACAAATATCCACTAATGTATTAATTGGATATTGAGTTGTATATGAGTGAGTACCAGATCCAGGTTTTGCTTCTTCATTAATTTCTTTACCATCATTAGTTCTAACTAATAAGCGTTCTCTATTTATTTCAAAATCTAGAAATAAAGCACCTCTATCACCATGGACTCTAATATTATAACCTCCTCCATATCCTTTTGGTACATAAGCACATCCTGAAAATGCACCAGTTGCACCTTCCTCAAATTGGACAGAAATAGCATCTGTATAATCAACACCAGTAGGAGAAGGAACTGAAAGACAAAATACTTTTTTAGGATTTAGTTTTGTAACTTTGTAAACACCAGCAAACATATGAGATAATTGACCCCAGCCATAACCACCTGCTTTTGATGGATCTGACCACGTTGAAGCTTTCGGTTGAAAAGTGTGTTCATCAGACTCACTAAGGGGAATACCTTGAAACAAATCTACTAGTGAAGAAGAAAAAGAAGTATCTACATGCATTATATTTCCAATTATGCCACTTGCAATATGCTCTTCTGCTTTGGACATTAGTGGATTCCAGTTAAATCCATAAGGAGTAAATAATTCTACTTTTTTTTCTTTTAATATCGCTTCCACCTCAAGTGCATCTTTCGTATTAGTAGTCATAGGTTTTTCAACTAAAACATGACAGCCTTTTGCAAGTGCAGCTTTAATATTTTCAAAATGTGCAAAATGAGGACTTGCTATAACCACACCATCCAATTGCTCCATATCTAACATTTCTTTATAATCTGTTGAAGCATGCTTAAATCCAAATTTTTCTTTAACAAATTTTAACTCATCTTCTTCAAGCTTACATACACTGGTTAGCTCTACATCATCTCTTTCTTTGAGATGAGGAATATGAAATTCAGTTGCCCACCAACCAGCACCTATTACACCAATTTTTGCTTTTTTCATTTTATCTCCTTCTCAAAAAATTAATCTAAGTGCATCATTAATGGTAAAAGAAATGGGAAACCTATGTTTTCATCAACATCAATCTTCATTATTGGAGACATATATTCTCCCCATTTTTTATTAATTTCACTTTCAGTAATATGTTTGATAGATTTCTGTAAATCATCAGTTTCAAAGTATCCAAACAAAGTTAGACCATGTCTAAATATGTTATAATTACGAATACCAGCATTGCTTAGCATCTCTTTCATTTCAGGCCATAATTCATCATGACGCTTTTTGTATTCTTCTTCGTATCCTGGTCTTACTTCTAGTACCCATGCATAATTAGACATATTATTCTCCTTTCCATTGATTAAATAAGTCTCTCATTTTAATTGTTTCTGATAAAACATCATCATAAACAGTCATCATGTAATTTTGATGCACATATTCAATAGATAAATATTTATCATAACCAACCTCTTTTAATTTACCAAACATTGCTGGAAAATTTAGTGTCCCTTCTTCTAATTTTGTTTGCAAAAAACCACTTTTCGCTTGTCTCAAGTGAACATGACCGGCATGTTCAGCTAATACATCAACTGAGTCCTGAGTATAACCTAAACACGCAAAATGAGCATAATCTAAGGCAAGCTTTATTCCTGGAACTTTTGATAAAAGCTCTAGTACTATATCAGGACTTTCCAGATATGAATGAACGTGAGGTTCAATCAATAATTGGATATTTTTTTTAGAAGTAATTTCGTTTAAGGCATTTAAAGAATTAATCGAATTCTTAAGGGCATTGTTTCTAGATTGACCATGATTAATAACACCGGGTAATACAAAAATACTTGGTATATTAGCCTCAACACAAAAATCAGTTACAGTAGATAAATCTTTTTTATTATCTTCTAAATTATTGATATCAGCCAAATTTCTATCCTCTAATGAATTACCAAAAAGATGATATAAATTAGCATATTCAATATTATATTTATTTATTTCAGTTATAATTTTTTTATAATCTTCCAGAAGATCATTTTTATCTAATGCTGAGCGATAAAAATAACCCAAATCGATTGCATTTATACCTAATAAATTAGATAAACCAGTCGACTCACTTAAATTACACTGTGGAAAAGACCATGATGTTACAGATAATTTCATTTTAAGCTCTCATTCTCCATTGGTCTAAGCCAACAGCTAAAATTAATACAGTTCCTTTTGCAACCTCTTGCCAGGAAGAAGAAACATTCATTAAAGTTAATCCATTATTAATAGTGCCAAGTATTAAGACAGCAAATAATGTTCCCCATACGCTTCCAATTCCTCCGTATAAACTAGTACCACCTAAAATAATTGCTGCTATAATTGTTAAAAGATGCGAACCCGCTGCATTAGGTGCTGCAGCTCCCAACATTGCAGTTAATAAAACACCTGCGATTGCTCCACTTAACCCTGATAAGACATATAAATAGAATTGTACTTTAACTACAGGCACACCTAAAAGTAGACTTGCATCTGGATTATTACCAGAAGCATAGAGGAAACGTCCAAATTTAGTTTTCGACATTAACAACCATAATAGAAACATCACAACAATCATTATGATTAATGGTATTGGTACATTAAATATTCTTCCGACGCCAATATAATTGAATTCTGGAAGCATCATTGATTTTGTCAATCCTCCAGTCAGAACTAAAGAAAAACCAGTAATAATCGACATCGTTCCTAATGTTGCAATTAATGGATTAAATTTTAAAACCGTGGCTAAAAAACCATTAAAGGCGCCAATAAAAGCTCCTACAAACAAGGACAATGCAACTGCTAACCAGATATTATCTATCCATCCAAAAAATATTGTTATCAATACACCAGTCAATCCAGCGACTGCGGCCACTGATAAATCTAGACCTCCAGCAATAATTAATGGTGTGCCAGCTGCAGCCATTAATCCTATATAAGACATATTTATCCCAATATTCATTGCATTGTTAAAGGAAAAAAACCAAGGTGACATCAATGACAATCCAATAACAATAACGATATAAAAAACAGATAGAACAGCAACACCTGACCATGACTGCTTCATTAGTGAATTAAAATTTGGTAAATTACTCATATTTTTCCTTTAGTTTAAATTAGTATTTATATTTTCTCCTGCTGCTGCCATCAATTGCTCAACTTGAACTGATTGATCATATATTGATTTTACAGTTCCCCTATTAAGAACCATAAATCTATCTGCTAAACCATGTATTTCTTCAACA
>CACOVJ010000025.1 GCA_902630465.1 uncultured Alphaproteobacteria bacterium | reverse complement strand
TTTAAAAATAAAAAATGTTAATGAAATCTATAGTTATCAGAATAAAGTTTTTATAAATACACAAAAAGGTATTACCCACATTTATTAAAATGAATATTTTAATTTTAGGCCTGCCAAATGTTGGCAAAACTTCTTTATATAATATTGTTACAAATAATAATGATAGTAATAATATAATTCATAATACAGTTGGAACAACAAGAGACTGGCATGTTTCTTCACTCTACATAAATAGAAATATAGATATATATGACACTCCAGGTATCATAAGTGAAAACAATTTATTATCCAAAAATCTTATTAATATAATAAAAAAAATAGACATTTTTCTTTATGTAATAGACTATAAGCAAAAAAATTTCTTAAGAGACAAAGATTTAATTAATTCATTAAGAAGATTCAACAAAGATATAATTCTAGTAGTTAATAAAGATGATAATTTAAAACAAGATAAAAAAATCGATAATTTAGGTATTAAAAACACTTTTTTCATTTCTTGTTCTCACAATAAAGGTGTCAATAATCTTTTAGAATTTTTATCAAAATATAATGTTATTGAAAACGTTGTTAAGCAATCAGATTTTTCTTTAGGATTATTTGGTAAAACAAATGTGGGTAAAAGCACATTATTAAATAAACTAGTAGGCTATGAAAGATCAGTAGTAAGTAATAAGCCAAAAACTACGACTGATATAGTTACATCTTCTTATATTTTTAAAAAAAATAAATATTCAATTAAAGATACAGCTGGTTTAATAAAAAAAAATAAAATTGATAAAAATAGTTTAGATTTTTATGTAACAAAAAAAACTTTATCAATAATTAATCAAATTGATTTAAATATATTCATCATTGATGTAGAACAAGGTTTTGACAATCAATCTAAAAAAATTTTTAATATAATATATCAAAACTCTAATATTATATTATTTATTATAAATAAAACTGATTTAATTAAAAAAAATAAAAAAAAAATTGTTTCTGAACTGATAGAAGATATTTATGCAGAATTTTCTCAATCAAAAAATATTATTATTATGCCTATTTCAACATTTAATAAAAAAAATCTTGTTGATTTAAAGAATAATATTCACAAATTTAAATTATCTTTTGATAAAAGTATTTCAACTTCACATATCAATAGATGGTTGTACAAAGCAGTTAATAATAATCCTCATCCAAGAATAAATGGAAAAGAAGTGAAGTTTAAGTATGGTACTCAAGTATCAAAAAGTCCACTCACAATTAAATTATTTTCTAATTTTTCGAAAGAAATTTCTAATTCTTATAAAAGATATTTGCTCAATAATTTTTACAGCTACTTTAAAGTTAAAAGTAGAAATTTAAAAATTTTAATTTCAAAATCAAGTAATCCCTATTCATAATAGCTATTTATTAAATGAATATGTTTCAATAATATTATAGTTATATTCTGATATTTTATTCAGAATATTTGAGTCTAATACTATATTATTCTTATCTGATAAGTAAATTGCACTGCTAAAAATTAAATATGCAAATATAATGCCGTAAAAAATTCCAAAGATTTTATCAAAAATTATACCTAATATCTGTTTATCTAGATCACTACTTAAAAATTTTCTAATTCTTCTTAAAATAAAAATGCTTATTAAAAAAATTATTGGTATTGATAGAATGACACTAATAATATTAACAAATTGCTCAAAATTTTGTAAGAAACTAATACTTAAGAGTAAACTATCAATAAATTCTGTTAAATATTGATATGTATAAATTGTTATGAATATTGACCCAACCCATGTTAATAAGCTAAGTATAGAATTGATAAATCCTTTCCAGAAACTAAATAATATAATAATGGCAGTTAAAATTAAAACTACATAATCCAAAAATATTAATTCAAAATTAAAATAAATCATCTCAAATATTTAAAAAATGATGGTAAAGTAATTAATACGCCTATCATAGCAAATATCATGGCTAAACTTGTAAATATTCCAAAATAGACTGTGGGAACAAAGTTTGATAGACACAAAGTTATAAATCCTGCTGTAATGGCAATTGATGTAATTAAGACTGCATTACCTACTGTTAAATGTGTTTTTTCAATGATTATATTATGATTATTATATAATTTTAAATTTACTTTATATCGATAAATATAGTGTATTGTATTATCTACTGCTATTCCAATAGAAATTGCAGCTATAGTTATTGTCATTATATCAAGTGGTATTTTAAATAAACCAATTAGTCCAAGTATAAATGTTGAAGCAAATATATTTGGAATAATACCTAATACACTTAATTTAATAGATCTAAACAAAAATACAAACATTATAAAGATTGCCAATACTACAAATCCTAAAGATTTTATTTGAGTGCTAAATAATGTTTTCAACATATTATTATACAAAACCAATAATCCATTTACTTGAAATTCTTCTAAATTATCAAATTCATTTTCTAGGTAAAAGTTTATATCTTTAATAAGTTCATTCCGCTTAATATCCGCTGAGTCTTTAACTCTTGCTGATATTTTTGCCATATTATTCTCTATATTAAGATAAGGATCAATTAAATCTGACTTATAATCCATTGGTATTTCATTATACAATACTGATAACTCGAAAATCGATAAATCATATTTGTTTATTTGATTTGCAGTATCAATGAAAGAATAAATTGAAACTACCTTTCCTATTTCATATTTATCTTCTAGATATTTATGAATAGATTTAATAGTTTGAATCTTTTCGCTTGTGAACCAAATGTTATTATTATTATTTTCAAAAAGGTCATCTGAAAATAAATCATCCTCAATTTCAAAATCTTCTTCAATTATTTCTTGTGTAAAATTCATAGAATTTTCTTTATCATTGAATTTTAAGATTATGTCTAAAGGAGTTGTTCCACCCAATTCATTGTCAATAAGACTCATGCCTTTATATATATCAGTATTTTTTTTAAAATATTTAACAAATGAGTTTTCAACATTTAAATTAGTGATCCCATAGATTGATATGAATAAGAATATTAAATTTATACTTATAATATATTTGCTATATTTGTTTGCAAATAGATGAATTATTTTTACAAAATTTAAATTTAATGAATTATAATTTTCCTCTTTTGCAAAAAAAGAAATAATTAAAGGAAGTATAGTAAAAGATGAAATCATAACAATTGATAATGCAATAATCATAATAATTCCAAAATCACTTATTGGTTTTATATCTGATATAACCAAAGATATGAAAGCTACTACCGTTGTAAGAAAAGTATAAAAACAGGGCCAAAACATCAATTTAAAATTTTTCATTATTGTAACTTTATTTTGTAAATAATTATTCATTAAATGTACATTCATAGAGATAGATAAAACAAACATTAAGGATAAAAAATTTGCTGAAACAGCAGTGACTTCAAAATTTATAAAACCAGCAAAAGCAATTGATAAATATACAGCACTAATTGAAGTTAGCAGTATTGAAAAAACCCATTTTATTCTTTTGAAAATGATGAAAAGAATAAAAATTATAACTGTGAGTACAGTAAAACTGAATTTAACAATATCACTTTTAACATAAGAAATAACATCACTTGATATCATTTCTACACCACCTAAAAAATAGGTAAATCTTGGATTACTATCAATAATAATTTTTCTGATTTTCTCTATTAATTCTTTTCTTTCATTATCTATTTCTGTTTTTATTTTATAATATTTATTTTGAGATAAATATAAATCTTTATTTTTTTTTAGATCACTAGTTTTTTTATTTTCATTAAGGAAAATAATTATAGATGTTATATTTTTATTTTCATTTATGATTTGGTCACTATAAATTGGGCTATTTGTAAATTCATTTAGTACCTGATCAGTATCTATATTTGTATCTAATATTGTTTCATAATTATTATTTGATAAATCTAAAAGACTAGTATTGTTTAAAAAAAGAATAGGGGCCTTATTAATGTTAAACACTGAATATACCTCTGGTAAATCAGATAATTTATTACTTATTTTTTCTATTTCCTCTAATAATACATTATCAATTTTAGTATTACTTTTAATTGCAATAACAAGATTATTTTTTGTTGGAAATAAATCTTGGTAGTAATTAAAATACCTGAAATCAATATCGTTTTGAGCTACTAAACTATCTGATGAAGCATCAATTCTAAATTCTTTTAAATAATTGCTTGAATAAATAAATATAATTAAAATTGGTAATAAAAAAAATAATTTGTAACTATTACTCATATAATCTTATAACTCTTGAACCTATAGATGTTATTACCTCATTACTTATAGTTTCACATTGTTTTGCATAATTTTCAACATCATATTTATGGTTAATTAAGTCTACATACATACCAATTTTAAGTATATGTTTAGATTTTGATATATCTATTGTAAAACTATCCATTGAAATTCTTCCAACAATATTAAATTTATTATTTTTGTAATATACTACACCTTTATTACTAAGCTTTCTTGGAATGCCATCTGCATAGCCAGTACCAATTACAGCAACTTTAATATTTTTTTTAGTTCTATATGTCTGATTATATCCAATATATTCGTTTTTATTAACAATTTTTATTTGAATAATTTTTCCACTTAACGTTAATACTGATTTAAGACTTCTCTTTAGTCTTTTGTTATTATTATTTCCACCGTATATACCTATTCCAGGTCTAATCATATCATATGAATATGAATTAGATAATATTGATCCATTTGAATTTGATAAACTAAATATAATATCTTTTTTTTTAAATTTTTTTACATTTTTATCAAATCTTCTTTTTTGGGTATAATTATAAATATTATCATATTCATCTGCACTAGCCAAATGACTAATCACAATATTTATTTTTTTACTATTAAATATATTATTTGGTATATTATTATAATTTATACCTAGCCTGTTTATTCCAGTATCTATATGTACGCCAAAACTATTATTAGTTTTATTAATTTTTTCAAATTCATTAACAGAATTTATAATTGGAATTAAATTTCTGTTAAATTGTTTCAAGTTATAATTTTGTATACCATTTAGTATATAGATATAAACTTTAGAGTTTATCTTATTAAGTTTGATACCCTCTTCTAAAGTTGCAACAAAAAAATGTTTACATTTATGTTTAACAAGTAATTTAAAAATAAATTCATCACCAATACCATATCCATTTGCTTTAATAGTAGGTGCAACAATTGAATTATTGTTTATTTTTTTAAAAAAATTGTAATTATAAATAATATTTTTAGTGTTAATTCTTAAAATAGTACTGTTCTTTATCACTCAATAATATTATCATATTCTTCATTAGTTAAGTCACTGAATTTTGTAAAATTTGCGTCAAAATGCATTTTTATTGAACCAATTGGTCCATGTCTTTGTTTTGCTATAATTATTTCTGCTTTATTATAACTATCATCAGTAAGTTGCTGCCATCTACTCATTCTTTCACTATACTTTAAATCATCTTCTTCAGGTTTTCTAATAGGCATCATTCTTTCTAAATAATAACTTTCTCTATATATAAACATTACAACATCTGAATCTTGTTCAATTGTGCCACTTTCTCTAAGATCAGATAGTTGGGGTCTTTTATCCTCTCTTTGTTCTACTTGTCTTGACAACTGAGATAAAGCAATTATTGGAATATTTAATTCTTTAGCAATAGATTTTAATCCTCTAGTTATTTCAGAAATTTCTTGAACTCTTCCATCATTTTTCTTACTTGATGATGACATTAATTGAAGATAATCTATGATTATTAAATTTATATTATGAAGTCTTTTAAGTCTTCTTGCTCTTGCTCTAAGTCCTGGAATTGTTAGAATTGGATTATCATCAATAATTAAATCTAATTTTTCTAAGTCAGCAGTTGTTTCGGCAATTTTTTTAAAATCATCTTTACTAAATTCAGCTTTTCTCATTTTATCTCCTGATATTTTTGAACGTTCAGCAAGAATTCTAGTAGCTAATTGCTCTGATGACATCTCTAAGGAAAAAAAAGCAACTTTTCCTCCATCTATTACTTTAATATTATTAAACTCATCTTTTTCCTCTTTGTATTTTATTGCGCAATTAAACGCTATATTAGTTCCTAAAGCTGTTTTTCCCATAGATGGTCTTCCAGCAACAATTATTAAGTCAGATTTATGTAAACCACCTAATTTTTTATCTAAATCTCTAAATCCAGTTGGTACTCCAGCTATTTTACCATCTCTTTTGTAAGCTTCACTAATAATATCTACAGCATTCTTCAGTGCTGAATTAAAATCAATATACTTTCTATCAGAATTACCAGTTTGTGATAAGATATATAGACTATTTTCCGCATTTTCAATTAGCTCTTGTCCTTCCAAATTATCAGATTTATTATTAGTTTCCTCAATAATATTATTTGCTATACCTAATAAATTTCTTTTTATATGCAAGTCGTATATTAATTTGGCATAGTTATATGTGCTATGGGTTGACGGGGCACTATCTCTAATTTGATTTAAATATTTTACAAAATTAGTTTCATTTTCATCATCTGGTAGGTAATTTTTTAATGTAATTGGAGATACTAAAATATTTTTTTCTAATAGCTGGCTTATGGTTTTAAAGATAGTTTTATTATTTGCATCTACAAAATAGTCTTCATCTATAAAATCTGAAATTTTTTCATAATTTTTATTATCTATTAAAATACAGCCAATTAATGCAATTTCTGCCTCAAAATTAGTAAAATTATCTAAGTTGTCTGAAGTATTTTTTGAATTAAATAATTCAATTGCCATTTATTTTTATTAACGCAATTTAAAAATGAAACAATATATTTGGAAATTAATACGTTAATAAGATATTAATAATGTGAATAAATTAATTTTTAATTACAGTTAATTTGAAGGTTTCAGAAATATCTGTATAAGGATTAACTTCTATTTGATGATCACCAAGTGACTTGATTGGTTCTCTTATAATTAAATCATCAGATTTAACATTAATATTTTTATTTGAAAGGAAGTTTATTATTTCCTTTTTAGATATTGACCCATAAAGTTGATTTTTGTCATCGGACTCTTTTTTAAACTCTAAATTTATTGATGAAATTTGTCGTAAAAGCTCTTTTGCTTCATCAAGCTTTACTTTTTCCTTCTCAACCATTTGATCTTTGATAGTTTCGTAGTGAGACATATTTTTTTTATTATTTCTTAACGCCATATTATTGGGGAAAAGAAAATTTCTCGCAAAACCGTCTTTCACATCAACTAGGTCACCAATTTTACCTAATTTTTTAATATTTGTAGTTAGGATAACTTTCATTGTAAATTAAATTTGTTTGTATAAGACATTAGAGAAAGAAACCTTGCTCTTTTAATTGCTTGTGACAATTCTTTTTGTTTCTTCTTAGAAACACCTGTGATTCGACTTGGGACGATTTTACCTTTTTCACTCACATATCTTGTTAACATTTTTAAATCTTTGTAATCTATTAATGGTGAATTTGGCTGACTGAAGGGACAAAAACGTTTTTTATTTTCAAATGGAGAGTTCGAGTTTTCATCTCTTTTATTATTTTTAAATTTATTTTTTTTCATTGCTAAGTTTAGTTGGTAGTTCTTGGTGATTTAAAACTTTAATAAATAAATATCGTAGTAAATTAT
>CACOVJ010000024.1 GCA_902630465.1 uncultured Alphaproteobacteria bacterium | reverse complement strand
CAACTAACAAAGCTGGTTAAAATTAAAAAGACAGCAATAAATATGAATTAATTTAAATATGGAATTCTGTTTTCTCATCAGCCTGTACTTTGTCTAAGAAAATAACATATTTTTATAAGTGTATAAAAAAATGCATGCAATAATTCACACTTTATTATAGTTTTACTATTTTAAAGTGTATGTATCTATACAAAAAGGGATTAAGTATTTTAAGATTATAAAAATGAAAATTCTGTTAATATTCTCTTTGATTCATCGTCTAGAATGAAACTTTAGAGTGTGTGCAATAGTGTGTGCATCTAAAATTTACAAAAACAAGAGGAAGCAAAGGGAATTTAAATAAATGGGGCGTTCTGTTGCTCGGTGCCCCAAACCGCGCTTACCTAGAATCTAGGCAGCAAGTGCTAATCTATTATCGTTAGCGTTTATAAATTAGCCCGATAACGGTGGTTACAATACCGGATAAAGTCTTTGTCTTTGAATTACCGTCAAACCTATTTCGTCCCCATATTGGTGGAGACGCCGGGTACCGCCCCCGGGTCCGAATAACTTATTTCACAAAGCATTTATTATCATAGTTGAATAACAACAATACGATTATAACTTAAATTCAACATACTTAAAAGATTTGTCTTAAAGACTGTTATTTACTTAAAATAATTGTTACAAAATATGATAAAACAATAAACATTAAATTATGATTAAAGCAATTATGGCTGTTGACGATATGGGGGGTATTAGTAAAGGTCAAAGTATGCCTTGGCCAAAAAACTCAATAGATTTAAAATGGTTTAAGCAAAACACTCTTAACAATATAGTAATAATGGGAAGAAAAACTTGGCAAGACCCATTTATGCCTACACCTTTAAAGTTACGAATAAATGTTCTGGTAACTAATAAGGATCCTATATTATATCCAGGTGCAGATTTTTATCTTTCTGGAAATATTATCAAAAAGATTAAACAAATTCAGTTAGATAATGAAAACAAAGATATTTTTATAATAGGGGGGTCAGAAATAATAAAATCTACAATGAATATAATTGAAGAATTTTATCTAACCAGAATCTACGGTAATTATAATTGTGAAAAATTTATTAATATATCTCTAATAGGTAAAAACATGGCATTAAAAAAAAAGATTGAGGGAGACAATTCTTGCCATTTTGAAATTTGGAAAAAATGAAACAATATTTAGAAGCATTAAAATATTGTTATAAGAATGGAACCGATGTTCAGAGCAGAGCAGGCAAAGTAAGAAAAAGTTTTGGCTTTCAAATGCATTTTGATTTATCTATTGGCTTCCCCGCAATAACTACAAAAAAATTAGCCTGGAAATCAGTAGTTTCAGAACTGCTGTGGTTTATTGAAGGTTCGGATGATGAACGAAGATTAGCTGAAATTTTATATGATGATAAAAGAGAAAATTTACAAAACAAAAAAACAATTTGGAGTCAAAACGCGAACTCAGATTATTGGAAATCCAAATCAAAATTTGAGGGAGATGTTGGTAAAATATATGGTGTTCAATGGAGAAATTTTAATGGAGAAGATCAATTAGCAAACTTAATTCATGGCTTAAAAAATGATCCAGATAGCAGACGTCATATTATATCATCTTGGAATCCACCTGAATTAAATGATATGTCACTACCTCCATGTCATGTATTTTCACAGTTTTTTGTTTCTCAAAAAAAATTAAGTTGCCAACTTTATCAAAGATCGTGCGATATGTTTTTAGGAGTTCCATTTAATATTGCAAGTTATAGTTTATTTACCCACATGCTTGCAAGAGAATGTAATCTAGAGGTTGGTTTCTTTATACACTCTTTAGGTGATTTTCATATTTATGAGGAACACTTTGATCAAGTTAAAATGCAACTAGATAGAATGCCAAAAGATCTTCCAACATTAAGCTTTAAAACAAAAAATTTTTTTAATTATGGTATTAATGATTTTAAGTTATTAGACTACGAATATCATCCAAAAATAGAAGCAACTATGAATGTTTAGTAATAGAGGATTGATTAATATTTTTTGCAATTGATATAAATATTTTAGACATTTCACCGTTTGGCTCATCTATACAGCATGGAATGCCTTCATCCGATTTCTTTCTTAATCTTTTATTTATAGGGATGTTTCCCAAAAAAGGAATTTTAAATTTTTCTGCATCTTTCCTTGGGCCATCTTTAGAAAATATAAAATGTTTCTCATTACAATTATCACAAATAAAATAACTCATATTTTCAATAATACCTAAAATATCAACATTAACTTTTTTAAACATATTTATACCTTTTCTTGCATCAGTAAGTGCTACTTCTTGTGGGGTAGATACTATTATTGATCCTGATAATTTTGATTTTTGAGCTAACGTTAGTTGAGCATCTCCAGTGCCTGGAGGCAAATCTATTATAAGATAATCCAAATAGCCCCATTCAACTCCATTGAACATTTGTTCCAATGCTTTCATTACCATTGGCCCTCTCCATATAGTTGGAGCTTCATCATCAATAATAAATCCAATTGACATACATTTGACCCCATAGTTTTGTAATGGTATTAGTTTTTTATTTTCATTCATTTCAGGTTTTTTTGAAATGCCCATCATGCGTGGCACACTTGGCCCATAGATGTCAGCATCAAGTAATCCTACTTTCAAACCTAGAGACTTAAGCGCTACAGCCAGATTTACAGAAAAAGTTGATTTACCAACACCACCTTTACCACTAGCAATAGCAATTATGTTTTTTGCGTCTATTGTGAATTTTTGTTCGGTTTTATTATCATTTTTTTCTGAAGTTAAGGCAATATTTACAGATAATACATTTGGTATCTGCTGAATCTTATTCTTGAGAGATAATAAGATTTCCTTATATTCACTTGTTTGTTCACCACTAACTTGAAGAAAAACGTTAACATTTCCATTTTTAACAATAGCAGATACATTGTTATTCTTAGGTTCAAATGTTAAATTTGTTTTTGGGTCACTAAATTCTCCAGAAAAAGTGTAAATAAGAGATAAAATGTTGTCTGTCATACTTGATTTTTAGAGAATTACTCAAATATTAGTTATTAAATAAATTAATTAGTGTTAGTAGAAAGTACAAATTATATCAATAACAATGAATTGGAATATAAACAATAGTAATAATAACCCTTGGGGTTCTGGAAACGACAATAATCCTTGGGGATCAGGGGGAAATGGTTCGAATAAAATGGATTTTGAAGATTCCATCAAAAAAGCTAAAGATAGATTTGGCAGGTTTAAATTTGGTGGAAAAAGAAATCTCTCTCTATTCTTACTGATTGCTATTTTAATATGGCTTGCAACAGGTTTTTATAGAGTTGAACCGGATGAACAAGGAGTTGAACTATTATTTGGTAAATGGAATGGTCAAACTACTCAACCAGGTCTTCATTATTTTTTTCCAACTCCTATTGGTAAAACTATAACTCCAAAAGTAGAAGTAATTAGAAAAATAAATGTTGGATTTAGAAGTGCAAGTGATTTAGGCTTTTCTTCAAATTCAAGTGCTGAAAGAAAAGTTATAGAAGAAAGTTTGATGTTAACAGGTGACCAGAATATAGCTGATGTTGCCTTTACAGTTTTGTTTAAAATTAAAGATGCAGGAAACTTTTTATTTAAATTAAGAAATCCAGAACTAACAGTTAAAGATATGGCGGAAAGTGTTGTTCGTGAAGTAGTTGGTCAAAGAGACCTTCAGTTTTTACTTACTGAAGGAAGACAAGAAGTAGAGCAAGTTGTGAGAAACGAATTACAAATAGTTTTAGATTCTTATGAAAGCGGAGTATTGGTTCAATCAGTACAATTACAAAGTGTTGATCCACCAGATCAGGTAATTGATGCATTTGATGAGGTTCAAAGAGCTAGACAAGATAAAGAAAGATTAGTTAATGAAGCTAACACATACCTCAACAGAATTGTCCCTAATGCCCGTGGTGAAGCAGCTAAACTAGTAGAAGGAGCAATGGCATACAAAGAACAAGTAGTCAAACAAGCTGAAGGTGTAGCACAAAATTTTATTGATGTTTATAATAGTTATAAAGATGCAAAAGAAGTAACTAAAAGAAGAATTTATTTAGAGACATTAAGAGAGGTACTAGAAGGTAAAAATAAAATAATTCTAGACGATACAGGAGGGCAAGGTGTTGTTCCTTATCTACCATTGAATGAGTTAAAGAATAAGGCAAACAATTAAATGAGATTTAACGCTAGAAATATACTTATAATATTAATTTTGTTTATCGGTTTTCTTACTTTTACTGGAGCATTTTTTATTGTTAATGAAACAAAACAAGCTTTAGTATTGCAATTTGGTGACCCAAGAAAAGTTGTTACTAAACCTGGTTTGCAATTTAAAATACCTTTTATCCAGGATGCTGTTTTTATTGATTCAAGATTATTAAACTTGGATCCTCAACCTGAGGAAATGATTTTATCAGATCAAAAAAGAATCATAGTTGATTCATTTGCAAGGTACAAAATCATTGACCCACTAAAATTTTTTCAGACAGTAAGAAACGAAACAACTTTTTCTGATAGATTTGGTAGAATTATTAATGCCGCAGTAAGAGGTGTTATAGCACAATACTCCCTAACATCTCTTCTTAGTCAAGAAAGAATTAATATAATGAGCGAAATTGAAAAGCAGATTAAAATTAATGAAAAATCATTCGGTGTGGAAATAGTAGATATAAGAATAGGTAGAACTGATTTAACAGAACAAGTGTCTAATAATGTATATCAGCGTATGCGTTCTGAAAGAGAAAAAGAAGCGAATTTACTTAGAGCTGAGGGAGAGGAATTATCTAAAGAAATAAGAGCTTCAGCAGATAGACAGCAAACAGTAATAATCGCAGAAGCTGAAAGAACATCTTCAATATTGAGAGGTGAAGGTGATGCTCAAAAGAATAAAATATTAGGTGATGCCTACGGTCTAGACCAAGAATTCTTTGATTTTTTACGAACTATGCAAGCTTGTAAAGATACCTTTGGTGATACAGAGATGTCAATGGTTATAGCACCTGGTGAAGTTTGTGAAAAATTCTTTGGTGAAATAGACATCCAAAATTAATGTTAGAAATGTTGACTATTAGCATTGGATTAGTCCTTGTAATAGAAGGCATTATATATTTCATTATAGCAGATAGGCTAAATCAAATAATTTCAATTCTTGAAAACTTTAATAGTAAAAAAATTAAGTTTTTAAGTTTAAGTATGATAATTATTGGATTTTGCCTAATTTATTTCACTTTTAGATTTTATAGAGAAATATATTAATGAAGAATTTTGTACTATCATTTTTTTTTATATTAATATCTAAACAATTAAATGCTGTTCCAAGTAGCTTTGCTGATTTAGTTGAAGAATTATCACCATCAGTTGTAAGTATTGCTTCCACAACAATAATAGAAAATAATTCCCAAAATCAAATTCCACAATTTCCTGAAGGCTCTCCTTTCGATGAATTTTTTAAAGATTATTTTGACAGAGATCAAAGAAGGTCTCAAAGACCAATGACTGGTCTTGGATCTGGTTTCATTATTAGTGCAGAGGGCATTATTGTAACTAACAACCATGTCATTGAAGGAGCCGATGAAATAACAGTGATTTTATCAGATGAGAAAGAATATTCCGCTGAACTTCTAGGAAGAGATCCAAAAGCAGATATTGCAGTCTTAAAAATTGATCCAGGTAATAATAAATTGACTGCTGTTCAATGGGGAGATTCTGATATGATGCGAGTAGGTGACTGGACAATTGCAATTGGAAATCCTCTTGGTTTAGGTGGCACCGTAACAGCAGGCATATTATCAGCTATTTCTAGGGATATTGGAAGTGGGCCGTATGTAAAATTTTTGCAAACAGATGCTTCAATAAATAGGGGAAATTCTGGAGGTCCATTATTTAACATTGAAGGTAAGGTTATTGGTATTAATACAGCTATAGTATCTCAAACTGGTGGAAGTATTGGCCTAGGTTTTGCAATTCCTTCAAACAGTGCAAAAAAAATTGTACAACAACTAAAAGATTTTGGAAAAACAAAAAGAGGTTGGTTAGGAATTCAAATACAACCTGTGACTAAAGATTTTGCTGAAAGCTTGGGTTTACCTAATCAAAAAGGAGCATTTGTTTCAAATGTTAATCCTAACGGACCATCAAAAGATGCTGGATTAGAGCCTGGTGATGTAATTCTCAAATTTAATAATATTGAAATAATAAAAATGTCAGATTTACCAAGGGTAGTTGCTGAGTCGGATGTAGGATCTTTATCTTACTTAGAAGTCTGGCGTAAAAACAATAAAATCAAAATTGAAGTTATTTTAGGTGAATTACCAGGTGAGGTAGTTACTGAGAGAACAAATAAAATACCAGAGAGTAATGAAATTAACATTAAGTTTCTTGGCATTACAATTACAAACAATGAAAATGGGGTTAAAGTTACCAAAATAGAAAATGAAAATTCAAACTTAGAAATTGGAGATGTTATATCAGAAGTTAATAGGGAATTAATCACTGATATTGATTCATTTAATAAACTTGTAACTAAGTTAGAGAAAACTGGTAGATCGTCTTTATTATTAAAAATTATAAGAAATGATGAGCAAATTTGGGTTACAATAAAATTTATTAATTGAGTAATACGATTTTTTTTATCACTGGACCAACTGCAATAGGTAAGTCAGATTTTGCTATAAAATTATCAAATAAAATCAATGGTGAAATTATAAATGCTGATAGTATGCAAATTTATAAAGAACTAAAAATTCTTTCGGCAAGACCAAGTTCATCTGATATCAAAAAAGTACAACATCATTTATATGGATATATATCTGGAAATAAAAGATTTAATGTTGAGAAATGGTGTTTAGATGCAACAAAAAAAATAAAATTGTTACATAGTAAAAATATAACACCAATTTTAGTTGGTGGTACTGGTTTGTATATAGATACGTTAATAAATGGCATAACATCTATACCAGCAATACCTGAAACAATAAAAAATAATTCAAATAATTTATTTGATAAAATTGGCTCAAAAAAATTCTTTGATCTTGTAAATAAATTGGATAATGAGGCAACAAAAAATATTGCACAAAATGATTCACAAAGATTAAAAAGAATTTGGGAAGTTTATGAATATACAAATAAAAAATTTAGCTCCTGGAAAAAAAATAAAAATAAAAAGTTTTTAAATTCTGTAGATATCAATATACTTTTATTCTTACCCAATAGAAAAAAAAATTATAAACGGGTAAATGAACGAGTTTTAAAAATGATAAATAGTGGAGCTATAGATGAGGTTAAAAAATTATTAAATTTACAATTTAAAAAGACAATGCCAATTATGAAGGCTCATGGTGTTCCTGAAATTATTTCTTATTTGGATGATGCTATTTCCTTTGAAGAATGTGTTAAAAAAATTCAGGTTGTTACAAGGAATTATGTTAAAAGACAAAATACCTGGTGGAACTCCTCAAAATTGCCAATTCTCAAAAAATTTGATGCATTTCCAGATGAATTGCATCCAAAATCAATTAAATTACCTAATTTTTGAAGTAAATTATTGATTTTATTTTATCCACAGCCTATGAGCTAAAATAATGAATAATGTAATTACAGGAGCTGAAATAGTTTTAAAAAGCCTTGCAGAGCAAGGAGTAGAAGTTGTTTTTGGTTACCCAGGTGGCGCAGTGTTACCAATCTATGATACACTCTTTAAACAAAACTCAATAAAACATATTCTTGTAAGACAAGAAGGTGGCGCTATTCATGCAGCAGAGGGTTATGCACGTTCAACAGGTAAAACAGGTGTTGTGCTTGTTACATCGGGTCCTGGAGCAACAAATGTAGTAACTGGTTTAACTGATGCAATGATGGACAGTGTTCCAATCGTATGTATAACTGGGCAAGTACCTCAACATTTAATTGGAAGTGATGCATTTCAAGAATGTGACACTACAGGTATAACAAGACCATGCACAAAACATAATTATTTAGTAAAAGATGTTAATAAATTATCTTCAGTATTCCATGAAGCATTTACTATTGCACAAAATGGTAGACCAGGACCAGTATTAATTGATATTCCAAAGGATGTTCAATTTGCAAAAGGTTCTTATATTGAAAAAAATAAAATAGTTATTCCATCTCATAGACTTTTTGAACCTAGTCCAAATTTTGAGACAACAAAAATTGAAGAAGCTGTAAAAATAATTTCAAATTCTAAAAAACCAATTTTTTATATTGGTGGAGGGTGTATAAATTCTGGTCCGGAGGCATCAAAGTTAGTTAGAGAGTTTATTGATTTAGTAGGTTCTCCTGTAACTATGACTCTAATGGGATTAGGTGTCGTTGCCTCCTCAGACAAAAATTCACTAGGCATGCTTGGAATGCATGGAATGTATGAAGCTAATATGGCAATGCATGAATGCGATGTTATGATTAATATTGGTGCTAGATTTGATGATAGAGTGACTGGAAGGCTAGATGCTTTTTCACCAAACTCAAAAAAAATTCATGTAGATATAGACGCGAGTAATATTAACAAAACAATAAATGTAGACGTTCCTATAATTGGTGATGTTAAGCAAGTAGTTCAACAAATGATTAATTTGTGGAAAAATAGGAATTATAATCTTGATAAAGAGTCTTTAAAAAAATGGTGGAATAAAATTAATAAATGGAAAGAAGTAGATTGTCTAAATTACAATAATGATAATAAACAAATTAAACCTCAATATGCTGTTCAAAGACTTTACGAATTAACCAAAAACCAAGCTACATTTATTACAACTGAAGTTGGTCAACATCAAATGTGGGCAGCTCAATTTTATAAATTTGAAGAACCAAACAGATGGCTAACATCAGGAGGTTTAGGCACTATGGGATATGGTTTTCCAGCTGCAATAGGTGCGCAAGTTGGCAATCCTGAAGCTTTGGTGGTTGATATTGCTGGGGATGCTTCAATACTAATGAATATTCAAGAAATGAGCACCGCAATACAATATCGTCTACCTGTAAAAATATTCATTTTAAACAATGAATATATGGGCATGGTAAGACAGTGGCAAGAATTACTTCATGGAGGC
>CACOVJ010000023.1 GCA_902630465.1 uncultured Alphaproteobacteria bacterium | reverse complement strand
ACAGAATATATTGAAAATATAAATATTGATGATTGGAAAACAACTATAAACACAAATCTTAATAGTCATTTTTATTATACAAAATTTGCAATACCTTTATTAAAAAAATCAACAAAAGCTTCAATTATAAATCTTTCATCAACAGCAGGTATCTTTGGATTTGCTCAAAGATCTCCTTACACGGCAAGTAAATGGGCAATTATAGGTTTAACAAAAACCTTAGCTATGGAATTGGGCAAATACAAAATAAGAGTTAATGCTATATGTCCAGGATCTGTGGAGGGTGATAGAATGAAAAGAGTTGTTAATGCAAAAGCTAAATTAACAAAAAAAAATCCAAAAAATGTAAAAAAAGAATTTGAATCTATGGTTTCTTTAGGAACTTTTGTTACAAAAGAAAACATTGCATCAATGGTTTTATTTTTGTTAAGTAAAGATTCTGAAAATATTTCTGGCCAGATTATTAGTGTAGACGGCAATACAGAAAGAATGAATTAGTGGTTTCTAATGCAGATTATATAATAATTGGAGCAGGATCTGCAGGTTGTGTACTAGCAAATAGATTATCAGCAAAATCAAAAAATACTATAGCTTTATTTGAAGCAGGTCCATCAAACAATACTTGGAAGGTTGATATGCCAAGTGCGCTTTTATATGTAATGCATGACTCTAAATACAACTGGAAATATTATACCGAACCTGAGCCATATTTAAATAACAGAAGTTTATATTGTCCTAGAGGTAAAATGTTAGGAGGATGCTCATCTCATAATGGCATGGTATTTGCAAGAGGACATAAAGAAGATTTTGATAGATGGTCATCGTACGGCTTAGATAAATGGAGTTATGCAAAAGTATTGCCATATTTTAAAAAATTAGAAACTTGGTCTGGAAATAATAATTTAAGAGGGTCTCAAGGACCTTTAAAGGTAAATAAATCAATCATTGATAAAAAATTCTCACTTTTTAAGGCTGTTACAAAAGCAGCTAAAGAAGCAGGTTATAATTTATTTGAAGATTCTAATGGCGATAATAATGAAGGCTTTGGAACTTTTGATGTTACTATTGATAAAGGAGTTAGGCAAAGTATTGCTAAAGCTTATCTTGACCCAATTAAGTATAGAAAAAATTTAAAAATCATAAAGAACACATATGTAAAGAGAATAATTTTTGAAAATAATGTAGCGATTGGAATAGAATATCTTAAAAATAACAAAACTGAAAAATATTTAGCTAATAAGGAAGTTATTTTAAGTGCTGGAGCAATAAATTCACCAAAACTTCTTCAACTATCTGGAATTGGCAATCAAAGACATCTTAATGATTTAGGAATTAAAGTGATTAATGACTTAAGAGGAGTAGGGGAAAATTTACAAGATCACTTAGAAGTCTACATACAGTATAAATCTAAAAGTAAAGATACCTTATATAATTTATCAACCAATATGATTACGCAATGTGTTGAAGGTGCAAAGTGGTTTTTGATGAGAAAAGGCAAGCTATCACATTCTCATTTAGAGCTTGGAGGTTTTGTAAAATCAAATTCTAACTACAATCATCCAAATCTGCAATTTCATTTTTTTCCTTCTATGGTTATTAATCATGGTTTAGAAAATCCAAAATTTGATGCGTTTCAATTTCATGCATGTCCAAATAGACCAAAAAGTAGAGGTTTCGTAAAAATTTCGTCAAATGATTTTACTAAAGATCCAAAAATACAATTTAATTATCTTCAGCATGAGGAGGATTTAGAGCAGATGAGACAAAGTATTAAAATAGCACAAGATATTTTTTCCCAAAAATCACTTTCAGATTATGTTGATTATGAAATAAGACCAGGAAAAGAAGTTACAACACAAGAGGAATTGGATGATGTAATTAGAAATACAGCAGAATCGGCATATCATCCATCATGCACTAATAAAATGGGAGTAGATAAAGAATCTGTTGTTGATCAAGATACAAAAGTTCATGGTGTTCAAAATTTGCGGGTTATAGATGCTTCAATAATGCCTGATATCGTAAGTGCTAATCTTAATGCAAATGTTGTAATGATAGCTGAAAGAGCAGCAGATATAATTTTGAAATAAAAAAACTTAGGCCGTTTATGGCCTAAGTCACTTATTATTTACTCTTAGAAGGAATTAAACATATTAATTAAGGAGGAAGAAACCCTTAAATAATAGTGAAAATTAGATAGATTTTCTTCTGAGTGTCCAACCATATCTTTCACTATAATAAGCCTCAATACCATCGGCTAAGCTAATATCGTAGTTGGAGTCGATAGATCCTTCAAGAACCTTTTTCTCAATAGAACTCTGCTCTAAATTTTCTTTTTGATTTTTGATATTTTCTGTTAATTTACTATTCATAATTTACAATATTTACATTTATACAAAAAATTATAAAAAAACTAGTATTTATAATGATTTTCATGTAAACAAAATTACTTACTTAAAATATATTTTGTAAATTTTGTAAATGCATACTAATACTGAAATTAATTTAGGCCCAAGGCTAAAAAAACAAAGGATTGATAAGGGTTTTTCTCAAGCAAAATTATCTAAATCAATGGGAATATCACCAAGCTACTTAAATTTGATTGAAAGTGGAAAACGTAAGATTCCAGTTTCTCTATTAATTAAAGCTGCAGATCAACTCGAGTTATCCATAAAAGACTTTTCAGCAGAGTCCAACAAGAGGCTTTTATCAGATGTGATGGACGTTTTAAGCAATGAAATATTTGATGATCTAAAAATTACAAATCACGATACGAGTAATTTTATAGGATCAAACCCAAATATTGCAAAAGCACTACTCACAATCAATGATACTTTTAAAAGCTTTAAAGAAGATATGCAAAATCGCTTGGAAACAATGGATGTCACCTCAGGCGATATTAACAAACCAACAAGACTACCTGTGGAATTAGTTTCGGATATTTTACAAGAAAATAAAAATTATTTTCATGATCTTGAAATAAGTTCTGAAAAACTGAGAGAAGAAATAGGATTAGAAATCGGCCCAAATATTGGTTCAGGATCAAAGCTTACTAAGTTTCTTGAAACTAAACATAAAATTAAAGTTAAAATTGTGACAGTAAGTGAAGATGAAAAAATTGTAAAAAGATTTGATGAGAAATCAAAAACTTTTTATCTTTCAGAAATGCTTACTTATACATCAAGAAACTTTCATTTAGCTTCACAGGTAGCCTATCTTGAAGCTAGTGATTTAATAGAAAAAGTAATTCAAAAAAATAATATTGAGTCTGAAGAGGTTGTGCCATTATTGAAGCTTTCGTTATTAAATTATTATGCTGCTGCATTTATGATGCCATACGAAGACTTTTTACAAAGTGCAAAACTTCATAGATATGATGTTGAAATATTAATGCATCACTACGCATGTAGTTTTGAACAAGTCACACATCGATTAACAAATCTTCAAAGACCTGGAAATGAAGGTGTTCCATTTCATTTTTTAAAAACTGATATAGCTGGTAATGTTTCTAAAAGATTTTCTTTATCTGGCATTCATATACCTCGACATGGAGGGTCATGTCCAAGGTGGAATGTTTATACTGCATTCTTAAATCCAGGTAAAATTCATCCCCAAATATCAAAAATGCCAGATGGTAAAGTTTATTTTTGTATAGCTAGAGCATTCGAAAAAGGAGTTGAAAAACATGGGATGCCAAAAAGTTTTGTCTCTATAGGGCTTGGATGTGATATGAAGTATGCAAAAGACTTAGTTTATTCTGAGGGTATAGATTTGAAAAATAAAAAACTCCAAATGCCCATTGGTGTCTCTTGTAGAATTTGTCCTAGAACTGAGTGTCAACAAAGAGCATTTCCTCCGATCGACAAGGAACTGATTTTAGATATAAGATATCGTGGCACCTCTCCTTACGTTACTATTTAAATTTTAACCAACATCTTACCGATATTTTTTCCATTAAGTAAATCAATAAATGCTTTAGGAGTATTTTCAATTCCTTCGTATACTGTTTCTTTAAATTTAATTTTTCCTTCAATTAACCATTTTTTCATATCACTTTCAAATGGGTCATTATCGTTTTCATGATCAAATATTAAAAATCCCTTTATAGTTAAGCGTTTTACGAGCACATGAGCCATGTTTTTTAATCCAGTAGGTGTAGATGTTACATTCATTTGGGAAATTCTTCCACAAATTACAATTCTACCAAAGTTTTTCATTCTAAAAATTGCTGCTTCTAAAAAGTCACCTCCAACGTTATCAAAATACAAATCAAACCCCTCAGGACATGTTTCTTTCAAATGCAGAACAAGATTATCAATTTTTTTATAATTAAAAGCATGATCAACTTTTAGCTCTTCTTTTAACCACTCTACTTTTTCATCTGATCCTGTGCTAGCAATTACTTTGCAACCTAACATTTTTGCAATTTGACATACAGTTGAGCCAACACTTCCACCTGCTGAAGAAACAAGAACGGTCTGCTTCTCTTTAAGCTTCCCATATTTAAATAGACCAATATAAGCTGTATGACCTGTCATCCCTAAAGGGCCCAAATATGATTGAATTGGTAAGTTTGATGGGTTAATTTTTTTTAAATCTTTTTCATTACAAATAAAGTTATCTCTCATACCATTGTTATTAAATACTAAATCACCTTTATTAAAAGAACTGCTAGCTGATTGTTCAACAGTGCCAATTGCGTAACCTTCCATTTCTTCTCCTATATTAAATGGCGGTTTATAGTTTTTTCTTTCGGTCATTCTTGCTCTCATATAAGGATCAACAGATATCCAAGAGTTTTTGACATGAATATTATTCTTATCATTCAATTCTAAAACCCTTGATTTAATTTCAAAATCAATTTCTTTTGGCAAACCTAAGGGTATATAATTTTTGAGAGCAACATATTTTGATTTTATGGTCATACTTACAATCTATATTTTTTCTTTAAATCTAGCAAATCAATTAAAAAATTATCTCGCATGTTACTAAGCTTATTAATTGATAAATTTTTTGACTGCATTTTAGTGCCAGTTATAATTTTATCCTTCAGCTTCTTGTTTAAATTTGGTGATTTTAGTTTTGTCCAAGGAAGCTTTAGTGCTGGTCCAAATTGATCTAGCATATGTTTCATTCCCAACTCTCCACCTGCTAAGTGAAATGTTAAAAAAGTTCCCATTAAAGCCCACCTCATACCTGGGCCATAAGTTATTGCTACATCAAGATCTTTGGTTGTAGCGTATCCGTCGTTAATAATATGCAGACCTTCTCTCCATAACGCTTCTTGCAATCTATCTGAAAGAAAACCAGGCAACTCTTTGTTAACAATTAATGTTTTCATATTTAAATTTTTATAAAATTTAGCAGCTTCATTCATAATAATTTTACTTGTTTTACTACCCTTAACTATCTCAACTAGAGGTAATATGTAGACAGGGTTGAATGGGTGAGCGATTATAAACCTTTTAGGATTAATACAATTCGATTGTAATTCAGAAGGAAGTAAACCTGATGAACTAGAGGCTATAATACAGTTTTTTGGTGCAAACTGACTTAATTGATTAATCACTTTTTTTTTGAGTTCTAATCTTTCTGGAACATTTTCTTGGATTAAATCTGCTTTACTAACAGCATCTTCAATATTTGAAGAAAAAACTAAATTTTTAATATTAATTTTTTTATTATATAATTTTTCAATACTTGACTTAGTTCTCTTTAATTCTTTTTTCAAATAATCTTTTTGTTTAACACTTGGGTCGTAAGCAGTAACTTTTTTATTAAATGCTAAGAAGCGTAAAATCCAACCTGTACCAATTACACCTGTTCCAATTACAGTAATATTTTTTATTTTATTCAATTTAAAAATGTTTTTTTAATTTTAATTTTTCTCTAGCCTCTTGAGGTGAAAGAATAGAAGAGCCCATATCTTCCACAATACATCTTACTTTTTCAACTAATTGAGCATTTGATGCAAAAACACCTTTTTTTAGATAAAGATTATCTTCTAATCCAACTCTTACATTACCACCTAATATTACAGCTTGAGCAGCCATTGGCATTTGTGTTCTACCAATACCAAATCCTGCCCAATAACCCTCTTTTGGAACCATATCAGCCATAGCTTTCATCGCATTAGTTGTTGCTGGCGCACCCCATGGAATCCCTAAACAAATTTGATAAAGAGGAGGGCCATCAATTAGACCTTCTTTATAAAGTTGATTTGCAAACCATAAGTGACCCATTTCAAAAGCTTCCATTTCTGGTTTAACTCCTAATTCTTGCATTTTTTTTGCTGCAGATCTTAATTGTGAAGGTGTATGTATAAAAGTCATATTTTCATCACCAAAATTTAACGTTCCACAATCTAGAGTACACATTTCGGGCAATAATTCTTCAACATGCTCCAATCTACTTAAAGCATCTATCATATCCGTATTTTGACCAACTGGATTTAGAGGATCTTTACCTGTTCCAACTTCAAAATCACCACCCATTCCTGTTGTAAAATTTAATACAACATCAGTATCAGATGATCGAATTCTATCCGCCACTTCTTTATAGTATTCTAAATTTCTTGAAGGTTTTCCATCAGGACCTCTAACATGAATATGAGCAATAGCAGCCCCAGCTTTCGCTGCTTCAATTGATGCCGCCGCGATTTGCTTTGGTGTAATTGGCAATTCAGGATGTTTACCAGCAGTATCTCCAGAACCTGTGACAGCACATGAAATTATTACTTCATTATTCATAATTTTAAACTACTATATATTTGAAATTAAAAAAGTAAAACTTATGAAGATTTATTTAAATTCTGGAAAAGTTAAAAAAGAATGGACTGACTACAATGGTCATATGAATTTAGCTTTTTATATCCATTTATTTGATGCTGGTTGGGAAGTACTATTACAAAAGTTTAATATGGGTGAAGATTCAGCAAAAATTGAAAAAAAAACTACATTTGCTGTTGAATCACACACTACTTACGACAAAGAAGTTAAAGAGGGGGATGAAGTTAACATTAATTTATTATTTTTAGATAGAGATAAAAAAAGACTAATTTATAAATTAGAAATGACACATAAAGATGAAGGTTATAGAGCAGCTACCACTGAAGTTTGTTCGTTGTATGTTGATTTGAATATAAGAAAAGTAACAGAAATAGAACAAGATAAACAAAAACAGATTGACGAATTTATTAATGAAAATAAAGGTAATTTTGAACCTGGTAATCTTAGCTTAGTTCATAAATTAAAAAAACAATCATAAATTTCTATAAGGCGTTCTATTAAATATCCTTTGAACCATTGGTACGAATTCTTTTAGTGGAACAGTATCATAATTTGGATCAAATGAAGATTGATCCCACCTTTCACAAAAATCTATGGTGTCTTGAAAAAAGTCATGTCCAATAAATTTATCTCTTAGATTTCTGTCTTTACCATAATAATGATTATAATAATAAGCTTGGAATAAACCATGTTGCTCAACAATCCATCTCGTTTTTTCAGAAACAAATGGTTTTAAAACAGCAGCAGCAAGTTCTGAATGGTTTAGAGGGGCTATTTCATCGCCAATATCATGTAGTAAAGCTGCAACAACCATCTCCTCAGAAGCTTGTTCTCTTAAAGCTCTAGATGCCGTTTGCAGAGAGTGTTCTAACCTTGATACCTTATATCCACCCATTGACTTGTCTAAACCTTGCAGTACTCTTACAATTCTATCTGCTGTACCCTCTATATATTTGTCTTCAAAATTTGCTAGAAGATCATAATCTTCCTTATCCCCACATTTCATTTCAGTGAATTTTACTTCATCTTTAGACATGAAATAATTATACATATTTTTACATTTTATGAAACTAATTCCTGAATGGTATGAACATCAAAACTGCCTCATTGCTTGGCCATGCAACAAAGTTCTTTATGGTGAAATCATCAATAACGCTAGAGATGAAGTTGCGAATGTAATTAATGAAATTGCAAAAACTGAAGATGTTATTGTCTTGTCAAATAAAGAAAATATTAATGAAATTAAAAGTAAAACTTTTCATGAAAAAATATATATTTTAGAGTGTAAATTAGATGACTCTTGGATGAGAGATATAGGCCCAATATTTTATTCTGAAGATAAAAAATTAAAATCTATTAGTTTTGATTTTAATGGTTATGGCAAATATCCAGATTATTCTAACGATAATAAAGTGTCAAAATTTATTTCGGACTATTTAAATATTCCAACAAAAATTTCTGATTTAGTTATTGAAGGCGGAGCAATAACTTATGATGATAAAAAAAATTTGTTTAGTACTAAAAATGTAATATTTAATAAAAATAGAAAACAAAAATATAGTAGTGAAAATATTCTTAAGCAATTAAAAATTTTATTTGAATTAGATTATATTTTTTTATTTGAAAACGGTTTAATTGATGATGATACAGATGGTCATGTAGATAATTTGTTGTGTCCTATTGGAAATAACAAATATTTAATTGCATCCACGCACAAATTAGATCCCAATTATGAAATATTAGAAAAAAATAAAATCGATCTAATTAAATTCTTTAAAGATACTGAACAAAAGTTTGATTTAATTGAAATTCCTTTACCAACAAGAAAGAAAATAAATAATAAGAATATTGTAGGTTCATATATAAATTTCTATTTTAGTAAAAATAAAATAATTTTACCTAAATTTAATGTAAGGGAAGACAATGAAGTGAAGACAATATTTGAAAAATTGTTTCCAGATAGAGATATTATTATGTTGGAAACAGCAAATATAAATTATGGTGGAGGAAATATTCATTGCATCACAATGAATGTACCAAAAATATGAATATAAAAGTAGCTACTTCCCAATTTAGAGCTGTTAAGGGAGATTTTGATGCTAACTTAAATAAAGCTCTTAATCTAGTTGAAAAGGCCTCCAAGGAAAATGTTGATATTTTACTTCTACAAGAATTATTTCAGGACCATTATTTTTGCTCAACGAAAAATGATAAATTTTTTAATCTTGCAATAGAATTTCCATCTAATCCGATGTTTGAAAAATTATCTAACGTTTGTAGGGAAAAAAAAATCTCATTACCGATTAGTTTTTTCCAAAAAAAAGATCACAAGTTTTTTAATTCTCTAGTTATGATTGATTCATTGGGCAAAATAAGTGAAGTTTATAATAAATCTCATATCCCGGAAGGTCCTGGATATAATGAAAAATATTATTTTGAAAAAGGTAATACCGGATTTATGGTTTTTGATACTCCAAAAGCAAAAGTTGGCTGTGCAATTTGTTGGGATCAGTGGTTCCCTGAGTGTTCAAGGATCCTGACTTTAAGTGGTGCAGATTTAATTTTATACCCATCTGCAATTGGCTCTGAGCCACACATGCCTGAATTAAAATCAAAAGATCATTGGGTTAATACAATGGTTGGCCATGCTGCTGCAAATCAGATTCCAATAATAGCCTCAAATAGAGTAGGTAAGGAGATTGAGGCTGATATTGAATTAAGTTTTTATGGTAATTCTTTTATACTGGATCACATAGGAAATGTAATAAATCAGATGAATGATAAAGATGAGGGTATAATAACTGCTTCTTTAGATTTGGAGATTTCAAGAGAATATAGAAAATTATGGGGTAACTTTAGAGATCGAAGACCAGATCTATATAAAAAAATTCTCGATTTTTAATTTATTTTATTTAATGTGATTTTTATTTAGGAGGGGAATAATGCTTAAGTATTTTATATCTCTATTAGTTTTAATTTCTTTTTCAGCTCAGGCTAAAGAAGAATTATTTATTTACAATTGGTCTGACTATATTGCTGAAGACACAATTGAAAATTTTGAAAATGAATTTGGCATTGATGTCACTTATGATGTTTTTGATTCAAACGAAGTTCTTGAAGCTAAACTTTTAGCTGGTGGATCTGGCTATGATATTGTAGTGCCTTCAGGTTCTTTTCTAGAAAACCAAATCAAGGCAGGTGTTTTTCAAAAACTTGATAAATCTGAGTTATCGAACTTAGGAAATCTAGATCCAGAAGTCCTTGCAAAAATTGATGCACATGATCCAGGAGGACAATATTCCGTAAACTACATGTATGGCACTACTGGTATTGGTTACAATACTGATAAAGTTGATGAAGATGAAGTTACTAGTTGGAGTATTTTATTTGATCCAGCTATTGCATCTAAATATGAAGATTGTGGCATAGCAATGTTAGATGCACCATCTGAAGTAATGGAAATTGCTCTAAAATATATAGGTAAAGACCCTTATACTGAAAACGAAAGTGACTATGAAGCTGCTCTTTCAATGTTGCAGGAGATTAGACCTTTCATAAGATATTTTGATTCTTCACAATATATAGATGATCTTGCTAACGGTGAAATCTGTCTAGCTATGGGTTGGTCTGGTGATGTCTTTATTGCTGCATATGAAGAAATAGAGCCAGTTTGGTATTCTATTCCTTCTGAGGGAACTGTGATTTGGTTTGATATGATGGCAATTCCAGCTGATGCAAAAAATGTTTTAAATGCACACAAGTTTATAAACTATATTATGCGTCCTGAAGTTGCTGCTGATATTACAAATTATGTTTGGTATTCAAATCCTAACAAAGCTGCAAATGAATTTGTTGATCCTGAAATTTTAGGAGATCCAGCTATTTATCCTGATGAAGCAACTTTAAGTATGCTTTTCGCTGATACTGCTGATTCACCTAAAAAAGCACAGTTATCAAGTAAATATTTTAATAAATTTAAATCAAATTAAAAAATATACATAATTTCAGCACTAATATATTAATATTAGTGCTGATTAAAAATGGATAAAAATTTCCTTGTAATTGAAAATATTTCTAAATCTTTTGGAGAAAACAAAGTTTTAGAAAAGATTAATTTAAATATTTCAAAGTCTGAATTTTTTGGCCTTTTAGGATCATCTGGTTCGGGTAAAACTACATTATTAAGAATATTAGGTGGCTTTGAGAAACCAGATACAGGCCGAGTAATCCTCGACGGAGTTGATATAACAAATCTCGAACCTTTTAATAGGCCATTAAATTATATGTTTCAATCTTACGCTTTATTCCCTCATTTAAATGTATTTAATAATTTAGCTTTTGGAATAAAAGAAAATTTTAGCAGTAAGGAAATTGAAATTAAAGTAAAAGATATTGCTGAGCTTTTATCTATTGAAAATTTATTAAATAGAAGAATTAAGCAACTTTCAGGTGGAGAGCAACAGAGAGTTGCCCTTGGCAGATGCTTAATAAAAAAACCTAAATTATTATTATTAGATGAACCTCTTGCAGCATTAGACAAAAAACTTAGGTCAAAAACTCAATTAGAGTTAACTGCTCTCCAAAAAAAACTTAAAATTACTTTTGTTTTTGTTACACACGATCAAGAGGAAGCAATGTCTTTGTCAGATAGAATGGCAATTATGAAAAATGGTCATATTTTAGAATGTTCAAGCCCTGAAGAAATTTATGAAAATCCTAAAAGTCTTTATACTGCTAA
>CACOVJ010000022.1 GCA_902630465.1 uncultured Alphaproteobacteria bacterium | reverse complement strand
TTGAGACTAAAATCCCAATTTTTGGTATTTGTTTGGGTCATCAATTACTAGCTTTAGCATTAAATGCAAAAACAAAAAAAATGTTTCAAGGACATAGAGGTTCCAATCATCCAGTTAAAAATTTAAGTAATAATGTTGTTGAAATTACATCTCAAAATCATGGCTTTGAAGTTGATAAGAAGAGTTTTTCAAATGATATAATAGAGACTCACATTTCTTTATTTGATGGAACAAATGAAGGTTTTAAACACAGACATCTCCCAATTTTTAGTGTTCAATATCATCCTGAAGCATCGCCAGGACCACATGATAGTCATTATTTATTTTCTGATTTCTACAACCTGATAAATGATCATGCCAAAAAGAACTGATATTAAAAAGATATTAATTGTTGGCGCTGGTCCAATAGTAATTGGTCAAGCATGTGAATTTGACTATTCAGGCGCACAAGCTTGTAAATCACTTAAAGATGAGGGTTACAAAATAATATTAATTAATTCAAATCCTGCAACAATCATGACAGATCCAGAGTTAGCTGATCAAACTTATATAGAGCCCATAACTAGTGATTTTGTTGAAAAAATAATAAAAATAGAAAAACCAGATGCATTACTTCCCACTATGGGAGGTCAAACAGCTTTGAATGTATCAATGGAATTATTTCATGCAGGTATTCTAGATAAATATAATGTTAAAATGATTGGTGCAAACCCAATTGCAATTGAGCTTGCAGAGGACCGACAAAAATTTAAAGATGCAATGAGAGAAATTGGCTTAACCTGTCCTAAAAGTTATGTTGTAGACAATATTGATAGAGCCGAAGAAGTAAAGTTAGAACTAGGTTTACCTTTAGTAATTAGACCAAGTTTTACTTTAGGTGGAACAGGTGGTGGTGTAGCCTATACCGACAAAGAATTTAAAGAATTATCTTTAAGAGGAATAAAGGCAAGTCCAACAAGTCAAATATTAGTTGAAAAGTCTGTTTCTGGCTGGAAAGAATTTGAAATGGAAGTTGTGAGAGATAGTAAAGATAATTGCATAATTGTTTGTTCTATTGAAAATGTAGACCCTATGGGTGTACATACAGGGGATAGTATAACAGTTGCGCCTTCATTAACTTTGACTGATAAAGAATATCAAATTCTTAGAAATGACAGTATTAAAGTGCTTAGAAAAATTGGTGTTGATACTGGCGGATCTAATGTTCAATTTGCAATTAACCCATCGGATGGCGAAATTAATGTTATAGAGATGAATCCTAGAGTAAGTAGATCATCCGCACTGGCTTCAAAAGCCACAGGTTTTCCTATAGCTAAAATAGCAGCCAAACTTGCAGTTGGATATACGTTAGATGAATTACAAAATGATATAACTACAACCACACCTGCTAGTTTTGAACCAACAATAGATTATGTCGTGACAAAGATACCAAGATTTACTTTTGAAAAATTTTCTGGAGCTGATTCGTATTTGACTACATCTATGAAATCAGTTGGAGAAGCTATGAGTATTGGACGATCATTTAATGAATCACTTCAGAAAGGTTTTAGCTCTTTAGAATATGATCTATATGGATTAGATAAACCTAAAAATATAAATAATATTAAGACAGATATAATTGAAGAGTTAAAACTGCAGTCATCACAAAGATTGTTACTCGTTGGAGAAGCTTTAAGACAAGGAAAAAAAATTGATGAAATCCATAAAGTTACAAATTATGATAAATGGTTTATTGAACAAATTAATGATATTGTTAATTTAGAAAAAAAATTATCTAGTTGCATAATTAATAAAGATTTAATTTTACTTGCAAAAAAAAATGGTTTTTCAGACAAGAAAATTTCATCATTACTTAAAATTTCAGAAAATCAAGTCAGGGCTTTTAGAAATGAGAATTTTATTAATCCAGTATTTCGATTAGTTGATACTTGTGCAGGAGAGTTTCAATCGAAAACACCTTACTTATATTCGACTTATGACTGGGAATTTGAAAATAAAAAATTTTGTGAGGCAAATCCTTCAAATAGGGATAAGGTAATTATTTTAGGGGGAGGCCCAAATAGAATTGGTCAAGGAATTGAATTCGACTATTGCTGCGTTCATGCTGTTTATGCATTAAAGGAAAAGGGAATAGAAACAATTATGATAAATTGTAACCCTGAAACTGTTTCAACTGACTATGATACTGCTGATAGACTTTATTTTGAGCCCTTATCCTCTGAAAGTGTAATAGAAATTTTTAAAAAAGAGTCGACTAACGGTAATGTTTTAGGTGTACTAGTTCAGTTTGGAGGTCAAACTCCCTTAAAAATTGCAAAAGAAATTGAGGCAGCCGGAATAAAAATTATTGGAACTTCAACCGATGCAATTGATTTAGCAGAAGATAGAGATAGATTCAGTGAAATCCTAAATGAATTGGAAATTAAACAACCTAAAAATGGCTTTGCTAATTCTGTCGAACAAACAATTAAAAAAGCTGAAGAAATTGGTTATCCAGTATTAATAAGACCATCTTACGTTTTAGGAGGAAGAGCAATGCAGATTGCCTATGATGCTGATAACTTAACATCATTTTCTAAAGAAGCTATGGAAGTTTCATCTAACAACACAATACTGATTGATCAGTATTTAGAAAAAGCAAAAGAAATAGATGTTGATTTAATCAGAGACAAAAATGGAGAAGTATTTATTGCAGGAATTATGGAGCACATTGAAGAAGCTGGGATTCATTCTGGAGATAGCGCTTGTTCACTGCCACCATATTCTATCAATATAGAAACTCAAAACAAAATAATTGAATGGGTAAGTAAAATAGCAAATAAAATAGGAGTTGTAGGACTTATGAATACTCAACTCGCAATAAAAAATAAAAAAATTTATGTTTTAGAAGTTAACCCAAGAGCAAGTAGAACAGTTCCTTTTGTTGCCAAAGCAAGAGGCATTCCTTTAGCAAAGATTGCTGCAAAAATAATGGTTGGGGATACATTAAAACAAATTCTAAATGGATATAAAATTAAGGAATTATCTAATTATAATGTTAAAGAGTCAGTATTTCCTTTTAATAAATTTGATGGAGTTGATTTAATATTAGGTCCAGAAATGAAGTCTACTGGAGAAGTTATGGGAATTGACGATAATTTCTTATCTTCTTACATTAAAAGCCAAATTGCATGTGGGAATATTCTACCTTCTAAAGGTAATGTTTTTATATCTATAGATGATAACAATAAAGAAAATATAATCTCAATTGCAGAAAAATTAAAAAAATTAAATTTTAACTTAGTAGCTTCGAAAGGGACGGCTAAACTTTTAAATAGTAAAGGTATAAATACAAAACAGATCAATAAAGTTAAAGAGGGTAGTCCTCATATAGTAGATTCTTTGACAAATAGTGAAATTGATTTAGTCATTAATACCACTAAATCACAATCATCAATAAGAGATAGCTACAGCATAAGAAGAACTTCATTAATGTACAATATTCCTTATTATACAACAATTGCAGGAGCTAAGGTAGCCGTTGATGCTATTGAATTTATTGAAGAAAATGATTTTAAAATTAAGAGTTTGCAAACTATTAATTAAATTTTGTTGACTTAAAAAAATAAATAAAACATCATGTATTTATGAATAAAATACCAATGACATCAAAGGGATATTCAAAACTACAAGATGAATTAAAGAAATTAACTTCAGAAGATAGACCAAATATTATTGCAGCTATCGCGGAGGCAAGAGGACATGGAGATTTATCTGAAAATGCAGAGTACCAGTATGCCAAAGAGCAGCAGAGCTTAATAGAAGGAAGAATATCCGATCTTGAAAGTTCAATAAGTCGAGCAGAAATTATTGATATTAAAAATATAAGTGGAGATGATATAAAATTTGGTGCTACTGTAGAAATTGAAGATGATGATTCAGGTAAGAAACAAAAATATCAAATTGTTGGAGAATATGAGTCAGATATTGAAAATAAAAAACTTTCAATTAATAGCCCTCTTGCAAGAGGTCTAATTGGTAAGAAAAAAGACGACAATGTCGAAATAAATAGTCCTAAAGGTGTAAAAACTTATACAATATTATCTATAAAATACATTTGAATATTAATAATCCAAAAATATGGTCATTAACTGACGGCTCTCAAGGAATGGTAAGCCAAACTAAAGGCTTGGCTTTCGAATTAAGTAATGACGTAAACGAGTTACAAACAGAAATTATTTTTCCTTGGAGTAAATTGCAACCAGGAATATTACCGATATATAAATGGATATTCAAAAATAATCTTAAAATTGAACATCCACCTGAAATTGTAATTAGTTGTGGAAGAAAGAGTGTTTATCTATCTATTTATTTGAAAAAAATATTTTCAAATATAATTAATATACATATTCAAAATCCAAAAATTTCTTCAAAAAATTTTTCTTATGTAGTTACTCCAAATCACGATAATTATAAAGGTGAGAATATTATTAATTCAATTGGAGCCTTGCACTACTTTAAAGAAAATGGAGTATCAAAAAAAAAATTTGACATTAATACTAAGAACCTAGTTTCTTGTATTATTGGGGGCGAAAACAACCACTTCTTATTCTCATTGAGAGAAGCACAAACATTTTGTGATAAAATTAAAGAATTAAAAAAAAATAATCCTGAATTACAATTATTGATAATCACCTCTAGACGCACAAACTTTAAGATTAAAAAACTAATAAAAAACAATTTAAGCTCAATAAGTAAAATATGGCTTGGTGAAGGAGAAAATCCATATGAATTTGCAATATACAATTCAAAATTTTTTATTATAACAGCTGATTCAACATCTATGATTTCAGAAGCATCTATTTCAGGAATGCCTATATATATTTACAAACTTCCATACAAAAGAAAAAGTCTTAGATTCATGAGATTTCATAATGAATTTAATAAATTGAATATTACTAGAGATTTTGCCAATACTTCAATTCTTCAAAAATGGACTTATGATAAGCTTAATGAAAGTAAAAGAATAGCTGGAATTATAAAAGAAAGAATTATAGAAGGATTTAATGAAACTAAATAATATTACTCACTTAAACTTTCCATTTAATCATTGGCAGTTTAGTGAATGCCTTAGTAATGAAGCATTAGATGAAATTTCCTTTTCAAAAATTCCGAGTGGAGAAAGGGCTTATGATGGAACAAGAGCAGCAGATCACACTGGCGAAGGTATTGATGGTAAATTACGATTATTTATTACCAAAGAAAATATGAACAATTTTCCTAACCTTACAAAATTAATTAATTCATTACAAAGTAAGGAAATGACCAATCAAATTTCAAAACTTATAAATAAAGATTTATCTAAATCATACGTTAGATTAGAAATTATTGGTGATAAAGAAGGTTTCTGGCTAAAACCCCATAAGGATATTTCTGAAAAACTAATGACCATGATGATTTGGGCTAATCCTTATAACGAATCCTCAAATCTAGGTACTGATTTATATGATAAAAATTTCAAATTAGTTAAAACTATAGAATATGTTCACAATTCAGGATATTTATTCTCCTCTGGTGAAGATACTTGGCACGGTCTAGAACTTAAAGAAATAAAAAAGGAAAGAAGATGTATACAAATTAATTATGTTTCTTTTATAACAGATTGGCCAGTTGAAAATTAAGACTGAATAATTATCTTATTAAAATATAATATGAAAAAAATAGAAAATAATATTTTAATAATTGGATCCGGACCTGCTGGATATACAGCTGCAATTTATGCAGCTCGAGCAAATTTAAGCCCTCATTTAGTTTCAGGATTAGAACCTGGAGGTCAACTAACTATTACTACTGATGTTGAAAATTATCCTGGTTTTGGTGATGTAATACAAGGTCCTTGGCTTATGGAAGAAATGAAAAGGCAAGCTTTGAATGTCGGAACAGTCTTCCATAATGATATAGTTACATCTGTAAACTTTAATCAGAAACCATTCATTTCAAAAACAGAATCAGGAAAAGAATTTATATCAAAATCAATTATAATAGCTACTGGTGCCCAAGCTAGATGGTTAAACATTGAAAGTGAAAAAAAATTTAAAGGATTTGGAATTTCTGCTTGCGCAACTTGTGATGGTTTTTTTTTCAAGGATCAAACTGTAATTGTTGTTGGTGGTGGAAATAGTGCTGTAGAAGAGGCTTTATTTTTAACTAAATTTGCATCAAAAGTAATACTTGTGCATAGAAGAGACAAATTGAGGGCTGAAAAAATTCTACAAGATAGATTATTTAAGAATGAAAAAATTGAAGTTAGGTGGAATAGTAGAGTTGTCCAGTTTTTAGGAGATAATAATCCAATGACACTAAAGCAAGTAACATTGGAAGATACAAAAGAGAATAAAAAATTTACAATTGATATTAATGGCGCTTTTATTGCAATTGGTCATGACCCTGCAACTTCTTTATTTAAAGGTAAAGTAGATATGGATAATGAAAATTATATTATTACTAAAAATGATAGTACTGAAACAAGTGTTAAGGGGGTTTTTGCAGCAGGTGATGTCAAAGACAAGGTTTATAGACAGGCAGTTACTGCTGCGGGAATGGGGTGTATGGCAGCATTAGAAGCGGAAAAATATATAGCTGATCTTGACTAGCCCTGTCTTGCTTTCATTCTAGGATTTTTTTTATTAATAACATAAATCCTACCTTTTCTTCTTACTAGCTTACAGTCCTTATCTCTAGTTTTAGCAGATTTCAGTGAACATTTTACTTTCATAAAAAACTGCCTTTAAATTCTATGATTTGTTTTGTCAAACATATATTAATGTACCTTAATTATGAGAGACTTATCCTATCCAGGCAGATCTAACGTTTTAGCGCAAAATGGTATGGTTGCAACATCCAACCCTCTAAGTTCATTAGAGGCTATAAATATTTTACAAAATGGTGGAAATGCTGTTGATGCAGCTATCGCAGCATCAGCTGTTCAATCTGTTGTATGCCCAAGTGCAACTGGTATTGGAGGAGATTGTTTTGCTATTGTTGCGCTTAATGGCAAAGATCCAATAGCCGTAAATGGGTCAGGAATCGCACCGAGTAAAGCTAATATAGATTTCTTTATAGAAAATAAAATTAATGAAATTGAACTAACTAGTCCTCACTCAGTAACTATACCTGGTTCAGTTCACGCGTGGTGTTCAATGCATGAAAAATATGGGAAGGTTGATCTAAAAAAAGTATTTGAAGGTGCTATAAATTATGCTCAAAATGGATTTCCAGTTTATGAAGTTGAAGCTTTGGCTTGGAAAGAAAAAGAGGGTAAGCTTAGAGAAAATAAAAATAGTAAAGAATTATTCTTAAGAAATAATAGAAGTTATAAATTTGGTGAAGTATTTAAAAATATTCCGTTAGCAAATACTCTTAAGAAAATAAGCAAAGATAAAATTAAAGGATTTTATAATAGTGATATTACAAAAGATATGGTGAAGACTCTAAATGAACTTGGCGGATTACATACAGAAGAGGATTTTTATAATCAAAAAACTATTTTTTCACCTACTATATCTAATTTATATAAAGATAATTTTAAAATTCATCAATGCCCTCTAAATGGACCTGGTATAATTGTTCTAATGATGATGGCAATGAATGATAAAATGAATATCGATAAATATGCTCCATCAAGTTTAGAGAGGTATCATCTTCAGGCTGAAATAACTAAAGTATGTTACGAATTTAAAGAAACTACTTTGGGTGATCCAAGTTTTAACAGCATCAATATTGAAGAAATATTAAGTGATACTTTTATAGAAAAATTAATATCTAAAATTGATATTAATAAAGTTTATAATTCAAAAGATTCTTACGTTACATCTAATCCTGAAACTGTATATTTAACAGTAGTTGATAAGGATTTAAACTCTGTATCATTTATTAATTCAATTTGCCATGGATTTGGAAGTGGAATCACTACTTCTAATTCTGGAGTCATTTTTCAAAATAGAGGTGTTAATTTTAGATTAGAAATAAATCATCCAAATGTTATTCAAGGAAATAAAAGGCCGTTGCATACAATAATTCCAGGGCTTGTAACTAATAATAATAATGAAACAATTTTATCTTATGGTGTAATGGGTGGTCAATATCAGCCAATAGGACAATCTCATGTTTTGCAGAATATAATAGATTATAAATTAAATATACAGGAAGCAATAGACTTACCAAGAATTTTTGCATTAAACGGATTACTTAAAATTGAGAAATCTTTGGACAAAGAAATTGTTAATAAATTAGAAAAAATTGGCCATAGCATATCTATTGTTGAAAATGCAATTGGTGGAGGTCAATGTATAAAGATAGATAGAGAAGAAGGCGTCCTAGTTGGAGGTTCAGATCCTAGAAAGGATGGAATGGCAATAGGATACTAACTATATTTTACCAAATGTGTCATTATATTGATTATTAACTCTTACAAAAGTGGTGCATTTACTTAATTGTTTTAAGGAGGGAGCGCCAACATATGTACAGCTACTTCTTATTCCTCCCAAAATGTCTCTAATTGTTTTGTCAAGTGAAGACTTAAGAGGGATAGAAACTTTTTTTCCTTCAGAAGATCTATAATTTGCTAAACCACCATAATGCTTTTCATTAGCTTCTTCAGAGCTAGAACCATAAAACTCAATATATTTATGACCACCTTTTTCTATAACTTCTCCTCCACCTTCCTTGTGCCCTGCTAACATACCGCCTAGCATTACAAAATCTGCTCCAGCTCCAAAACCCTTTGCAACATCCCCAGGACATGTACAGCCGCCATCAGCAATTATATGTGCTCCTAAACCGTGTGCAGCATCTGCACACTCCATTACAGCACTTAATTGGGGATACCCTACACCAGTTTGTATTCTTGTTGTACAAACACTGCCTGGACCAATTCCTACCTTAACTATGTCTGCACCACTTAAGATTAATTCTTGAGTCATATCTGCAGTGACTACATTTCCTGCAATTATTGTTTTTTTTGGATATTTTTTTCTAACACTTGAAACAAAATGGCTAAAATTTTCGGAATAACCATTAGCAACATCAATACATATAAATTCAAATTTAGGAAATTTTTGAATAATTTTGATTAATCTATTGTAGCTATCATCACTAGTACCACAGCTTAAAGCAACAGTTTTATGAAATACTGCTTTGTTTATTTTACTTATTTGATCAATATTATGCTGTTTAGTTAAAGCGGTCATTACTTTATGAGAAACCAACTTTTTAGCAATATCAATTTCGCCAACTCCATCCATATTAGATGCGATAATTGGAGTTCCTTTCCAGGTTAAATTTGAATATTTGAAACTGTACTTTCTATTAAGATCTACATCTTTCCTGCTTTTTAAAGTACTTCTTTTAGGACGAAAAAGTACGTCTGAATAATCTAATTTAATTTCTTCTTCAATTCTCATATAAATATTCGCTTTATTCTATTAAATAATTTAAAAATTAACTCAAATATTAATATCAATTATGAATTTAAATACCTTAATAAATAATAATAAAAATCATTTTGATAAAAAATTTAAAGAATTATTAAATAATAATCTAGACAGATCGATTCTATCAAAAGCTATGTTTTATGGATGCAACAACGGTGGAAAAAGAATAAGACCTTTTTTAGTGAATGAAGCTTCAAAATTAAGCAATATTAATAGAAATGACTCATTTATTATAGCTGCAAGCATAGAAGCAATTCACTCATATTCACTAATACATGATGACTTACCCTCAATGGATAATGATGATTATCGTAGAGGTAAATTAAGTACACACAAGAAATTTAATGAAGCTACTGCTATTCTTGCAGGTGATGCTTTGCACGACTTAGCTTTTGCTTTACTTTCAGGCAATCTTAAAAATGATAATTATAAATCTAAACTTGAACTAATAAATTATCTATCATTATGCATAGGCCACAAAGGATTAGCCTTGGGACAATCGTTGGATTTAGAATTTGAAAATAAAAAAATTAATAAAAGTAAAATTTTAAATATGTATATAAATAAAACTGGTAAGCTTTTTGAATTTTCATTTAGTGCTCCATTTATTTTAGCAAATTCAAAAAAATCAGATATTTTATTTGCTAAAGAGTTTGGAAGGTTATTTGGTCTAATATTTCAGGTAGTTGATGATTTAATTGATGAAATTGGAACCTTTAAAAAAATAGGAAAGACTCCAGGTAAGGACATAAAACAGGGTAAAAGTACTTTGTTAGGATTAATTGGAGAAAAAAAAGTTATTGATATGTGCAATAACAAAATAAATTTATTTATAAAGAACCATAGAGTTATACTAAATAGAAACCCAATTCTTATAACTATGCTAGAATATGGAATGAAAAGAATTAATTAATAATGAACAATTTTCTTTGCTATATATAAACCTGTTGTGGCTGATAATGCTGTCAATGATCCACCCCAAAACATATCCACAAAAGTTACTGTTGGTGACCAACCCTTAATTACTGCCATATTAGTTAAATTGTAAGTACCGTAAGCAACTAAGCCAAAAATAAAACCAGTATAAACTGTTTTAAATAAGCTTGTTGAATCTACACAGGGTTGTATTACCACAAGGGCCATACCAAACACGTAAAGTATATAAAATAATGCGGCGGCCCACATTACAGGTGTATCAGTTAAAAGATTTCCAATTAATGGTCTATAAAATGATTTTGTTGCAAAACTCAACCAAATTACATCAATTATTAAAAATATTAGGGATGCAAATAAGGTTGCAACTAACATACATTTAATCATACTTTATAGATATATCATATTGTTAAATTTCAAGAGCTTTACTTATTTTTTATGGTGGGTGCGACAGGGATTGAACCTGTGACCCCTGCCGTGTCGAGGCAGTGCTCTACCGCTGAGCTACGCACCCTAATATTATCTTTCTATCAATTTCAAAAGGTAAATCAATCAATTATAGGGAATTTTTTTTGAAGAAAATTGGAAATAAATTTATGATACCAATTTACTCTTTGTGACATAAAAATCACTTATGTGAAAATAACTAGTTATACTAACATCTATAGACATGCAGAGAAGCTGTCACTATATTAGTAATTAATACTTTTAAAAAAATATTCTAATATTTAAATAATTCTATAGATAAACATTTATTATGATTTTTTTATATAACCATTTAAATAGACAACATTTAAATTCAGCATTAAATATCTATAATCATTATATTTCTAATTCCTTTTCTAATTTTGAAGAGAAAAGACTTACTAGTCAAGCATTCAATAATCTTTATAAAAATATAAAAAAAAATAAATTGCCTTTTATAATAGGAATTAAGAATAAAGATATTTTAGGTTTAGCGTATGTTAATAAATTTCGAGAAAAAAGTGGTTATAGATATACTTATGAGCACTCTATTTATGTAAATCCAGAATTTGTAAAACAAAAATATGGAACAAGATTATTAAAAGAATTAATAAACCAATGTAAAAAAAATAAAAAAATTAAAAATCTTATAGCGGTTATAGGAGGTTCTGATAATATTGGTTCAATTAAAATTCACGAAAAAAATGGTTTTAAACATATTGGAACTTTAAGAAAAGTTGGATTTAAAAAGAATAAATGGATTGATTCTGTTTATATGCAAAAGATTTTATGAAAAAAATAAATACAAAAAATTTTAAAAAAACATTAAGTAAGTTCACAACTGGTGTTACAGTAATATGTGTAAGAAAAAATCAAGATATTTATGGAAAAACTGTAAATTCTTTCAATTCACTATCTTTGAACCCTCCCTTAGTTCTGTTTTCATTGGGTAATTATTCCTCATCAATAAAAATTTATTTAGAAAGTAAATACTTAACAATAAATATACTATCGAAAAAACAAATAAAAATATCTAATCATTTTGCTAAGAAAGATCCAAAACCAATTAAAATTGATTTTTTATCTGGAAAAAACAATACATCATCTATCAGTGACTGTGTTGCAAATCTGGAATGTAAAGTAATAGACAAAATAAAGAAGGGCGATCATATAATTTTTATTTGTAAGGTATTAAATGTAAGGCACGATGACAAATTAAAGCCTTTATCCTACTATAATTCTAAATATTGTTAAGTGATTTTAAGAATTAAATATATATTTTTTATTTTGGTTATTAGCTTTGGCTTTTATTTGTTCAATACTGAATTCACCAAAATACAAAATATAAATTTAAATTATGGAAAAGATTTTAAATTTGAAAAGAAAG
>CACOVJ010000021.1 GCA_902630465.1 uncultured Alphaproteobacteria bacterium | reverse complement strand
TTCTTTGATCTTTTTGAAATACTTCTAATTTTAATTCCTCAATTTCTGATAGCAAACTTGATTTATCATCAATTGAATTAGGCAAAATATCGTTAGGCAATTTTTTCTCTTCTGTTTTAAAATCTAATGTTGGTAAGTAAAAAATAAATACCAAAAAAAACAGAATAAAAAAGAAGATAAATATTCTATTTCTTTTCCTTCTTCTTGCTTGAGCACCTACAAAACCAACCATATTAGAGACTATTAAATAGAATTTTCATAAATAATAAATATTTAATTATTATTTATTTGTGGATCTAATGAATATGTAACTGATCTTAAGTAAGTGGTAATTTCTTTAATATCTCCGATTTTTGCTAATTGATTATATGGGATTAGGGGTCCAAAATACATATAAATATTATCTCCTATTTTTCTTTTTAGTTCATACATACAAAGTGAATATCTAAAAGTAAGCCCTAATTTATTAGCTATATGATACCATTGACTGTTTTGACCATCAAAAAATATTGGCAAAACAGGACTTTTAGTTTTTAAAATAAGTTTAGATACCCATAGTTTCCACTCACCATCGTCGGCTTTTGTATTTTTTTTTAAATTTTTTTTTGTTGATATTCTTCCTGAAGGAAAAAGAACTAAAACACCATCATTAACAAGGACCTTTTCAGCTTCTTTTCTAGTAGAAATATTCGTCAATAAGGCTTCTTTAGTTGCATTAAAATCAATTGGAAGTATTTTATCTTTTACAGCATCAGCTTGCCTTAATACTTTATGAGTAACCATTTTATAATCTTGTCTTACCTTTGAAATAATTGAGCAAATGGAGACTCCATCTGCAACTCCAAATGCATGATTGGCTATTACAATCAATTTTCCTTTTTTTGGTATATAACTTCCTTCTTGAAAATTTGTTTTTAGTGTAAAATTTAATTTTGAAACTGCATCATCCCAAAAATATTTTGGTGGTCTATTTTCAGATAAGTATTGGTCATACAGTTTCTTTAATTTTAATTTTCCAGTAAGTAACTCAGTAACCATAATAAACAATTGACCAAATTTATTAACTTCAGCACTTGCAAATGTAAAAGCTAAATTATTTTTTCTCATTATTATTAGTTTTGTAATATTAATAATTTTAGATAAAATTATTGTTAATTAAAGTCTATATGTAATTATAAATATTATTACATATTAGCGTAATTAGGACCACCACTTCCTTCTGGCACAACCCAAGTTATGTTCTGAGATGGTTCTTTAATATCACATGTTTTACAATGAATACAATTTTGTGCATTTATAACAAACTTTGGGAGTACGGGATTTGTTTTATCAACCTCATAAACTCCTGCAGGACAATATCTTTGTGAAGGCTCATCATATTCGTTTAAAGTATATTTAATAGGAAGGTCTTTATCTTTCAGTTGCAAATGAACAGGTTGATCATCTTCATGATTTGTGCCAGTTAAATAAACAGAACTGGTTTTATCAAAAGTAAATACACCATCATATTTAGGATATTCAATTTTTTCTGAATTTTTTGCTAGCTGCAAAGATTCATGGTCAGCATGTTTATGTTTTAATGTGAAAGGTAGTTTACCTCTAAAAATAATTTGATCAATGCCAGTGAATATAATAGCAGGTATTAGACCCCAATTAAAACTTGGCTTTACATTTCTTGCTGCATAAAGCTCTTTATATAACCAAGAGTTGTTAAATTTTTTCTCATATTCTGAAAGAGGTTTCGAATTTATAAGGTAATCAACAATTGTCTCTCCAGCGATAAGACCACTCTTCATTGCAGTATGGGATCCCTTAATTTTTGGCATATTCAATGTACCTGCATCACATCCAACCAATAAAGCACCTGGTAAATACATTTTTGGTAAGCTTTGTAAGCCACCTTCTATAAGAGCTCTTGCGCCATAAGCAATTCTTTTGCCATTAGTTAATATTTTTCTTATTGCTGGATGTGTTTTAAATTTTTGAAATTCATCATAAGGAGATAGATATGGATTCTTATAATCAAGGCCTATTACATAACCTAAAAAAATTTGTTTTTTTTCAGCATGGTAGCAGAAACTGCCTCCATAGGTTGAATTATCTAAAGGCCAACCGGCAGTATGCATTACAAGGCCCTCTTCATGTTGTGATTCATCAATTTCCCAAATTTCTTTAAAACCAATTCCATATTGTTGTGGTGATTTACCTTCAGATAAATTGTATTTTTTAATAAGTTCTTTTCCCAGATGTCCTCTACAACCTTCGGCAAAAACAGTAACTTTAGCTTTGATATTAATACCTGGTTCAAAACTGTCTTTAGTATTTCCATTTTTATCTATTCCCATATCTCCAGTTTGAACTCCTAAGACTTTATTGTCTTCGGAGTACAGAATCTTTGAAGCGGCAAATCCTGGGAAAATTTCTACCCCTAAGTTTTCAGCCTCTGTTGCTAGCCATCGGCATAAATTTGCCAAACTAATAATATAATTATTATGATTTTTCTGAACACTTGGTAAAAGCCATGTTGGCCAACTCAGAGATTTATTTTTAGATAAGAACAAAAATTTTTCTTTTGAAACTTTTGTTTTAATTGGTGAACCTTTTTCTCTCCAATCTGGAATAAGCTCATCCAAAGCTCTAGTTTCAAAAACATTTCCGCTTAAAATATGCGCTCCTACCTCAGAACCTTTTTCCAAAATACAGACATTAATATCAGGATTTAATTGTTTAATTTTTATAGCCGTTGCTAAACCTGAAGGTCCTGCTCCCACGACCACAACGTCATAATCCATTGACTCACGATTTACTTCCATTTTAGTTATTTTAATAAATTAATTTATTTTTGAATAGTATTTAATTTATCTAGTTCAGAAGACAACTGTGGCAATACCTCAAATAAATCAGCATTAAGACCATAATCTGCTACATTAAAAATAGGAGCTTCTTCGTCTTTATTTATAGCTACAATTACTTTACTTTCTTTCATTCCAGCTAAATGCTGTATCGCCCCTGAAATACCTACTGCTATGTATAAATCAGGTACTACAACCTTGCCAGTTTGGCCTACCTGGTAATCATTAGACACATATCCAGCATCAACAGCAGCTCTTGACGCTCCAACTGCAGCATTCAATTTATCAGCAATTTCATTCAAAAGTTTGAAGTTTTCTGCACTTTGTAAACCTCTTCCCCCAGAGATAACTACTCTCGCAGTACTTAATTCAGGCCTTTCGGATTGTGATTCTTCTCTATCAATAAATTCTACAGAATCGTTTTGTGTTTCAAATTCTAATCTTTCTACAACATCACTTCCACCACTTGTTTCAACAGGATCAAATGAAGTAGGTCTTATTGTAATTATCTTTGTTTTGTCCTTTGATTTAACAGTGGCAATTGCATTACCTGCATAAATTGGTCTCATAAATGTATCATTACTTATAATTTTTATTACATCACTTATTTGGGCTAGATCTAGTTTTACTGCTATTCTTGGAAATATATTCTTTCCAAAAGTTGTAGCTGGGGCCATTATATGAGAATATTTCTCCGCTATAGATAAAACAATTGGTTCAATATTTTCTGCAATAGGGTTTTTTAATTTTTCATTATCAACAAAAATTACTTTTGAAACTTTTTCACACTTTGCAATTTTTTTTGCCAATTCTTCACATTGAAAACCGGTAACAAGCACATCAATTTCCTGTTCAATTTGTGATGCTGCAGATATTGTATTTAAGGTTGAAGATTTAATATCAATATTATTATGCTCTGCTAAAACTAAAATACTCATATTACTTTTGCCTCATGTTTTAATTTTTGTACAAGTTCTGAAACATCATTTACCATAATTCCTTTTTGACGAACAGGTGGTTCTTCGACTTTTAATTGCTCTATTCTTGAGCTTATATCTATACCTAAAGAATTTGCATCTTTTATATCAATAGGTTTTTTCTTTGCTTTCATAATATTTGGAAGTGAAGCATATCTTGGTTCATTTAAACGTAGATCACATGAAGCAACAAATGGAATATTTACTTTTATTCTTTCAAGTCCTTCATCAATTTCTCTTGTGACTATTGCAGTTTTATCTTCTATTTCAATTTTTGAAGCAAATGTAGCTTGTGGCCAACTTAGTAAAGCTGATGTCATTTGACCTGTTTGATTAGAATCATCATCAATTGCCTGTTTACCCATTAATATTATAGAAGGTTGTTCTTCTTCTGCAATTTTTGAAATTATTTTAGAAATAGCTAAAGGCTCCAGTTCATTGTCTGTTTTAATATGAATTCCTCTATCAGCACCCATGGCAAGAGCAGTACGGATTGTCTCTTGAGCTTTATCGCTACCTATTGAAAGAACGATTACTTCATCAGCCTTACCTGACTCCTTTATACGAAGCGCTTCTTCAACTGCATTTTCATCTGGTGGGTTCATCGACATTTTTACATTATCTTTTTCTACACCACTTCCATCTGATTTAACTCTGATTTGGACATTATAATCTATTACCCTTTTTACTGTTACTAAAAGCTTCATTTTAAATTCTTAATTTTTCGTTATTTGGATCATATGGGCTATCTTCAATAACAGTTACACTATGTTTTTTATCTAATATATCCATTTCTAAATTTTGACCGATCTCAGCATATTTAGGTTCGACCATACCAATTGCTAATGATTTTTTCACTCTAAAACCGTAGTTACCTCCTGTCGCACGACCAATGACCTTATCATCTTTATAAATAGGATTATTACCCAATGCATCTGCGTCTTCTACATCATGAACTTCTAATGTTACCATTTTGTTTTTAAAGCCTCTTTGTTGCCATTCGACAAGAGCATCTCTTCCTATAAAATTACCTTTATTGAGATGTACAAATCTATCTAAACCAGATTCGAAGGCTGCATATTCAATCGACATTTCAGTTCCAACTAGCTTATATGTTTTTTCGACTCGCAGACTTTCCATAGCTCTTATTCCAAATGGCTTTAGCTGAAAATCTTTACCTGCCTCCATTAGTTTATCAAAAATATGGTTTTGATATTCTATGGGATGATGTATTTCCCAGCCAAGCTCACCTACAAAATTCATACGCATAGCAATTGAAGGCGCTAGACCTACATTAATTTTTTTTGATGAAAGCCAAGGAAAATTTTCACTTGATAAATCAGTTCTAGTTATTTTAGATAAAATATCTCTTGATTTAGGACCTGCAAGAACAAGTACGCCCATACTATTTGTTAAATTTTCATAGGTTACTGAACCATCTTTTGGCATCCATTTAAGTATCCAATCATGATCTAATCTTTGAAATGCACCAGCCGAAACTAAATAAAATGAGTTTTCTTTTTCTTTAGCAATTGTAAATTCTGAGTGAACTCCTCCAGCAGTATTTAATGCGTGACATAAATTAACTCTTCCATTTTTCTTTGGTATTTTATTAGCAACAAGATTATCCAAAAAGTCTTCAGCACCTGGTCCAGATATTCTACATTTTGCAAAAGCTGACATATCTAATAGGCCTGCATTTTCTGAAACATTCTTACATTCGTTACCTACATGTTCAAACCACTTAGATCTTCTAAAAGACCAGTCATCTTTTTGGAGTTCTTTGGATGGAGCAAACCAGTTTGCACGCTCCCATCCAAATTTTTGTCCAAAAACAGCTCCTAGTTCTTTTAATCTATCATAACATGGAGCTTGTCTTAAAGGTCTGCCCTCTTCTCTCTCTTCGTCTGGATAATGAATAGTGAATACATTTGCATAAGCTTCCTCATTCTTATCAATCAAATAAGATTCTGTTGCATAATCTCCAAATCTCCTTGGATCAACACCAAGCATATCAATAGTAGGCTCACCATCAACAATCCACTCAGCGATTTGCCAGCCAGCTCCTCCTGCCGCAGTAATACCAAAACTATGACCTTCATTTAACCAGAAGTTTTTCAAACCCCATGCAGGTCCAACAATTGGGCTTCCATCAGGAGTATAACAGATTGCACCGTTGTATACTTTCTTAACTCCAACTTCTCCAAATATTGGAACTCTATGCATAGCAGATTCTATATGTGGCTCTATTCTTTCTAAATTTTCCTGAAAAAGTTCGAATTCTGATTCTTTATCAGGACCATTTAGATAACAAACCGGTGCTCCTTTTTCATAAGGTCCTAAGATTAAACCTCCACGTTCTTCTCTCATATACCAAGAACTATCTGAGTCTCTTAACACTCCCATCTCGGGCAATCCTTGTTCTTTTCTTTTTAATATTTCTGGATGATCATCAGTTACAATGTATTGGTGTTCAACTGGAATTACAGGTACTTCAAGACCAACCATTTTACCAGTTTGTCTTGCAAAATTTCCACTGCATGAAACAACATGCTCACATTCAATTGCGCCCTTATCTGTTTCAACAATCCACATATCATCTTTAGTTTTGGAAATTCCTGTTACAGTTGTATTTCTATAAATTTCTGCACCTTTATCTCTTGCGCCTTTAGCTAAAGCTTGTGTTAAGTCAGCTGGCTGTATGTATCCATCTTCTGGATGTTGAATTGCTCCAATTAATCCATCTGTATTACACAGTGGCCATATTTCTTTAACTTGTTCCGGTGTTAAAAACTTTACATCTACACCTATAGTCTTAGCTACTCCAGAATACTGATAATATTCATCCATTCTGTCTTTAGTAGTTGCAAGTCTAATGTTTGACACAACACTAAATCCAACTTTTTGTCCTGTTTCTTCTTCTAAAGTCTTATAAAGTTTAACTGCATACTTATGTAGCTGACCAACGGAATAACTCATATTGAATAATGGTAATAGCCCAGCTGCATGCCAAGTAGAACCAGACGTTAATTCTTTTCTTTCAACAAGCACGACATCTGACCAACCTTTTTTAGCTAGATGATAAAGAGTGCTTACTCCTACGGCTCCACCTCCGATAACGACTACTTTTGACTTTGATTTCATTATTACTATTTAATACTGTACTTCATTAATCATATTAAATACAGTGGGTCAATCATGAGATACTACAAAAGAATGTTTTTAGCGGTTATTATAACTGCGTTAAGTTGTCTTCCTTTAAAAGCAGAAATGACAATCCAAGAATTATTTTTTGATAATTCAAAACCTTTTCATCTAAAAATTCTAAATGTAATTCCACAGGATGGCATTGTCCAAATTGGTGATGATAGTGCAGAAAACACCATTATTGAGTTTATGGATTATTTTTGTGGCTATTGTAAAAAAGTACACCCTGAATTATTACAAATAGCTAATGAGCGTGATGATGTACGTTTGATTTTTCTTCAGCATCCCGTTCTAAGTGAATCATCTAAATTATTAGCAAACATGGTTGTCGCTGCTAATAAACAAAATAAGGGTATTGAATTTCATAATGCCTTATTTGAAGTTGAAGGAAACTTGAATAATGCTAAACTTAAGCAAATTGTAGAAGATTTAGAAATCAATAGTGCCAAGCTAAATATAGATATGTCTAAAGAGGAAGTTATAAATACCGTAACTATTTCTTCCTTTATGGCAAGTGGTTCAGGAGCAAGGGGGACGCCTACATTTTTTATAAACGAAGAACTTGTTGTTGGATATATATCAATAGATAGAATTAAGTCCTTGTTGAAATAAAAAAGCTTCTTAATAAAAAGAAGCTTTTAATTTTTAATTTAATTATTTATTTGTGTCCGATACTTCCCTAGTATTAGCATTATAAGACTCAGTGAAGGGTATTGAGACTATTTCAGCGTCTACTGGAGTACCTGGAGTATTAGAGTATTGATCAGGTAAGTGCACCTTATATTTTTTACCTAATGTTCCTATAGGAAATCCATTTTTACTCAGTGTTCCTTCGTATGGAACATAACCCATAGCAATGTTTCTACCTTGCTCAGGATGATACCAAGGAGAAGTAATAAATCCACATGGCTCACCTCCATCTTCAGATACTAACCAGAAATCAGGAGCGTATTCCTCAATAGGTTTTCCTCCTAGAGTTAATCCAACAAGCTGTAATTTATATGGTTTTTGACCATCTCGTAAATCATCTCTCATCTTTTCAAGAACTTCTTTACCTACATAGTCGGTAGTTTTATTCCACTCGCCTTTACCAGATAGTGAGACTTGATATCCTAAATTGCATTGAAATGGATTATGTTGGTTATCCATATCCTGACCCCAAGATAAAATACCAGCCTGAATTCTTCTATGGTGTGCAGGAGCAATAACCATTAAATTATGTTTTTTACCTGCATCTAGAACAGCATTCCACATATCATCAGCATATTTTGTTGAGTCATATAAATAAATTTCAAATCCAGCCTCTCCAGAAAAACCTGATTGAGAAATTATACAATCTCTTCCACCAACTTTAACTGCAGCAAGACCGTAAAAAGGCATATTGTTGATATCAACCTGGTCGCCAACAAGATCAGTCATTAATGCATGTGCTTTAGGACCTTGTATTTGAACAGGACTTACATCAATCTCATCAATTGTAACATTAAATCGATTATCGTGATTTACACCTTGAAGATATAGACCAATATCTGAATCTGAAAGAGAAAACCAAAATTCATCTTTAGAAATTCTTAGAAGAATTGGATCATTTAAAACCCCTCCATACTGATTACACAATATTACATATCTTGCTCTCATTGGTGAAATTTTAGTTGCATCTCTAGTTATTACATAATCAACAAATGCCTCAGCATCTGGACCTTTAACCTGAATTTGTCTTTCAACTGCAACGTTCCACATTGTAACATGATTTTTAATAGCTTCATATTCAACCATTGCTCCACCATCCTCAGGTTTTACATAACCTCTTGGATGGTAAATCCTATTATAAACTGTTGCTCTCCAACATCCCGCCTCCATTGACAAATGCCAATAAGGTGATTTTCTAACTCTAGTTGAAATTAGCATTTGGACTGGTGTAGGACCGCTTTGTCTCAAATTGTAGGGAACCCTTCTGTCCGATTGATCCACTGACGTAGAATGCTTAATCATTATATACTCCTTAAATAAATATGCTAATTCTGTATTTAATCTTTAAATACTCTGCAATAATAAAATGAGGTTGATATAAAAAAAATAGTGGACCTTAATTAGGTCAAAATTTAGTCATAGTTTTGACAGCAAAATTTGTTATTAAAAAATTTATGCATATTAAATATATTTTAACAATTATTTTCATTATAATATTTTTAGGAGGATGTTCGGCTAGCTATAAACAACTCTCAATGATTGATAATGAAAAGCCGATAAGCTTTCAAGAGCACTTAATGAACGAATATAAGAAAAGAGCAACTTTTGAAGCAGAAGAAATGCATGACTGGAATTCTGCAAAATTATATTCTGAAAAAGCTCTCAGTAGTCTAGAAACTGATGAAATATATCCTGAAGATATTTCATATTGGAAACTGCCAGAAGAAAATATTGATGAAATAAGAATTGCACATGATAACCTTATGACAATTTATAAAGATGGAAAAAAGATTGATCCTTATAATTTAGCGAGAGCTATTTCTTCGTTAGATTGTTGGTCAGAGCAACAAGAGGAAAATTGGCAAACTTGGGACATAAGCAAATGTAAGGACGATTTCTTAAAAGCTATGCATAATATTTATGAAAAAATATCAGTACCAGAATTAGATAAGATAAATTTAAATAATGAAGATCATAAATTAGAAAATGAAACAAAAAATGAAGTATCATTAGTTATCAACGAAAATAAAAAGGAATTAATACAAATTATATATTTTGATTTTGATAAATTTTATTTATCCGAAGTAAGCAAAAACAAAATAGAATTATTTTTAGATAATTATGGAAATGAAATTACTGATTATCTCGTTATTGGCCATACCGATACTAAAGGAACAAAAAATTATAATTTATCATTATCAATTAAGAGAGCAGAAGTTGTTAAGGAAATCTTAATTAAATATGGAATCAATCAAAATAATATTAAGATATTAGGCAAAGGAGAAGAATTACTAGCTGTTGACACTCCAGATGAAACTAAACAACCTGCAAATCGAAGAGTAGAAATAAAAAAAACAAATTAACTTTTGTTTATATTTATTTTGGTATATTGAGCTTTCTCAATGTACTCAAAGACAACAAAAAAAATTAATATAACTGTAAAGCCTTACTATTTAGAAGACCAATCTGAACCAGATGATCAACATTTTGTTTGGGCTTATAAGGTTACCATAGATAATCAAGGAAATGAAATTGTACAATTAGTTAACAGGCATTGGAAAATAATTGATGCAAATGGAACATTACAGGAAGTTAAAGGAAAAGGTGTAGTTGGGGAACAACCTGTTCTAAAACCGGGAGAGAAATTTGAATATACAAGTGGCACTCCCCTTTGTACATCTTCAGGATTTATGGAAGGAACTTACGAAATGCAAAATGGTAATGGTGATAAATTTGATGTTTATATTCCTCAATTCTCTTTAGATAGTCCCTTTGAACAAAATAAGTTAAATTAATTATTAAATTAATATGAGAGACTTTAGGTCAATAATTAATATTGTTGGATTACTTTTATGCATTGAGGCTGCAGCAATGCTTATTCCCATGCTTTACGGAATATCTTATAACAATGATGATTGGATTCAATTTCTTTACTCAAGTTTGATAACTTTTTTTATAGGAATAATATTATATATATCTTTCAGAAAAAAAAGTGTCAAACTTGGAATAAGACAAGCTTTTCTATTAACTATAACATCATGGATTGTAATCTCTCTCTTTGGTGCAATACCATTTGTATACTCGTCTAGTTCGTTGTCATATACAGACGCTTTTTTTGAGTCTGTTAGTGGTATTACTACAACTGGATCAACTGTAATTTTCAATTTAGAAAAGTTATCAGAAAGTATTTTAATTTGGAGATCACTACTACAATGGTTTGGTGGAATAGGTATAATTGTACTAGCAATGGCAATCTTACCAACTCTTCAAATAGGTGGGATGCAACTCTTACATATGGAACATGATGATCCATATGAAAAAACAATACCAAAAGTTAATAGATTTGTTCTTGAATTATTTTTACTTTACGTTTCATTAACTATTATTTGTGGTATTTTGTATTTTGTAAATGGTATGTCTGGGTTTGACTCTGTAATCCACGCAATGACAACTATTTCTACAGGAGGTTTTTCTAGTTACAATGAATCATTTGGACATTTTGATTCTTTTAGGATTGAAATAGTAAGTATTATATTTATGATTATAGGTAGTTTACCATTCGTATTATATTTACAATTCATACATAAACAAAATAAAAATTTCCTTAAAGATGACCAAATAAAGTTATTTTTCATAGTGGTATTTATAATAATTATGCTCACAACATTGTGGCTAAAAATTAATTTATCTTCTTCATTTACCTCATCTTTTAGAATTGCATCATTTAATATTATTTCAATATTAACTGGAACTGGTTATTCAAATAATGATTTTTCAAATTGGGGAAGTTATGGAACAGTAATAATGATGATAATAATGTTTATAGGAGGATGTGCTGGTTCAACTACTGGTGGAATTAAAATATTCAGGTTACAGATCCTTTTCCGTGGTGCTATCAGTCAAATAAAAAAATTAACTCAACCTCATGCTGTTTTTGTAATGAGATTTAATGGTAAGACTGTAAACGAAAATACTTACAACTCAGTTATGGGTTTCTTTTTTATGTATATATTAATATTTATTATTTCTGCAGTAAGTTTAAGCTTTTTTAATTTAGACTTCGTTACTGCATTTTCAGCTGCAGCATCTGCTATTTCAAATGTTGGTCCTGGTTTAGGTGATGTCATAGGTCCTTCAGGTAACTATTTTTCACTGGAAGATGAAGCAAAATGGATACTAGCTTTGACTATGATAATTGGAAGATTGGAAATATTTACAGTTTTAGTTTTATTATCAGTAAATTTTTGGAAAAATTAATTTTTTAAATAATCTCCCATATATGTATTAGTCATTTTAATACTTTCATTTACGAAATCAATTAACGCACGATTTAATAAATCATTAATTATAATTTCAGTTTCATTTATAGATATATATTTTTTAGAAGTGGTTGATCTGGATGACTCAACCATTGTATTAGCTAATAAATATCCATCATCATCATACAGTTCATATTCAACTAAAAAAAATACTTCATATAGATTAATAGTTTTTTCTTCATATTTTTTTGCATCCTTATTATTAATTTCTTTTTTAAAAATTGATGCATCAAGAATGTTAATTGTAAATTTATTTTGATTACCAAAAAATTCAATATTATCTTTTATCCAACTTTCGAGTATTTTTAAGGGCGTCCTATTTAGTTGACTCTCAATATTTTCATCTGAAAATATTGAATTATACTTCAAGTTTATATTTAAAGATTTTGCATTGATAGATATTCTATCTAAATTTGTATTACTAATTTCTATAGGAGATATTAATTCTATTGGCTGGCATGAAACTAATATAAATAATGATAAGAAGGTACTAATTTTCAAGAACATATAATAAGATTGCTTGTTGAATAAACATTCTATTTCTTGCTTGCTGTAAAACAACAGAATTTTTGCTATCTATTACTTCTGAGGCTACCTCTTGTCCTCTTTTTGCTGGCAAGCAATGCATAAAAATTGCATTTTTTTCTGCTAAACTCATAATTTTGTTATTAATTGTATACCCTTTAAAATATTTAATTTTATTTTTATTTTTTTCCCCCATTGATAACCAAACATCTGTCATTATACAATTAGATTGTTTTGCAGCATCTTTTAACTCTGATAAAAAATTTAACTTTTGATTTTTGAATTTTGTAATTTCTGGATTTTTTGTTTGTAAGATTTTTTTTGGAACTGCGATATCTAACTTAAATTTATAAATATTTTGCAAATGCAGTAAAGATATTAAGACATTATTAAAATCACCAATCCATGTAATTTTTAAGTCTTTATATTCTTTAAAATGTTCTTGAATTGTTAAAAAATCACCAAGTATCTGACAAGGATGACTATGTTCAGTAAGACCATTAATTATTGGAATTATATTTTGATTACCTAACTCAACAACTTGCTGGTGATTGTCATTTCTTATCATCAAACAATCTACAAATTGGGCTAAAACATTTAAAATATCTTTTGGATTTTCTCTCTTATTATCGAAACCAATATCTTTACTATTTAGCTCCAAAACTCTTCCTCCTAACTTTTGCATTCCTATATTAAAACTTAATCTTGTTCTCAAAGATTGTTTTTCAAATATCATTCCCAATGTTTTATCTTTACATAAATTAGAAAATATTTTTGGTTTCTTTTTAATTTTTTTTGCAAGTTTGATTATATAATCAAGTTCTGTTTTGTTAAAATCATCTATATCAATAAAATTTTTTACCATTATATTTCCTTTAAAACACTTTTAATTATTGAAATTGATTTATCAATATCTTTATATGATACTATCAATGGTGGAGCTAAACGGATTGTATTGTCAGCTGCAGGAACATTAAGAAGTTTTTGTTTTTTTAATTTTTCTGAAAATTCAATATTGCTTGAATGGGTCTTAATACCAAGCAGTAAACCTGCGCCTCTTACTTCATCAATATTGTCAAATTTTTCTTCTAACTCTTTCAATTTTTTCCAGAAATATCTTGATAGTTTATCAACTTTATTTAGAAATTTATTATCAGAGATAATTTTTAAAACTTCAAGTCCCACACTCATTGCAAGTGGATTTCCACCATAAGTAGAACCATGACTTCCTTTAGTCATAGAAACACATGCTTTATTTGAGGATAGACAAGCTCCTAGGGGAAAACCTGAACCAATCCCTTTTGCTACTGCCATTATATCAGGTTTGATATCGGCCCATTCATATGAAAATAACTTGCCTGACCTACCAAACCCACACTGAACTTCATCAAAAAAGAGCAAAATATTTTTCTTATTACAAATTTTTCTCAAAAATTTTAAAAATTTTAAATCAGCTGGTCTGATTCCACCTTCACCCTGAATAGGCTCAATTATTATTCCTGCTGTTTTTTTATTTATAGCTGCACTTAATTTTTCAATATTATTAAATTCTATTTTTTTAAAACCTTTGAGTAAAGGTCCAAAACCATTCGAATATTTTTTATTTTTCTGCGCGGATAATGCACCAAAAGTTCTACCATGGAATGCTCCATCAAAAGATATTATTTCAGATTTACCAGTTTTATGATGTGAGTGAAAACTTCTTATTATTTTAATTCCACATTCTATAGACTCTGTCCCAGAATTAGTAAAAAAAACCTTATCTGCAAAAGATTTTTCACAAAGAAGTTTTGCAAATTCTTCTTGTTTTTTTATAATATACAAGTTTGAAACATGCCATAACATTTTAGCCTGCTTATTTAATTCCTTTACGAGTCTGGGGTGACAGTGACCAAGAGAGTTAACGGCTATGCCGCTAGAAAAATCTAAATATTTTTCATTTTTACTATTGTATAAATAACACCCCCTACCCTTAACAAATTCCAGTGATTTAACACCGTAGGTTGGCATAACAAATGACTTACGTTTAATATTCATTTCTAGAATTTTATTTTATATCCATATCGAAACATCAAATAGCAAAATATTATTAATATCACATTAATAATTAATAAAAATATGACTCCTTGAAACAATGAACTATCTGATACTCCGGTGAAAGCATATCTAAATCCATCAATATTGTAAAAAAAAGGATTCAATGAAGAAATAGTTTGCCAAAAATCTGGGAGTCTCGAAATAGAGTAGAAAGTTCCGGACAAAAAAGTAAGTGGTAGGACAATAAAATTTGTAATGCCTTGCTGTTGATCCCACTTGTCTGCCCAAATTCCTACTATTGTACCTAAACATCCCATCATAATACATCCCATCAAAGAGTAAAATAATAATGCAGATAAAGAATAAATTTCCAGTGGCACAAATATCAGCACACCCAATGTAGTTACCACTCCACATATTATACCCCTGAATACAGAACCTATAATATACCCTAGTGCTAATTCTAAATTATTCAGTGGAGCCATTAATACGTCAACTATATTTCCCTGAAATTTTGATTGACCAATACTAGAAGCAGAGTTTGCAAAAGAATTTTGTAACATAGTCATCATTATCAAACCTGGTGCTATAAAATATGGTAAATCAATGCCATTTATCGAATCAACTGACCTACCTAATGCTAAACTGAATACTGCTAGAAATAATAATGAGCTGATAGCTGGACCTAAAATTGTCTGTATCCCCACTTTTAAAAATCGATAAACCTCTTTTTTAATTAAAGTGTAGAATGAAAGATAATTATATACATACATATTAGGTCTTTTCTTTTAATATATTTATTTTATTTGTATATTAATTTAGTGGATAAAAAAAAGCTTTTAAAATACGCAGTTGATTATCTTAGTAA
>CACOVJ010000020.1 GCA_902630465.1 uncultured Alphaproteobacteria bacterium | reverse complement strand
ATAAATACTGAAATTGATACAAAAGAATTAAATAATTATATTTTAAAAAAAAATAAAATATTATGTTTGCCAGTTATTTCTAATAAAAATGAACACTTATTATTTAGAGAATTTACTAATGAAGATGATATGACTGATGGTTTTATGAACATTAGAGAGCCAATAAATACAAATAATATATTAGTTCCAGAACTGCTTTTTGTTCCATGTCTTGCTTATGATTATAATGGTTTTAGGCTAGGTTATGGTGGAGGATATTATGATAGAACTTTTAGTTATCTAAAACAAAATAAAAAAAAATACGTTTCTGTTGGTTATGCTTTTGACGACCAAAAAGTATCTCAAGTTCCAAAAGATCAATTTGATATAAAGCTTGATTATGTTATTACTGAAAAAAATCTTTATTCTTTCTTATGAAAATTATTTTTATTGGCGATATAGTTGGAAAGGCTGCTAGAGAAAAAGTTAGAGATTGTATAAGTATAATAAAAAATAAATATAATCCTGATGTCATAGTAGCAAATGCAGAAAATGCAACCGGCGGATATGGTCTTTCAAAAAAAGATGCTCAAGATCTTCTTTCTGCAGGTGTAGACATAATTACTTTAGGAAACCATGCTTGGGATAAAAGGGAAATGCTAAACTTTATTGAAGAGTGTCCAAGAATTGTAAGAGCTATAAATTATCCAGATGGTGTTCCTGGAAAGGGTTCATATACATTAGAATTAATGAATGGAAAAAAAATAATTGTTGTACAAGTAATGTTAAGATTGTTTATGGGTATGTCTCTTGATGACCCTTTTAGTTCTATAAAAAAATTTTTAAGTTATGAAAGATTAGGATCTACCTGCAATGCAATTTTGATAGATTTACATGGTGAGGCAACATCAGAAAAAAAAGCATTCGGTCACTTTGTAGATGGTTCTGTGTCGGCTGTTTTAGGAACACATACCCACATTCCTACATCAGATCATTCAGTTTTACCAAATGGTACCGCATATCAAACAGACGTTGGTATGACAGGTGATTACAACTCAGTTATTGGTATGGAAATTCAAAATCCAATTCATAGCTTTACAAAGGGATATAGAGCAGATGGTGGATTTATACCTGCTAAAGGCAATGTTTCTATTTGTGGTGCTTTGGTCGAAACTGATGATTACACAGGTTTAGCAAAAAATATAGTTTCAATAAAAGAAACATAAATTGCACATATTAGACACATTTTTAGATTAATTATAAAACTTTACTAACAACGAATAATATATTTATAAGTATTATCAATGGCTGGTCATTCAAAATTTAAAAATATTATGCACCGAAAAGGTGCACAAGATAAAAAGAGAGCAAAAGAATTCTCTCGTTTGGGAAAAGAAATCTCTGTTGCTGTAAAAGTAGGTGGTGAAGATCCTGAAAGTAACATTAGACTAAGATCAGCTATTGCATCAGCAAAAGGTCTAAATATGCCTAAAGAAAATATTGAAAGAGCAATTAAAAAAGGACAAGGTAATGATCCAGACAGTAATTATGAAGAAGTAAGATATGAAGGTTATGGACCTGATGGAGTAGCAATTATAGTTGAGGCTCTAACAAATAATAAAAATAGAACTGCTGCAGAAATAAGATCAACTTTTGGTAAACACGGTGGAAATCTCGGAGAAACTGGAAGCGTGAGTTTTGGATTTGAAAGGTTAGGAAATATTTCTCTTACTAAAAGTCTAGTAAAAGAGGATGATTTATTTGAATTTCTTTTAGATAATGAAACTGACGATTATGAAACCACTGAAAATGAATACTTAATTTACTGTGAACAAAACAAACTTCATGAATTAAATGACAAAATTATTCAAACTTATGGCCAGACTAATTTTGCAAGTTTGGTATGGAAAAGTAAGAGTAATATTAGTATTGTCAATGAAACAGCAGACAAATTGTTTAAATTACTTGAAGTATTAGAGGACAATGATGATGTACAAGGAGTTTATTCTAATTTTGAAGTTGACGAAAACGTTATGTCAACCTTAACATCTTAAATAAAGGAGTATAATGCCGGATAAAGCTTGGAAAAAAAGAGAGAGAGATGTTGCAACCTACTTCAATGGTAAAAGAACCCCATTGAGCGGTGGTAACGGAAAAGTAACAAGAGCTGACGTTATTCATGAAGATTTATTTATAGAATGTAAACTAAGAGCAAAACATACAGCAATTTCTCTATGGGATGATACTGCAAAGTTAGCAAAGGAAGAGGGGAAGACACCTGTTATAGCCTTATGTGAAAAAAACAGACCAGGATTTTGGGTTATGGTTCATAGCAGTGATTTAGATAAAATTAAAAAATAATTTATGGAAGAAATCAATAAAGTAAATATTTCAGCTGAAGCCTCAGATTTTTCGATGCTAAGTCTTTTCATGCAAGCGGATTTTGTTGTCAAATCAGTTATAGTTATTTTAATTTTAGCATCAATTTACTCATGGAATGTAATTGTTGCTAAAATTATAAGGATGAGACAGTTAAAAAATCTTGAAAAAGAATTTGATGAAATTTTTTGGTCAGGTAATTCTTTTGAGGATTTATATGAAACATTAAATTTTAATAAAACAGATCCAAAATCCAAAATTTTTTGTGCGGCTATACTAGAATGGAAAAAAAGTAATTCCCAAGCCAAAGAGTCCCTAGATTTACACTCATTAAAAGATAGAATGGAGCGCTCAATGTCGATAATCTTTAATAAAGAAAGTGAAAATATCGAAAAAAATCTTACTTTTTTAGCCACTGCTGGTTCTACAGCTCCATTTATTGGCCTATTTGGTACTGTTTGGGGCATTATGAATAGTTTTAAATCTATAGCAATTGCACAAAATACAAACTTGGCAGTTGTAGCCCCTGGAATAGCAGAAGCATTATTTGCTACTGCATTAGGTCTGTTTGTAGCAATACCCGCAGTTGTTGCCTACAATAAAATTTCCAATGATATTTCTAAATACTTTAACTCTTTAGAAACTTTTATGGATGAGTTTACTACAATTTTTTTTAGACAATTAGAGAAAAAATAAATTGATAAATTTTAGCAATTCAGGAAAACTTAAAAGAAAAAAATATACTCAAATGAGTGAAATTAATGTGACACCGTTTGTTGACGTCATGCTAGTTTTATTAATTGTATTTATGGTCACTGCACCTCTACTTACTGTAGGCATACCGGTAGACCTCCCAAAAGTAAAATCAAGTGCATTAACAGATCAAAAAGACCCAATTGAAATTACAGTCAATTTAAAAGGCGAAGTTTATATTAGCGAATCCAAAGTTGATATTGATAACTTAATAACAAGAATTAATGCAATCACTCAACAAAATTTAAATGCAAGAATTTATATAAGAGGAGATAGGATTGTAGCTTATGGTAGAGTAATGGAGATCATGTCTTTGATAAATTCTGCGGGCTATATAAAAGTAGCACTTATTACTCAAAATTCACAATAAAATGGAAAGGGTTAATTATAATTCTATAAAATTATTTGAATATTTAGATCAACTAAATCCACAAAATTCAGGAATTTTTTTTTCTATACTTTTACATTTAGTAATTTTACTGTTTGCTGTAGGTTTACCAAATTTTTTTGCTCCCAAAGAAGTTTCGTTACCAAATATTATACCTATTGAAATATTAAATGTTACTGAAACTACGAATGTTGAGAAATCTAATAAAAAAAATGATGAAAACAGTAAAACAGTAATTAAACAAAAAAAATTTAATTCTTCAGAAAATACTGAAATTCAAAAACAACTACAAGTAAAAGAAAATTTTAATACTTTTACAGAAAATAATCAGGCAACTATAGAAATAAAGGAAAAAAATAAATTAAAGGTTGAAGAAAAAAAAAATATTGAAATAAAGCAAAAAGAAATACAAAAAGAAAAAAAAAATATAGAAACGTTAGCGACTAAAAAAATTAAACCTAAGCTAAAACCAGAACAGGTGCTCCAACAAAATGATACAGAATTAAATAATCAAGATATTCAAGTTAAGCCAAAAACGAAAAAAGTCGAGAAAGTGGAAAAAAAAGATGTTGTTACTCAACCTAGACCTAAGCCTAAAGAAGACTTTAGTATTGCATCAATGTTAAAAGATTTAAGAAACGAAAAATCTAATAATATTATTGATGAAGAAAGTGTAGACCAAGAACAAGATAAATCTCAAAATGGTGAAAATGAAAATAATGAAAATATGACTTTATCTATTTCAGAGATTGACTTGTTACTTCAGCAACTATCATCATGTTGGAATGCTCCAGCTGGTGCAGTAATTAATGTAGGAGATAAAGTAACTATTTCAGCAAAAATACAAAAAAATATGAAAGTTTTGGAAAACTCTGTACGTATTCTTGACACAAATATATCTAAAAGTAATCCTTTTTATGGACCAATAACTGATAGCGCTATGCGAACTCTTTTGAACCCTGAATGTACCCCTCTTAAACTACCTGAAGATAAATATGATTTATGGAAAAATCTTACAATTTCTTTTGATTACAGTATTATGAGAGGTTATTAATGCTTAAGATCACTATATTTATATTTTTTTTAATAACATCTTTTCCTTTATACTCACTGGAAGTTACGTTAACCCAGGGCAGTATTAAGCCAACCCCAATTGCTATAACCAATTTCTTTTCAAATAATTCAAATGTAGAAAGAGTAGGAAAAAATATTTCAAAATTAATATCTGACAATCTTGAAAGATCTGGTCTTTTTATACCATTAGATCAAAAAGCATTTATACAAACTAATAAATCATTATCTCAACAACCTCGTTTTGAAGATTGGAAAATAATCAAGGCTCAACATCTTGTCGCAGGAAAAATTACAGTAAAGAATGGGAAAATAACAGTTGAATTTAGGCTCTATGATGTTTTTCAGCAAAAACAATTAGTTGCTCGAAAATATGAAACTAATGAAAAAAATTGGAGAAGAGTTGCTCACATTATATCTGATTCTGTTTTCAAAAATATAACTGGCGAAGGAGGTTATTTTGATACCAGAATTGTTTATGTTGCTGAAACAGGACCAAAAGATAACAAACAAAAAAGATTAGCAATTATGGACCAAGATCAGGCTAATCATCGATTTTTAACAGATGGATCATATCTAGTTTTAACACCTCGATTTTCACCAAATTCGCAAAAAATTACATATATGTCATACGTTGATAGAAATAGTCCAAGAGTCTATATTTTTGACATTGAAACCGGAAAGCAAGAGATTGTAGGAGAGTTCCCAGGAATGACATTCGCCCCCAGGTTTTCGCCAGATGGTAACAAAATTGTGATGTCATATACAGATCCAGATATTGGAAATTCAGAAATTTATATACTTGATTTAAAAACAAGAATATCAACGAGAATTACAAATAATTCAGCTATTGATGTATCAGCAAGTTTTTCACCTGATGGTAGAAAAATAGTCTTTAATTCTGATAGAAGTGGAAGAAGACATTTGTATGTAATTGATATAACAGGAAAAAATCTAAAAAGAATAAGTAGACAAGCTGGTAGTTATTATACTCCAGTATGGTCACCTAGAGGTGATATGATTGCTTTTACAAAACAAGAGGGAGGACAATTTTATATCGGAGTTATGGAAATTAATGGATCAAATGAACGAATGATTGCTAAATCATTTCATGTCGAAGGACCGACATGGGCTCCTAATGGACGATTTTTAATGTATTTTAAGGAGGAAAGGACAGCTGAAGACGGATCTGGTGGTGAATCCAGCCTTTATTCAATTGATTTAACTGGTTATAATGAGAGAAAGGTAATCACACCACTTGGCGGTTCTGACCCTGCGTGGTCTCCACTAATGCACTAAATAATTATTTTTTTTAAAAAAATATAGGAAATATTAAAAAAAATTGTTAAGAAATCACATAATTAATTATAGCTAGCAAGGTATTAAGGAAGCGAGTTTTTTATGTTTTATAAGTTTTTAATTTCAGCAATACTAATTTTCTTTGTTGCTGCATGTGCAACAAAACCTAAGGATGAGGCTGATGCGAGTGGATCAGGTACAACAAGCTCAGACTCAAGCGTAGCCTCAGAGGAAGGTACGATTTCTGAAACAGCTGGAAGTGGTATTGTAAGAGGATCCCAAGAAGATTTGATTGTAAATGTTGGTGATAGAGTGTTTTTTGGATATGATAGTTCAGATTTAGACTCAGATGCCCTTGAGTTACTTCAAGATCAAGTAGCATGGTTAAAACAGAATACTAGTGTAAATGTTACTATTGAAGGTCACTGTGATGAACGTGGTACTAGAGAGTATAACTTAGCTCTTGGTGAAAAAAGAGCGCAGGCAGTAAAAAATTATTTAATTGGCCTTGGAATTAATCCTGATCGTGTTTCAACAATAAGCTATGGTAAAGAAAGACCAGCAGTTGTTGGTTCAAATGATGGAGCTTGGGCACAAAATAGAAGGTCTGTAACAATAGTTAACTAACATATCTTCCTTAATACTAAGGTGCTGCTTTCATAGTAGCGCCTTATTTTCATCTAATTTAAAAAATAAAACAATCAGATGTTTAAATACTTATTATTATTATTGGCTTTAATTACTTCCTTTAATCTGAAAGCCAATGACAATCTACTAACTATTCAACAACAATTAGAAAGACTTCAGAGAGAAGTTTCAGATTTATCTCAAACAGTTTTTTCAAATGATACTAATTTACGAAATAATGAAACTAACAATCAATTGTCAAACTTTTCTGCGTTAGATATGCGATTATACGATTTAGAGCGCGATGTAAAAAATCTTACTGGTAATATTGAAGAAATGTTTTTTCAATTTGAGGACATAGTCGTTAAAATTACAGAACTTGAAAATGTGATTTTAACATTAGAAAATAATATTTTAGAGTTTCAAAAAAATGATAATAAAACTAAAACTGAAGTAGAAGTTGGAAATGAAAGCATTGATAATCAATTAGAGCAAAAAGATGAAAATACACTTGGATCTTTAAAAATTACAAAAGAGACACAATCAGATAATGAAGAAAATTATTCTAGCACAGAATTAAATACTAAGACCAAAAAAATTATACAAAACCCAGAAGATCAATTTCAATTTGCTTTTGATAATATAAGAAAAAAAAATTGGGATGATGCAAGAGAATCTCTAATTCAATTTATTAAAGACTATCCAGAAAACCAACTCTCAGGATCTGCGCATTACTGGTTAGGCGAACTTTATATATTAGAAAAAAAATATAGAGATGCAGCTTTAGTATTTGCTGAAGGTTACCAAAAATTTCCTGATAGTATCAAGGCACCTGATATGTTGTTCAAATTATCACAATCCTTGTACAAAGTTCAAAAAGTTACTGAATCTTGCAAAACATTAGAAAAACTAATTTTAGATTATCCAAAAAATAAATTTTTAAAAAGTGCAAATAAAAATATACAAGATTTTGGATGCTTAGATATTAATGAATGAAATTAACTCATAATAAATTTTCAAAAATTATTAACAAAAAATTTATTTTTGAAAAAAATCCCTCTTTTGCCGTTGCAGTATCAGGAGGACCAGATAGTATGTGTCTATTGTTCCTTCTGATTAATTGGAACAATTATATCAAAGGAAAGCTAACTGTTTTAATTATTAATCATAATGTTAGAAGCGATTCTTTGAAAGAAGCTAAATCTATTAGTATTGTTTTAAAAAATAAAAACATAAAATCAAAAATTTTATCTGTAAAAAGAAATAAAGTCATAAAAAAAAATATGAATGAGGCAAGAATTAACAGATATAGTTTACTTACTAACTATTGTAGGAATAATAACATTCTTCATTTATTTGTTGCTCATCACAAAGATGATAACTTAGAGACTTTTTTATATAGAAAAGTTTCTGGAAGTGATTTTGATGGATTGTTATCTATAAAAGAAATCTCTTTAATTAATAAAATAAATATTTTACGCCCATTATTAGAATTTACTAAAGAAGAAATATTAGTATTTAATAAAGTTAATGAAATACCATTTGTTAAAGATCCTACAAATTTAAATAAAAAATATACCAGACCATCCATTAGGGATTTTTTAAACAAAACTAATGTTCAAAATCTTAATGCTATAAATAAAGAATTTTTAAAAATAAAAAATTATTCAAAAAAATATAAGATGATAACCTCCATAAATCTAATTGAAAATATAATAGATATTAATAAAAAAAAAATAACAGTTAATTATAATAAAATAATTATGTTAGATATTTTATTATTAGAAAAATTAATTAAAAATATATATCAGTTTTTAAATGGTATCTCTGCAAATATAAGATCAAAAAAAATACAAATACTCATTACGAAACTTAATTTAGAATATTTTAAATTCTTTAATCTGGGGAACATATTAATAAGAAAAGTTGATGAAAATCTAATTTTCTTTAAAAAAACTAACTAATTTCTTAATAAACTATTGTGTTTTTTTAATTAATTCCTATTTATTATACAATAATGAAAAATATGAGTAAAAATGTTGTTCTATGGATAATCATAGGACTACTGCTGATAGTGCTTTTTAATCTTTTCCAAGGCACTTCAAGTAATAGAAATACATCTAAGATTTCATTTTCAGACTTTATGGCAGCAACTGAGAGCGGCAATGTATCTGAGGTAAATATAAGCGGTAACAGCGTTACAGGCTTTTTAAATGATGGAAGAGCTTTTAATACATACGCACCCAACTACCCAAATTTAGTTGATAAATTAAACGAAAGTGGAGTTAAGATTACTGCGGAACCCTCAGAAAGATCTATGCATCCCCTGTTAAGCGTATTACTTTCATGGTTTCCAATGCTTCTGCTTATTGGTGTCTGGATATTTTTTATGCGTCAGATGCAATCTGGCGGTGGTAAAGCCATGGGTTTTGGAAAATCAAAAGCAAAGTTATTAAATGAAGCGGTAGGCAAAGTTACATTTGATGATGTTGCTGGAATAGATGAAGCTAAACAGGAACTAGAAGAAGTTGTTGAATTTCTAAAAGATCCTCAGAAATTTTCTAGACTTGGTGGAAAAATTCCAAGAGGAGCATTATTAGTTGGTCCTCCAGGTACAGGAAAAACTTTACTCGCTAGAGCTATTGCAGGTGAAGCAAATGTTCCATTCTTTTCAATATCTGGTTCAGATTTTGTAGAGATGTTTGTCGGTGTAGGAGCCAGTAGGGTTAGAGACATGTTTGATCAAGGTAAAAAAAATGCACCATGTATCGTATTTATAGACGAGATAGATGCAGTTGGAAGACATAGGGGGGCAGGTCTTGGTGGAGGTAATGATGAGAGAGAACAAACTCTAAATCAATTATTAGTTGAAATGGATGGTTTCGAAGCAAATGCTGGCGTTATTATTATAGCAGCAACAAATAGGCCTGATGTTCTTGATCCAGCACTATTAAGACCTGGAAGATTTGATAGACAAATTACAGTTTCAAATCCAGATGTTATGGGAAGAGATAAAATACTAAAAGTTCATATTAAAAAAATCAAAGTTTCGCCAAAATTTGACTCAAAAATTATAGCCAGAGGTACACCTGGGTTCTCTGGAGCAGATTTAGCTAATTTAGTAAATGAAGCAGCATTGCTAGCTGCCAGAAAAAATAAAAGAATGGTTACATTGGAAGATTTCGAAAATGCTAAAGATAAAGTTATGATGGGTGCTGAGAAAAGATCCTTGGTAATGTCAGAGGATGAAAAGAAGTTAACTGCTTATCATGAAGCTGGTCATGCAGTTGCAACTTTACATTCTCCTGCATCTGATCCAATACATAAAGCAACTATAATACCAAGAGGTAGAGCCTTAGGTATGGTTATGAGACTTCCAGAAAAAGACCAACTCTCAATGAGAAAAGATCAAATGAAAGCGCATTTATTAATTGCAACAGGCGGAAGAATTGCTGAAGAAATGATTTTTGGGAAAGATAAAATAACAAACGGGGCCGCCAGTGACATTCAAATGGTTACAAATTTAGCTAAAAAAATGATTACTGAATGGGGGATGAGTGAAAAGCTAGGTAGATTAAGATATAACAACGATAGTGAAGAGGTTTTTCTAGGACATTCAGTTGCCCAATCTAAAAATTTATCCGATTCTACTGCTAAACTAATTGATGAAGAAGTAAGATTTTTAGCAGAAGAAGCAGAAAGCAATTGTAAAAAAATACTTCAGGATAATATCGAAGAGCTGCACACTGTTGCAAATGGTCTACTAGAGTACGAAACTCTGTCAGGAGATGAGATTAAGGACTTAATCAAGGGAATAAAACCTATAAGAGATGAATTTGACAACGATTTAAACACACCTAAACCAAATACTCCTTCAGTACCAAAGACTGGAGGTTCTGCTACCGCCACAGTAAACTAATTTTAAAGACTTCACATTATTTATTTTTTTCAATAAAAGACTATAATGTCTAAAATATTTGGCACTGATGGTATAAGGTGCTTGGTTAATCAAGAACCTCTTTCTGCAGAAACTTGTCTCAAAATTTCTAAGACAGTCGCATTTCTTCTAAAAAAACAGACATCTAAAAATAGCAGAGTTGTCGTTTGTAAAGATACAAGATTATCTGGTTATCTATACGAGCCACTTGTAACCGCTGGTTTTATTTCTATGGGTATGGATGTAATATTAGTAGGTCCACTTCCAACACCAGCAGTGCCATTAATGATTAAAACTTTAAGAGCTGATATTGGCGTAATGATTACGGCTTCTCATAATACATACGAATACAACGGGCTTAAATTTTTTGATAGTACTGGAACAAAGTTGAGTTCATCCTTAGAAAAAAAGGTTGAAAATATAGTTTTAAATAATAAAAAATATTCAAAAGTTTTAAACAGCACATTTGTTTCAGGAAATGCAAAAAGACTAGAGGATGCTTCTGGAAGATACTCAGAATATTTAAAGAGTACCTTAAAGAAGGTATCTTATAAAAAAAAATTAAAAATTGTTTTAGATTGTGCAAATGGAGCCACGTACAATATTGCACCAAATTTATTTTGGGAGTTAGGTCATGAGATAATTGCTATTAACAATAATCCAGATGGTTTAAATATTAATAAAAATTGTGGTGCAGTAGATACAAAATCTCTTTCCCTATCGGTAATAAAAAATAAGGCTGATATTGGTTTTGCATTTGATGGTGATGGAGATAGATTAATCGTTGTTGACGAAAAAGGAAAAGAAATAGATGGTGATAAAATTATAGGATTGATATGTAAGAACCATGTTAAACCTAAAAAAAAATCAAATCAACACGATGTTATTATAACAGTAATGTCCAATATGGGCCTAGAAAAATATCTCACAAATAAATTAAAATTTAAAATTAAACGTACATCTGTAGGAGACATAAATGTTATAAATCAAATGCAAAAATCAAAATCTCTAGTTGGAGGTGAACAGTCAGGACATATTATATTATCAGAATATTCTAATACAGGTGATGGAATTTTAGCAGCTTTAAAAATTACTGAAATTTTGATTGCAGATAAAAAAAAGGCAAGTAAACTATTTGATTTGTATAGTGATTTTGTGCAGAAAAAAATAAATTTAAGTTATAAAACAAAGAATACTGAATTATTAAATATTATAAAAAAATTAAAAAATGACAAAACATATAATAATAAAAAAATCAGATCTCTTGTTAGATTATCTGGTACAGAGCCATTAGTAAGAATATTAGTTGAAGGACAAGAAATTGATGAGGTAAATAAGAAAACATTGGAAATAAAAAAACTAATAAGGCCTTACCTTGGTTAATAAATTTTTAGTACCAGCAGGTTTTAAAGATAGTCTAAACTTTGATGCATCTATTGAACACAAATATAAAAACATCATAGTTAACTTTTTTACAGACAATGGTTTTATTTTGATTAAAACTCCACTAATTGAGTATAGTAAAAATTTGGATAGTAATACTTTGATATTAAAAACAAATAAAAGAAAAGATCAATTAAGTATTCGAAATGATATAACACCACAAATTATTAGAATTGCTTCATCAAGATTAGCAAATAAAATACGACCACTTAAACTATGTTATTATGGAGAGGTCGTAAGAAAAGTAGGCACCATTCTAAGACCTGAAAGACAATTTCAACAAGTTGGAGCCGAAATCATTGGGTCGGAAAGCTACAAGGCAGACGTAGAAATTATTAACCTTGCTTACAAAACATTAAAAAAAATTGGAGTAAAGAATATTGTTATTGAAATTACAGCACCATTTTTTTTAGATAGTTTGTTAAAAAAAATAACTAATAGAAATTTTAAAAATCAATTAAAAAAATTTATTAAATTAAAAGATATTAATAGTTGTTTAAAATTATTGAAAGAGGATGAATTATACAATTCTTTTAAAACTTTACACGAATGTTCAGGTGTAATTACAAATAAAAAAAATAATATTTTAAAGTTAAATAAAATAAAAGGATATAATAATGAAGTTAAAAGACTAATAAAAATAGCTAATCTAATTAAAACTTCAAAAAATGATTCTTTAAATGTGGATTTTTTTGACTTACAAAAAAATAAAAATTATTACAAAGGTATTAAATTTACATTTTTTGCTAAAAATGTGAGAGGTGAAATAGCTGGAGGAGGACGATATAATTTAAAATATGAAAATAATTCTGAGACAGCTATAGGATATACTTGTTATATGGATACAATTTTAAGATCATCTTCATTAGTTAATAAAAATAAAAGAATTCTAATTACATTTAATACAAATGAAAAACTTAAACAAAAATTAGTAAACAAAGGTTATAGTTTATTTAAATCCTTTGAAGATAATGCTAATTTAAAAAAAGAGGCAAAAAAATTTGGAATAAAGTATTATTTAATGAATAATATAGTTAAGCACATCTAATGTTTTATACCATAGTTGGGACTCAGTGGGGAGACGAGGGAAAAGGTAAAATTGTTGATTGGATCTCTTCTAAAGCTGATCTAATAGTAAGATATCAAGGTGGTAATAATGCTGGTCATACGATTAAAGTAAAAGATAATATATATAAACTTAATTTACTACCTTCTGGTATAATTAATAACAAAAAATGTGCCATTGGTAATGGTGTGGTTCTGGATCCGTGGGCACTAATTAATGAAATTAATAAACTTAAAGAACAAGGAATAGAAGTAAATCAAGATAATTTATACATTGCAGATAACATATGTTTAATCTTGCCTATTCATAAACTGCTTGATGAAATAAATGAATCTTCTAGAGGGAAAAAAGAACTAGGAACAACCAAAAAAGGAATTGGTCCAGCATATGAGGATAAAGTAGGTAGAAGAGCAATTAGAATTTGTGATCTAAAAGATCCAAAATTTTTAAAACAAAAAATTGATACCCTTTATGAATTTCATAAAGATAAAATTGAAAAACATTTCCATAAAATTACTGATAATTATTATGAAGACCTTTTATCAATGTCTACTTATCTGAACTCTTTTAGTGTACCTTTGTGGAAAGTAATAAACGAATTAGGTCAAAAAAATAAAAAAATTGTTTTTGAGGGTGCGCAAGGTTCAATGTTAGACATTGATTTTGGAACATACCCTTATGTAACATCATCAAATACAATATCAGGTCAGATATTCTCAGGTACAGGTTTTAGTAATAGAAAAAATCATAAAATTTTAGGAATTACTAAAGCTTATACTACAAGAGTAGGGTCAGGACCATTTCCTACAGAGTTGAAGGACAATATTGGTGAACATCTTGGAGAAAAAGGCCAAGAATTTGGAACAGTTACAAAAAGAAAAAGGAGGTGCGGTTGGTTTGATAGTGTACTTTTGAAACAATCAATTAAAATTAATGGCATTACAGATATTGTGCTTACCAAACTAGACGTTTTAGATGAATTAAAAGAAATTAATGTATGTACTGGGTATTTAATTGACAATAAAAATTACGATTATTTACCAAGTGAAGAATTTTTATTCGACAAAATAAAACCGATTTATAAAAAAGTTGATGGTTGGGAACAATCAACAGCAGGGATTAACAAATTTGATGATCTTCCAGAAAACGCAAAAAAATATATTAAAATACTAGAGGAGCTAATGGAAACTAATATTTCTATTGTTTCAACTGGGCCAGATAGAACAGAGACAATCGATATAAAAGGAACTTTATCTAGTTTTTGAAATTTCTTTTTGAAGTTTCTCTAGAGCTTTCTCTTCAATTTGTCTAACTCTTTCTCTACTAATTTTATATTTTTTACTCAAGTCTTCTAACTTTAACGGATTTTCACTTAGTTTTCTAAATTTAATAATTTCTTTTTCCCTTTCGTTTAAAACTTCAAGAGCTTTTGATAATAAAATTCTTCGATAATCAAGTTCATCTTTATTTTCAATTATTCTATCATGAGTTTCTTGTTTATCTTCTATTAAGTCCTGCCATTCAGTATCATGTTCTTCACCTAGTTTAACATTTAAAGATTGATCTGAAGTAAAAAGCCTATTTTCCATATCTATTACTTCAACTTCCTTTACATCTAATCTAGTTGCAATTTCTCTAACATTTTCTGGTGATAAACTACCCGAGTCAATTGAGGTAAGTTGATTTTTAATTTTACGTAAATTAAAAAAAAGTTTTTTTTGAGCTGCAGTAGTACCAATTTTAACTAAAGACCAACTATGTAGAACATATTCTTGAATTTGAGCTCTGATCCACCACATTGCATATGTTGCTAATCTAAAACCTTTTTCTGGATCAAATTTTTTAACTGCTTGCATGATACCAACATTACCCTCAGAAATTAAGTCTGTAACAGGTAATCCATATCCTCTGTAGCCCATTGCTATTTTAGCAACTAATCGAAGATGGCTTGTAACTAGTTTGTGAGCAGCCTCTGAGTCTCCATGTTCTTTATAACGTTTAGCAAGCATGTATTCCTCTTCTGCAGTAAGCATAGGGAATTTTTTTATTTGCTGAAGGTATACTGCTAAATTACCTTCACTTGAAAGTACTGGTAAATTCATAATATGCCTATACCATAAATTAAATATAAATTAATATTTTAACAACAATTCTATTAAATTTTTAAAATCTTCAGGTATTTCAATATTGAAAACCAACCTTTTTTTTGATGTGGGATGATCAAAACTAAGATGATAAGCATGCAATGCTTGTCTATTGAAATTTTTTAAAATCATAAATTTATTAAATGTATTTTTATCTTTTCCAAATTGATTTATTTTACTCTTTCCATAAACCTTATCACCAATTATTGGAGAATTTTTAGAAGTTAAATGAACTCTAATTTGGTGAGTTCTTCCAGTATGTAAATGGCAGTCAATTACACTAGCAATACCAAAAGTTTTTTCTAATTTTATATCAGTTTTAGAATATTTACCAAAACCTTTATTGTTTAAACTCATTTTTTTTCTGTTCTTTCTATTTCTTTCCATATAACCTTCTATTGATTGACTATGAGGTGATCCCCAAACAATTGCTTTATATCTTCTTGATATGGTATGTTCTTTGAATTGTTTTGCTAAATTAATATGAACATTATTATTTTTTGCTACAACAAGAATTCCACTAGTATCTTTATCTAAACGATGTACTATTCCTGGTCTAGCGTTATCATTTAAGTTGCTGAGTTGATTATTTGTATAATGCATTAGGGCGTTAACAAGAGTACCAGTTTCATTTCCAGGAGCGGGATGCATTACTAAATTTGGAGGTTTGTTGATGACGAGTAAATCTTCATCTTCAAAAATAATGTTTAATTTAATATTTTCGGCTGAATGTTTTGTTTCATGTTTAAAAACAATATAGATAGAGTAATTTTCATTTTCTTTAGTTATATAAGACGGGTCTTTTATTTTTTTTTGATTAAGACTGACATTACCATTTAATATTAATGTTTTTATTTGTGTTCTTGAATACCCCTCCAATTTTGAAACAAGCACTTTATCTAATCTCTTTGAACTTAATTGTTTATTTATAGTTAATTTCACATTATAGAATTTGTTCATGTCTCAAAAAGTTCTAAAATTTATTGTAATATTTTTAGGTATATTAATTTTTATTTGTTTTTTAGCTCTAGTTTATGGCTTGTATATAAAAACAACAAAAAAACAAAGTAATTTAGAAACAAATTTAATTAATTACAATTTAAATTTAGAAAAAGGCCATAAAATTACAGATATAGATTTGATTGATAATAATAGGATTTTA
>CACOVJ010000019.1 GCA_902630465.1 uncultured Alphaproteobacteria bacterium | reverse complement strand
AAAATATTAATCTTGGGACCTAAAAAGAGAAATAGCTCAATTATTAATTTTTTAAAGAAACAAAATATTCAAATTTATCAATTTGAAAGTCTTATAGATCTGTCAAATAAAAAAATTAAAGAATGTGATCTAATTTTATCAAGTGGCTATGCATACAAAATTGATAAAGAAGTAGTTTCTAATTTTAAAAATAAAATAATTAATTTGCATGCAACATTTCTTCCATGGGGAAAGGGAATAGGCACAACTTTTTTCTCTCTTTTGCGACATGAACCGATGGGATATTCTTTTCACTTTATTGATAATGATTTTGATACTGGAAATATAATTTCTAGAAAATTGTTATTGCCAAAAATAAATGACACATCAAGAACTTACTATACGAGGTTGATTAAAAGTCTTAATGAAAATTTTATAAACTCTTGGCCATTGATTAAAAAATTAAATTTTAAAGATTATCAACAAAATAGTTTTAAATCTTTTGCAAAATACTATTCAAGATTAGATTTTGAGAAATTAATTTATAGTTTTCCAAAAGGATATGATACTCCTATAAAAAAATTAGTTATCATTGGTGACATGATTAAAAGTAATAAATTATTTTTTAATAATTTCTATGAATAAAATATTGTTAACTGGTGCAACAGGATTTATTGGAAGTAATATATATTCATATTTAAAAAAAAAAAATTATAGATTACTTTGTCCATCAAGAAAAAAATATAAAAATCCTGATTTTATTCACTGTGATTTAAGTCATAATATTTTTAAAAAAATTGATTTTAAATTTGATGCAATTTTACACTGTGCTTCCATTTCTCCTATTCAGTATAAAAAACAAACTTATAAAGATTATTTGCAAAATAATGTAAGAACAACAAAAAATTTGATTAAATTTGCAAATAAAAAAAAAATAAATAAATTTTTTTATTTATCATCAATTTCTGCATACGGAGATGTGCTGGACCAAAAATTAGATCGCAGAAGTAAAATAAATAACCCTGACCATTACGGAAGATCTAAACTTATATCTGAAAATTTACTTCTAGATGATAAAAATTATTTTAAATCTTTTATAATCAGGTTACCGGGTGTGGTTGGTAAAAAATCAAAAAGAAATTGGCTAACCAAGATATTTAAAGAAATTAAAAAAAATAAAAGTTTAGATATATATAACCCTCATGAATATTTTAACAATTGTATTCATGTTTCTGACTTATTCCATCTTTTAGATAGCTTCTTAAAGTCTTCCACTTTTAAATATAATGATTATATTACAATTGGTAGTAAAGAAAATATGAAAATTATTGAAGTAGTAAAGTTAATGATTAAATTAACCAAAAGCACTTCAAAAATTAATATAAAAAAAATTAATAAAAATAGTTTTACAATTTCAAATCATTATGCAATTAAAAATTATAAATATTCACCTTCGAAAACTTCAGAGGTGATTAATCAATTTGTAAAAGAAAATATATGAAAAAAGCTCTTATTATTGGCGGCGGTTTTGCAGGATGTGCAGCAGCGCATCAGTTAGAATTAATGAAAAATTGGGATGTTACAATAGTCGAATCTGCCCCATTTCTTGGCGCAGGTGTTAGGACAAGTTGGTACGGAGGACATCCATATACATTTGGACCAAGACATTTTCTAACACCTTATAACGATGTCTATAAATACTTAAATAAAATTATTCCATTAAGAAAATGTAATGAGCATGAATTTATCACTTATGTTGAGCAGGATGATAGTTTTTACGCTTATCCTATAAATATGCAGGATATTCGTAAAATGCCAGATTATCAACAAATTAATGAACAAATGGAAGAAAATAAAAGGAAAGAATATATTGGAGCATTAAAAGCAAAAAATTTAGAAGAATATTGGATAGGATCAGTAGGTAAAATACTTTTTGAAAAATTTATAAAAAATTATAATAAAAAAATGTGGCTCGTCGATGATTGTAAACAAATAGATACGTTTAATTGGTCTCCAAAAGGAGTTGCTATTAAAGATGGCCCACGAGCAGCGTGGGATACGATTGTTTCTGCATATCCAATAGCTGCAAATGGATATGATGACTACTTTGATTTTGCAACAAAAGAAGCGAGAGTTTTATTATCTACAAGAATTGAAAAATTTGATATTAAGCATAAAAAAATATTTATAGATAATAATTCTCAAACATTTGATATTATTATCAGTACTATATCTCCTGACATTTTGTTTAATAATGAATTAGGTGAATTGAAATTTTTAGGCAGAAAAATTCACAATATAGTTTTTCCAACTGAATTTGTTTTCCCTGAAAACGTCTATTTTCTCTATTATGCAAATAATGAAGAATTTACAAGATTAGTTGAATATAAGAAATTTACTAAACATAAATCTAAAAATTCACTAGTTGGAATGGAAATACCTACACTTGATGGAGGTAAACATTATCCTTTGCCATTTCAATCAGAACAAAAGAAAGCAAAAAATTATCTTGAACAATTACCTAATGGAATCTTTTCAATGGGAAGAGCAGGTAGTTATTTGTATGGTATTGATATTGATGATTGTATAAGGCAATCATTTTTGATGAAAGATATGTTAGAACAAGGTGGGCAAGATTATGCTGTGCCTGGTAAAGATTATAGATTTCCGGAGATGAATGATGAATAAACCAGCAATTTTAGGAGGTACTAAAGTTAGAAAAATACCTATGCCTGTAAGGTTTGCTTTTGGCAATAAAGAGCAAGCAGAAGTTCTTAAAATGATAAAATATTATAAAGCAAAAAATGAAGACCCTAAATATTCAGGACTATGGGAGAAAAAATTTTGTAATGAATTTAATAATTTCATGGGAGGTGGTTTTACTAATGCCGTTGCATCAGGCACAGGTGCAATTTACATTGCAATGAAAGCTTTGGAATTACAACCTAATAGCGATGTTTTAATAAGCCCAGTAACATGCTCGGGTGCTTTTTCATGTATTACCGAACAGGGTCATACACCAGTATTAGTTGACTCAGACAAAAACAGTTACAATATAACTCTTGAACAGGTAAAAAAAAGAATAACATCTAAAACCAAATTAATACAAGTAACTCATGCTGCTGGTGAACCAGTAAGAGATATTGATAAAATAGTTAAATTTGCAAAATCAAAAGGTATTTTAGTTCTAGAAGATTGTAGTCAAGCTATTGGAGCTAGAATAAAAAATAAATTAGTTGGCACTTTTGGAGATATTGCAGCTTTTTCAACTATGTATAGAAAAAATTTAGCTGCTAACTCAAGTAGTGGCTTGGTTTATACTACAAACAAACGAAAGTATTTCAAAAAAATTTTAGCTTATTCAGATCGAGGTAAAATATTATGGAATGATCAATTAGATCTTCGAGATCCTAAATATTCACTATTTCCAGCCTTAAATTGGAATACTGACGAGTTTTCTTGTGCAATAGGTTTAGCTAATCTTAGAAGATTAAGTAATACTAATAAAAAAAGAAATTATTTTTTAAAAAAATTAGTTAGTGAAATTATAAATGAATGTGAAGTATGTTATCCCTATAACTATCACGAAGGTTTTGCTCCATTTTATTTTCCAATATTTGTAGATCAAAAAAAAATTAAAATAAGTAAGATTAGGTTTGCGAAAGCACTACAAAATGAAGGAATCCCATTAGGTGAGCATTACGGATGTCTTATATCAACTTGGAAATGGGCAAGAAAATATCTCAAAGATAAATTTGTTTCTAAAAATGCTCTTCATGCAAGAAATCAATGTTTCCATCTATATTTAAATGAAAACTATAAAGAAAAGGAAATAAAAGATATTGTAAAAGCTATAAAAAAAGTAGAAATGTACTTTAAGAAATAAAAGCTATGAAAACTTTCCAAATTTTAGATAAGTATAATAATAAATCTCTTTTAAAATTAAAAAATTTTGTCGAAAATTCTATACCAAATCTCAAAAATAATAATTTAGATAATTTACATAAAATTTACAACAAAAAAAATATAAATAATTTAAGGTTAAATATTTTTAAAAAAATTAACTCAAGGTTAAATTGGGAAAATCTGATTTTCAACATCTGCTCAGATGATTTATTTAAATTTTTAGGTCAGGATTTGCTTATTCAATCTAAAATTAATTTATCAATACAAATGCCTAATGATGAAACGTCTGTTCTTCCAATTCATTCAGATTCATGGTCATCTGATTCACCATTTCAAATGAATCTTTGGATACCACTAACAAATGCATTTGACACTAATTCAATGTTTTTATTTGATAAAAAAAAATCATTAAATATTTTTAAAAAAATTTCTAAAGATAAACTTAAAAATGTTAATAATTTAAAAATTAATAAAAAAAATTTTTTTAAAATTAATTTCGGCCAAATTCTTTTTTTTAATCCGGCGCTTCTACATGGAAATGTTTTAAATAAAACAAATAAGACTAGAATATCTTTAAACTTAAGAATTAAATCTCTTTTTTCTCCTCAACCTAACCAAAATCATCCAGATAGGAGATATGGAACTTATTATAAAACTTTTAACATATCTGAAAACACCAAATTTGGCATTGATATAATCAAAACTGATTTTTTTAAATGAAGAATTTATATACATATACTTTGCCTAGGCCGTTTTTTGGATATAACATTCCAATTTCAATACAAAATACCACACTAAGAGATTATGCACAACGCAATAAAATGCAATTTTTGTTGTCTATTACTGAAATATCAAAGAGAGATTCATTTATAATGCTTGATAATTTACTTAAAAAAAAATCACTAAATGATCTTGGTGTAGTTTCTGGTTTTATTTTTCCAATAGATAATAATAGGTATCTAAAAAATTTATTTGGAAAAGATAAAATAAAAAATAATCTAAAAATTCATTTGGTTTTAGAATCATTAATTTTAACTCCATTACAATTAATTGAATGGGCAAACGATATATCTATGAAAAATAATATTATCTCAGATTACAATAGTTTTGAGAATTCTTTGTTATAATGTATTTACATAGAATAGTTTTTATATAAAAGTTAAAATTATGAAAATTAACAAAAACTATATAAGTGGAAATAATACAAATTTTTCTAATAAAACAATAGATGTATATGATCCTTCTAAAGGAGAAGTTATTTCCCAAGTAGTTGCTTCTGATGAGCATGATTTTAATCACGCTATTAAAAGTTCAAAAAATGCATTTCGAGAATGGCAGAATGTTACTCCTTTAAAAAGATCAAGAATACTTGCTAAATATAAAAGTTTGATTGAATCAAATATTGAGTCATTAGCTAAAATTGTTTCAGAAGAACATGGAAAAACAATTGATGACGCAAAGGGTTCAATAATAAGAGGTTTAGAAGTAGTTGAGTTTGCTACAGGAATACCTCATTTATTAAAAGGTGAATTTTCTCAAAATGTAGGAACAAATATTGATTCTTGGTCAATTCGACAACCACTGGGAGTATGTGCTGGCATTACCCCATTTAATTTTCCTGCTATGGTTCCTATGTGGATGTTTCCATTGTCAATAGCCTGCGGAAATTCTTTTATTTTAAAACCATCTGAAAAAAACCCTTCTTGTGCAATTAAACTTGCAGAGTTATTTTCTGAAGCCGGACTTCCTGATGGCGTATTGAATGTTTTAAATGGTGATAAAACTATAGTTGATTTAATTTTAAAATCTGATGATATTAAATCAGTTAGTTTTGTCGGATCAACACCAGTTGCAAAATATATTTACCAAGAGTCATCAAAATATTTAAAAAGAGTTCAATCACTTGGAGGTGCTAAAAATCATTTAGTTGTAATGCCTGATGCAAATCTAGATCAAGCTGTTGATGGAATAATAGGAGCAGCTTTTGGATCAGCAGGTGAAAGGTGTATGGCAGTTTCAGTAGCAGTCGCTGTTGGTGATATAGCAGATGAGCTTGTTGACAAGATACATTCAAAATCTCAAACTTTAAAAGTTGCTCCATGGACAGATGAAACATCTGAAATGGGCCCAGTTATTTCAAAAGAACATAAAGAAAAAATATTAAATTATATTGATATAGGCCTTAAAGAAGGAGCAAGATTAATTCTTGATGGAAGAGAAATAAAAATTCAAGGATATGAAAATGGCTATTTTGTTGGTCCAACAATTTTTGATAATGTTTCAAGCACTATGAAAATATACAAAGAAGAAATATTTGGTCCTGTTCTTTCTGTTGTAAGAGCTAAAACATACTCAGAAGCAATAAAACTAATTAACGATCATCAATTTGGGAATGGCACAAGTATTTATACATCTAATGGTGAATTTGCTAGAGATTTTACTTCCAATATTAAAATAGGTATGGTTGGAGTAAATGTACCTATTCCTGTGCCAATGGCATTTCACAGTTTTGGAGGATGGAAACAATCCTTATTTGGTGCACATTCAATGCATGGAATGGAAGGTATTAACTTTTATACAAAATTAAAAACCATAACTAGTAGATGGCCTAAAAATATTAATACAATGCCTGAGTTTACTATGCCAACAAATTAATGAGAATACTAGTAACCGGCTGCGCGGGTTTTATAGGCTACCATCTTTGTCTTGCTTTATCTAGTGAATCATCATTTAAAATATTTGGTATAGACAATTTAAATAATTACTATGATGTAAATTTAAAAAAAAACCGTTTAAAAAATTTAAGAAAAACTCAAAATTTTATTTTTAAAAAAATAGATTTGATAAACTTTAATAATTTAAATCTTTTCATTAAAAAAAATAAAATAGATATAATTATCAATTTAGCTGCTCAAGCAGGTGTTAGATTTTCTATTGAAAAACCTGAAAAGTATTTTGACTCAAATTTTGTAGGTTTTTTTAATATACTAGAAGCAAGTAGACTAAACAAAATAAAACACTTGATTTATGCATCTTCAAGTTCAGTATATGGAGATAATGAAAACTATCCTTTGAAAGAAAATTCGGAAACATCTAATCCCTTATCTTTTTATGCAGCTTCAAAAAAAACTAACGAAATTATGGCAGAGTCTTACAATACTATTTATAAGCTTAAATCAACTGGTCTAAGATTTTTTACTGTTTATGGACCTTATGGTAGACCTGATATGTCTTTGTACAAATTTTGTGATGCCATTCATTATAAAAAAAATATATATTTATATAATAATGGAAAACATCTTAGAGATTTTACTTATGTGGATGACGTTATAAAATCAATTTTAATAATAGTAAAAAAATATGACTTTAGAGTAAAAAAACATAAAATTTTTAATATTTGCAGCAATAATCCAAAATCATTAAAGTTTTTTTTAAGAAATATAGAAAAAAATTTTAAAGGAAAAACTAAAGTAGTTTATTTAAAAAAACAAAAAGGGGATGTTTACAAGACACATGGAGATAATCAAAATTTGATAAAATTTACTAAATTTAAAAATTTCACAAGCCTAGAGGAGGGTATTGTGAGATTTATAGATTGGTATAAAAAATATCACAAAGTTAGATATTAATTTTTTTTGGTATTTCTTTTCCTATATAGTCTAAAAAATCATAATCTTTTGATTTTAAATCTAACTTATGGTTTAGTAAATCATGTGCACTAAATAAGTCTTCATGTTTTGAATTGATTAATTTATTTGGATCGAAATCAATCAAGTCAAAATAATTACTAAAATTTTTTTGAATAATTTTTCTATATTTATATCTGTTGTATTTCTTTATAATTCTGCTTCTTGTCATATCTTCATTTAAAGTAATATTAAAATTGGATGCTAATTTTGCAACCTCATTATTTGTGTGTACCCATATTTGCAAAGCAGATGAAAGATTTATTTTTTGGAAATTATTTTCAATAAACATTTTTTTTATATAATCGTGTTTTGGAGCAAACGATCCTCCATATTTTGTAAAGATAAAAAACTTTGGTCTTTGTGTATTATTTTTTAGTAATGAATTAGATAATTTCATAAGGTATCTTAATGCATTATCATCTAATTCAGCTATTGCATGTTCGCAAATAATTATATCTACATTAAGTTTTTCCATGAAGTGATTATTTGCAAAATACCACCATGGTAAATGAACTAAATTTTGGTTTTTTAAATTTCCTAATTCATCATAAACATAATCAAAAAAATCGTTCTCTTTAGAAAAATTCTTCATTAATATATTTTGCCATATATAAAAAGCCTGCGAATTTTCAGTTGAAATATACTTATCTCCATTTAAATAATTCATAATACCAAAATAACCTGAACCAGGGCCAACTTCAAAAATATTTACCTTTTTTAAATTAAATATTTCTTTAATTTTTTTAATTACTCGTAATAAGGGAATAGAGGCTAAAGTTGCACTTATAGGTACTATTACTTTATTAAAATCATTTTTAGAAATATTAAGTATTTTTTCATTAATTTGTTCAATTATTATTTTTTCTTCTTTATCTACAAGGAAGTTTTTTTCATTAAAATATCTATGTGCCTTCGGTTCATGCATTGTGTCAATGTAATTGTATATTTGAGGATATGAGTTTATTTTGTGAGGGTAATTAGTAATATTAAAATCAGAAGTAGTAAAGGCTCTGAATATTAAATTAGACGTTGTTTCTAATGCCTTATTTTCTTCTAGATTATATTGTTCTATTATTTTACTCATCTTTAGATATATTTATTCCATTTTTATTTTATATTATAATTAGCCAGTTTAATATGATTAATTTCTATTGATAATATTATGGTTACTTAAAATCATATTGTTGTATAAGCATAATAAATATATCTATTATAATACTCATAAAAATAATTGTTAATTAGTAAAGTATATCAAGCATAAAAATATTAATCCTATTGAAATTGGTATACCAATATTTTTAAAATGGTATAATAATTATTATAATAATAATAAGAATATTAAGTATTTTATTAAATGATAAGAAGTTTACTCAAAAGAAATAAAGTTATAAATACATTGTATTTTAAATATCGTAATGGTGAAAAAATATTTACCAGAGAAAGTTTAAGTAATTTTAATAGCTCTAAAAGTGTTAATTTAAACAAAGAAATATTTTTTAAAAAAAACACAAAGATAGAATATAATAATATAAAAATTAGTGAAAACATAAACTCAGTTGCTGGTTGGATACCTTATATAAAAAATAGAACAAATGTAGTAATTTACAATTTTTTTTCCTCTAATTATTCATTAAGAAATATTCTTTTAGTCAGATTCTCAATTATTGAGGACCTGGATTTAAAATATCAAACTTGTTTTTGGATACCATTAAACTGCATACATGAAATTAATTGTATGCAAATCTGTAAAGACATTGAAGGTAATTCAGCTGTCATAGAGTTTTTTCATCCAAATCTAAAAAAAAATCATGCTGGACATGATGGGCATTTACGTTTTTGGGGAAAATATTATTCATCTAATAAACACTATATTTCTACAGTTCACTCCATGCCGTTTGCAAAAGGAGAGCCATATGGAATTAAAACTACAAAATCTAGAAGTTATAATTTACATTTGGAAAATCAAAATAGTTATGTTTATTCAATAAGTAACACGAATTTGTTTGATAAATTTCATGCAAATTCAAAACAACTTGCTGGATTTAATGTTAATTTTAATAAACAAAATGACCCTAGCTCTGTCTTTCATCTATCTCCGTTTATTTTATCCAAATATAAAAAACTAGACGAGAATTCAAAAACTGCTATTCAATCATTTTGGATACCGCCATCTCAAAATTTAGATCCAATTGTTGTTGTTGATAACTATGAAATAGGAGTAATGGGAAAAAATTACTTAACTTTTTATCTGGTTGAAGATTGTAAAATACTAGAAAAAAAATCATTTACTGTAAATGAATTTTTTTCTAAAAAAGTTTCTGAGATTTTTAATAATTATAAAAATGGACCATGCACAATTATGTGCCAATTTAAATATAATATATATGGATACATCCATGTTCATTATAATTCTAAATTAAATATAGGTGACCAGGTACATGCTCATTTAAGTAATTGGAATTGTGAAAATTCACTTCAGTCAAAAACAATTTCATCAAGAGGATCTGCAAGAAAATTTCTCCATGTTTCATCAAGTCATACAAATAAATATAGTTATTATCTAGTACTACATATTCATAAAGTTAAAAATTTTGAAAAATTAAACTTAAAAATAAGAGGATTCTCTGATAGTGGAAAAGAATTTATAAACAATTATAATATAGAAGTCACTGAACCTATTAAAATATTTGACTTAAAAAAAGAATTTAATTTTCTCTTTGACGATATGAATAAAATAGGAGTCATTCAAATAGAATCATATGATGATAATTTTGATGGTTCATTATTATATCACGATAATGACAATGATTTTATCTCAGTAGACCATCTTACTGGGGGTTAAAATATGAATGAAAATAACAAGATACAAAAAGAATATTATGACCAAGACTTAGCAAATGTATGGTCTTATCCTGAACACTACACGAGTTATGAGAAAGCAAATTGGAAGTGGGGTGACTTCCCCTTTTCAAATAACCTCAATGGTACAGATTTTTATAAAATTAAAATAAAATCAAAATTAGAGAATATCTCAATTTTAGAAGTTGGCTCTGCGATGGGTGCTGCCTATAATTTTCTTAATAATTCGAATTTAATTGATTTATCTAACTACACAGGAATAGAAGTTTCAAAATCTGGTAATGAATTTTGTGTAAATAATTATAAGAAAGCTAACTGGATACATGCAGATTTTACAAAATTTAACCTAAGCAAAAAATACGACTACTCTTATGAAAGAATTTCAGTTCATCATATGGCTCAGCCATTAGTACAATATGATAAAATTTTGTCTAATACTAATATTGCTGCATCTTTTTCATTTAGAGGATGTATTAATGGAGAGACTATCTCAAACATTAATAAAGCTTGTTTTTTCGAGCTAGATGGAAAATATTATTGCAATATAATTAATGTTTTTGATGTGATTAATGTTGGTTTAAAAAATGATTTTAATGATATAAGAATTCTTTTTGGTGGTTTGCATGAGCCATTCATAAGAGATGAAGAAGAAGCAAAAAAAAATAGAGGTAATCCATATGTAAGTAAAGAAATAGACTTAGAGTCTAAACATGTTTCTAGATTTCAAGTTAGGTTAAGAAAAAATAAAATTTTAAAAAAACCTAAAATATATGTTACTGGCCATCCAAGGACTTTTATTAAATATCCATTAATAACTCTAGAATTAATTAATAAAATAAAAAAAATTAAAACTTAATTACTTAAAATGAAAATAAATTTTGAAAAAGAATTCAAAAATCAAAATGTTGATGTAAATTCATTAAGACCTAATCAATCTTATGATTTTTTAATAAAAAATAGGAATGGCTCTCTTTCAAGTCTTATAAAAGATAAGAATAAGTTAAAAAAATTTTTAAAACCAAGATCTTGTCCAACTTGTGGGAGTTCAAGTTCTAAAAAGCTAGTTTATAAAGATAATCTCAACATAGTAAGGTGTAAAAAGTGTACAATGGTATATACTTCACCTATTTTTGACCATAAAAAATATTTAGAAATCTATGATAGTAAAGAGTATATACAAATAGTTAAAAGAATTGGTGAAGACTCTCACTTATATAGAAAAAAAAGGTTTGGATCTGAAAGATATAAAATTTTAAATAAATTTATTAAAAAGAAAAGTCCACGTATTTTAGAACTAGGATGTTCAACGGGTTTTTTCTTAGAATATGCTAATGAAAAAGGTTGGAAAACTTCAGGATTAGAGCTTAATAGTTCTGCAGTTAATTTTGCAGTAAAAAGAGGATTAGATGTAATTAATAAAGACTTTTTAAAGTACAAATTTAAAAAAAAATATGATGCTTTTCTAGCTTTTGATGTAATTGAACATCTTGTAGATCCAAAAAAAATATTAAAAAAAGCATATGATATTTTAAATAAAAATGGCCTTATCTTTGTTTATGTGCCAAATTGGAACTCAGCATCTAGATTAATGATTGGAGAAAAAGATTCTCATTTTATATGGCCAACTCATCATCTTAATTATTATACTCCAGAAACATTACAAATATTTTTTAAAAAATGCAATTTTGAGCTTTTATATTGGGAAACAAAGGGTTTAGATATGATTGATTATAAATGGTTGCTAGATTCACGCAAAAAAAGTTCAAAATTTTTAGACAAGCATTTAGAAGAAATACAATTTTTTATTAACAGTTCTGGTCATGGAAAGAACCTTAGAATGATTGCAAAAAAAATATAATGAATTTTTTGTGCATTGTACCTGCAAGAAAGAATTCCCAACGAATAAAAAATAAAAATTTATTAAAAATAAAAAATAAACCTCTAATTGAATATACATTTGATCAAATAAGAAAAACAAAACATATAAAAGATGTTATTGTTTCGACTGACTCAAATTCTATTAGAAAATTAGCATTAAGTAACAAAATAGATTGCCCCTTTTTAAGACCTCAAAATATTTCTGGAAATAATGCTTCTACATTTTCTGTAGTAAAACATGCATATAATTATATAAAAAATAGATATAAAATTAATTATAAATATATTGTCCTATTGCAACCTACATCACCTTTGAGGCTACCATCACAAATCGATGATGCATGTAAAAAAATATTAAAAAATGCAAAAGCAGATTGTCTTGTTAGTACTTATAAAATTTCAAACTATATCGATAAAAATCTAATTATGATTAAAAATAAAAAATATCTTTCTTTTCAAAGTGAATATAAATACAAAAAAATCAATGATATAAAAAAAAATATAAATAAAGAAAAGAAGACATCTAAAGTTAATACAATTTTTGAAAAACTATATATTAGAAATGGTCCTGCAATTTTAATTGTTAAAACGAAAAATTTGAATAAATTTCTAATAGGAGGAAATATACTTAATTATGAAATGCCATTAGTAAATTCGCTTGATATTAATACCAAAGATGACATTAATACACTAAATAAAATTTTAAATGATAATAAAACTTTTAAATAAATTTTTTTCTTTAATAATTTTTTTTATTTTTAATCCTTTTTTTAAATCTTTTTTTTTTATTTTTTGTATAATTAAAATTTTCTTTAAAATTAAATATATTAGAGAATTCAATAAGATAATTATCTTTGATAATGTTGGTTTTGGACACTCTATAACATTGCTTGATGGTATTAGATATTTTGAAAATGAAAAAATATTAGTAATTAAATTTTTTCAAAATAAAAGACATAATCCTTATATTCATTTAATATACAATACTGAAATAATTTATTTTGCTACTTCACTTAAATTAATAGTTTTTAATAAAACTTTATCTCTAGGTTCATTTAAATCAACTGAAAAAAGTTCTATAAAAAAAACTGATAATTATATTTATAAAAAAGGTTGTTAAAAATAATTCTACAATAATTAATATTAGAGATTATTATAATTATATTGGAAAAAAATATAAAAAAAAATTAGATATTATACCAACATATCATCAATATGATTATATGAACATATATTTTCATACAGTAAAAAATAATTTAGAATTAAAAAAATTAAACCTTGATTTAATAGAAAAAAAAGTTGATAAAAATTTTTTAGACATAATTAAAAATAAAAAAATTGTTACATTCTATTTTAGACAAAAAGGTGAAAAATCAAATATTGAGTCTTATTATAGATCAGGTAGTGCTCCTAATGAGTACTATGAAACCTTTGAATATTTAAAAAATAAAAATTATATTATTTGTGTGACTGGTGATAATTTGTTTGATAAAAATTATTTAAAAATTAATAAAAAATATATTTATGATTTTATCTCAGCTAAAACTAATTTTCACATCTTTAATATTTATGTATCAAACATTTGTAATTATTTTATAAGTGAACCAGGAGGAGCTCAATATTTTGGCCTACATATAACTAATCATATAATGATTAATCAATTTCCCTTTGGTCATTATCTTCCTAAAACTCATATTCTCTATAAAAACATTATAGAAAAAAACACCAATAAATATTTAGATCATGGGCTATTAAAAAAGTTGTATAAATATAATTATAATCTTAATAAAAATCATAAATTGCTAAATAATACTTCAAAAGAAATACTTAATCATTTAAAACGTGTTATTTAAATTGAATGAATTTTAAAAAAAATAAAAGATTAATTATAGCAGAAATTGGCTCTGTTCACGACGGTTCATTCGGTAATGCAATCAAAGCTATAGATTTAGCAAAAAAATGTGGAGCTAACGTTGTTAAATTCCAAACCCATGATGCAAAAGCAGAAACAACTAAATTAGCACCAAACCCAAGCTATTTTAATTTAGAAAATAGATATGATTATTTTAAAAGAACTTCTTTTAGTTTAGAACAGTGGAAAAAATTAAGAAGGCATGCAAAAGATAATAAAATACTTTTTTCATCATCGCCTTTTTCAATAAAATCACTTAATCTACTTTTAAAAATTAATGTTGATTTTATAAAGATTGCCTCAGGTGAGGTAACTAACTTGGAATTATTAAAAAAAATCTCAAGGTCTAAAATGCCTGTAATTCTTTCAACTGGAATGAGCTCTTGGGAAGAAATTAACAATGCCTATAACATACTTGGCAAAAACAATAATGTGACGATTATGCAATGTTCTTCAATGTATCCATGTTTAGCAGAAAATACTGGTTTAAATATTTTATCTGAGATTAAAGATAGATACCAAGCAAATATTGGTTTTTCAGATCACACCAGCGGTATAGCTGCATCGATTGCCGCCGCTGCCATGGGTGCAAACATTATAGAAAAACATCTTACTTTCTCAAAACAAATGTATGGCAGTGATGCACCTAATGCTTTGGAACCAGACGAATTTAGGCAACTTGTTGATTCAGTAAATTTTATTTGGAAGGTTATTGATAATCCAGTAAACAAAAATGATTTGAAACCATATAAAAATATGAAGAAAGTATTTGAAAAAAGCATAGTAGCATCAAAAAATTTAAATAAAGGAGAAATAATTAGTAAAAAAAATATTAGTTTGAAAAAACCTGGCAATGGATTAAATTATAATTTTGTTGATAAAATTTTAGGTAAAAAAATTAAAAAAAATCTTAATAAAGATGACTTGATTTTTTTAAAGGATTTGTTTTGAAAAAAATTTGTGCAGTAATTGGTTCCAGAGCTAACTATGCTTCAATCAAATCAGCTTTAATATCAATTAAACGAAACAAAAAACTGAAACTAAAAATAATAGCAATGGCATCCAGTATATTAGAAAAGTATGGAAATGTATCTGAGATTATGATCAAAGACGGTTTGAAGCCAGATTTCATGACACACTCATTAATTGAAGGTGAAACCCCCAAAACTATGGCAATGTCTACCGGATTAGGGATGATAGAGTTGCCAGATTTATTTGAACGTATTAAACCCGATTGTGTCCTTACAGTTGGCGATAGATTTGAAACTATGTCAACGGTTATTTCAGCTTCCTATATGAATTTACGTATAGCTCATACAATGGGTGGAGAAGTAACAGGTACGATTGATGAAAGTATCAGACATGCAATTACAAAATTTTCTCATATCCATTTTCCTTCAAATATTGATTCTGCAAAACGAATTATAAAATTAGGCGAAAATAAAAAACATGTTCATGTTGTTGGATGTCCCAGAATTGATTTGGTAAAAGAGATTTTAAAAGATAAGCATCCATCATTTAAAAATATTTTCAAAACAGGAGTAGGAAAAAAAATTGATATTCAAAAACCATTTATTTTAATGTCCCAGCATCCAGTAACAACAGAATTTGGAAAGGAAGAAAGTAATATAATCGAAACTTTAGAAGCAATTAAAAAAACTAAATTGCCGACAATAGTTCTTTGGCCAAATTCTGATGCAGGATCTAACGATATATCAAGAGGAATTAGAAAATGGCGAGAGAATAATTCATCAGAAAATTTCTATTATTTCAAAAATTTAAATAGTAGAGACTATATTCAATTAATGAATTTAACAAAATGTTTAGTTGGAAATTCTTCAAGCGGTATTCGAGAAGGAGCATACATAGGTACTCCGGTTATAAATATTGGATCAAGACAAGAAAGTAGATTAATGGCAAAAAATGTTTTAAGCGTAACTTCTAATAGAGACAAAATTTATAATGCTATAATAAGACAAATAAAAAATGGAAAATATAAATCTAACTCCTTGTATGGAAATGGCACGGCTGGCGATCAAATTTCAAGAATATTATCAAGACCTTATCCAGATATTCAAAAGAAAATAACATACTAATATTCTAATGTTTTTTTACCCATTAAGACTATTAGAATTCAAACAAAAAATTTATTTACTAATTCTAATTTTTTTGATGATTATAATTTCTTTATTAGAACTTATTGGTATTGGTTCAGTTCCTATTTTTATCATGACATT
>CACOVJ010000018.1 GCA_902630465.1 uncultured Alphaproteobacteria bacterium | reverse complement strand
TCTATGAAGATTTCCTTCAATATGATCATTAAAAAAATCATTTTGTAAAGTATCAAAATAAATATTGTTTATATTATTTCCATCATGTAATTTCTTAATTGAATCGATATTATTAAAATTATTACTATACAACTGACCAAACTTAATTATATATTTTTTTTCAAATCTTGAATCTGTTTTAATATAATTATTAATATAATTCATCAATTGTGATTTTATGTGCTTGTAAGTCTAAATCGTGGTTGTTTTTTTTTATATTTTCATCTGTGACAAGTTTATAAGTTATATGATTAAATTTTAAATTTTTACTTTCAATATAAGAATTATTAAAAATATTTTTTTTAATGAACATTGCTATTCCCATTAATCCATTTGATACACTAATATTATTCAAATTCAATGTAGACTGATCTTTAACTGCAATACATACTTTATTACAATTATCTATTATTGAATCACTTAAACTTATATTCGAATTTTCGCCTATACTTATATTTTTATCTAGTGAATTAGAAATTTTAATATTAGTAATAGAAAGGTTTGAAGAGGAAATATCTAGACAGTCATTTTTACAATTTTTAATATTCATATCAGCAATTATTCCATAAGAATTGTCTATATCGAGTGCATCAGATGTGGAATTAAGAATATCAATATTTTTTAGTTTAATATTTGAATTTATAATATTTATTGAATCTTCACCTTTTGAGTTAATTATTTCAATGTTTTTCAATTGTAAGTCTTTTGAAATTAATGATATTGGAGATGTATAAAAATAAATTTCTTTATTAATTGCTGAAATATCAAAATTACTTATTTTCAAATCTTTCAGTATAGTTTGATCGTTTTTAATGAAAATAAATGATTTTTTTGTTTGAGATATTAAATTAATTTTATTATTTTCTTCTCCTATAAAACTTACTTTCGAATAAATTGTCAGACTACCATAATTTTCAAAAAATATTTTTTGTCCTGGTAAGATAAAAAAGGTGTAGTTACTATAATTATCAGGAATTATTTCATTTTTTTTAATTTTAGTTTTTGAATTTTTTAAAAATATTACCTTCTGCGAGTCATCGACAGTAAAAATATCATTGCTTATTATAGGTTTAGTAAATTTATTAAAATTACTTTCTTTTACATCAAAAAAATTACTAATAATATTATAATCATTTTGTTCTTTAGAGCTTATATCTTTAAATTTATTGGATAGGTGATTGATATTTTTTAATAAAATAGACTTATTATCTCTATTAACATAGCCTGAGTAATCAAATGTAAAATCATTTATATATTTTTCGAGCTTATTATCTAATAAGTGTTTTTTTAAAAAAAGATGAAAATCTTGATAGAAATTTTCGTCTAAAAAAATATTTTCAACCCATCTAAAGGAATGTTTTTTTAGATTCACTGATGGATTTTTATTTTCATAAATTGGCCACGGATCTTTACCTATTAAATGAATTTTTTTACTCAATGGATCAAAATAAAATTCTATATTATGTAGTTGTAAATGATGAGTTACGTTTTCATTCCAAAGAATTGATATTAACAAATAAGAATATAATGAATTTTTATCAAAGACTTCAGTGTAGCTTTTTTTACCTGTCATAAAACTATTGAAGTTTGAAAAAGCAAACTGAACTTCATTAGAGTTTTGATTTGAAATTAATTTACTATTTTCAGAAGATTTTTTAAGTCTTTTTTCAAATTCTTCAGAAGAAATAATTTTTTTTCTATATTTTGATAAATTTTCTAAATCCTCTTTTCTTTTAAATAAATCAAAAGAAAATAAAAAACCTTGTCTTAATCCCAATCTTTCTAATAAATTTTTATCTACACTTTCTTCCATATAATGATTTATACTATCTTTGGTAAAATTGTTTGTTTGATTGATCTGAATTGGAATATATTTTCTGGAAATTAAATCAAAATAATTTAACAAATAATTAAATAAGAATGGAATTTCATAATCTACATTCTTTGCTTTAATAATTCTGAATTCTTTTAAATTTTTGATATTATTATTTTTGACCTTTATTTTAAATGTATTTTCTAAAAAAAATGTATTTGCAAAATGTTCAGGTCCCAACCCATCAGTTCTTATACTTATATTATATGTTTGTTTATCATTATTTTCTTTAACTTCAATTTTTGCAGGAATTGGCTTTTTCTTAGGAAAATTTGCTACAAATGATTCATTATCATCTATATTTTGTAAATTTAATTTCAAAAAATTATTAGGTTTAATAAGTATTTTAAATTCTAATTGATTTGCTTCAAGAATATTACAAGTGAGGATTAAAAAAAAAAAAAAAATTTATACATTTTCTCTCAAAATTATATTTAATGCTGAATCAGATTTTTCAATTGATTCTATTAAATTAATTTTTTCTAATTCATCAATTGAATAAACTTCAAATATTAAAATATTATTTTGACCAATTGATTGAGAAAGAATTCTATAATTTGTTTTATTTTGTTTTAATCTAAAAAGTATATTTTCGGTATTGATTTTTTTATCACTTTCAATCTCAATTATATAGCTATTATTTTTACTATTTAAAACTTGATAAAAAAATGATTTTGGATTTCTGTTTATAAAATCCATATTTTTAAAAAAATGTGCTGAGATTATTATTAAATGAATAAACAATGTAAAAATTATTGCTATAGGTTTTATATTTACTGCACAAGCTATGCCTATTGCAATACAAACAAAAATCATTGCAAGTTCAAAAGGATCTTTTATTGGTGTTCTAAAGCGGACTATTGATAAAGCGCCAACTAAACCAAGAGAAAGAGCAATTGAATTTTTAACAAGAAATATTACAAAAAAGGTTGAAAGAGATATTAATACAAATGCTTTTGAAAGTTCAAATTGTGCAAATGTATCATTGATAAATTTTCTATAACTAATTTTTATACTGAAAGCTAATACTGAACATAAAATTAAAAGATAAATAAAATCTGCAGAACCTATGGCATTAGAAAATAAAATTTCCATTCGGAATTAATAATTTGTTTATTTATAAAATCAATTAAAATTTTGGTAGCGGAGGAGGGATTTGAACCCCCGACATCACGAATATGAGCCGTGCGCTCTGACCAACTGAGCTACTCCGCCAAAGATTATATTTAAATACTAAAAGACTCTCCACAACCGCATGTACTTTTCTCGTTTGGATTATCAAAAACAAATCTTGAGGAAAGTTTATCTGATCTATAATCCATTGTCGATCCCAATAGAAACATGGTTGCTTTTGGGTCAATTAAAACTTTTGCACCATCTAGTTTAATAATTTCAAAATTATTTAAATCAGATGAATTTCCAAAATCAAGTTTATAAGAATATCCACTACATCCTGATTTATCAACACCAATAACAAGAGAGTCTGCACCTTTTGGAGCACTTGACATAATTTTTTTAATTTGATTAGTAGCATTAGGTGTAATAGATAATAAATTATTCATATTTTCTTTATAAATTAATTAAAAAATATCTAAAGCAAGTTTTGCTTCTTCTGTCATTAAATCTTTATTCCATTTCGGTTCCCAAACAAGAGATACCTCAATTGAATTTAAATTTAATAATTTTTCAACAGATTTTCCTACACTTTCTGGCATAGAACCAGCAACTGGACAGTTTGGGTTAGTTAAAGTCATTTTAATTTTAATGTCATTATTATCATTTATTTTTATTTCGTATATCAAGCCTAAATCATATAAATTAACTGGTATTTCAGGATCTACAACTGTCTTTATGCACTCTATAACCTCTTCTTCTCTAATTTTGGTTAAATCTTTTACTTGGTTAAATGTTTTAAAATAACTAGAATTTTTATTTGGTAAAAAATCTTGTAATGTTTTATCTTCCATAATTTATAGTAAAATTTTAGTTATTTCATCTATACTATCTATTAAATGATCAACATCATCTTTAGTATTATATACTCCAAATGAAATTCTAGAAGTTCCAGTGACATTAAAATGTTTCATAAGAGGTTGGCAGCAATGATGTCCTGTTCTTATTGCTATGTTTTTTTTATTTAACATGGCACCTAAATCAGAATTATGAACCCCATCAATATTAAAAGAAATGATTGCGCCTTTGTTTTCAATTGATCCATATATTTTTATATTATTGAATTTTGAAAGTTTTTCATAAGCATAATCATGAAGTTTCATTTCATGATCATAAATAATATTTGGATCAACTTCATCCATAAAATTTAATGAAGAAGAAAATCCAATAACTGGCGCAATAGGAGGAGTGCCTGCCTCAAATTTTTCGTAACCATTTGCATATGTGCTTTTGTCAATATCTACGTCGTGTATCATTTGCCCTCCTCCTTGATATGGAGAAAATTCATCTATCCACTTATCCTTCATATAAAGTATTCCAAGACCAGATGGCCCATACATTTTATGTGCTGAAAAGACATAAAAATCAGGCTCTAAATTTTTAAGATCAACTTTTTTGTGCGGAGCAAATTGACAACCATCTAATAGTAGCGGTATATTATTTTTTTTCGCAATTTCTTTTATTTTATCAAAATTAGTTATTGATCCTGTCACATTTGACATGTGAGTTAATGTAATTAATTTGGTTTTTGAGTTAATTTTATCATGTAATTCATCGTAATTAATTTCACTATTTTCATTTAAACCAAGAGGAATAATTTTAATTTTTTTTTCAATTAAATGCCAAGGTATTAAATTAGCATGGTGCTCAAGATAACTTAAGATTATTTCATCACCATCTTTTAAAAATCTTTTAGACATACAAGATGCAATTAAATTTATACCCTCAGTAGCACTTTTTACAAAAATAATATTTTTTTGAGATGTATTTAAATAATCGGCAACTTTTTTTCGAGCATCTTCAAATTTCTTTGTTAATTTTGCGCTTAATTCATAATTACCTCTATGAATGTTTGCATATTCATTTGTGTAACAATTATTGGTAGCTTCAATCATTTCATCAACTTTTAATGCGGAAGCGGCAGTATCTAAAAAAACTAGATTAGGATTTTTTTTGAATACAGGAAATTTTGATTTTAGATTTGAAATATTCATTTTACTTTACTTAAATATCGTACTAATTTCTTTTGTATTGTTTCAGACATTAAATCATCATTAATACTACTTAATTCTTCATTAATAAATGAAGATATCAATATTTTAGTTGCAGCAATTTTACTCATACCTCTAGATCTAAGATAATAAATAGCATTTTCATCTATTGGCCCAATAGTTGAACCATGACTACATTTTACATCGTCAGCATATATTTTTAATTCAGGTTTTGAAAAATAAGATGCATTATCAGATAAAAGTATCCCCTTACTAAGCTGATATCCCTCTGTTTTTTGTGCAACTTGATCGACATAAGTATTGCTAAAGTATGTTGCTTTAGCACGATCATTCAAAATGCCTTTATAAACTTGATTGCTTTTACAATCCTCCGCTAAATGCTTAACAAATGTTTTATTATTTGATGTATTATTATCTTTTAGAAAAAATATACCTTGTAAATCAGCTTCTGAGTTAATTTCTATCAGTTCAGAATAATGAAAATTTCTTACATAACCTTCTGAAAAATTATATACTTTTTGAGTGTAGGTTGAGTCTTTTTTACATGAGGAATGACTCGTTATTATTAAATTATGGTTTGAAGAATTGTCTTGTATTAGAAAATGATTTAATTTGGAATTATTTTCTAAGTTAATTACATTTAATATATTAGATGTAGAATTATTTTTATTTTCATATTCTTCAATAAGACTAAGAGACGATCCCTCTTCACAAATATAATTATTTTTTTGGAAAATTGTTAAATTATCATCTGTTACAATATTTGATATTTTGATTTTAATATTATTATTTTTTTTAATAACAATCTTAAAACCACTATTTAAAAATAATGAATTAAGATTTACAAAATGATCATTTTTTTCAATTGTATTATTTTTAGAAAAATCATTGTAATCTTCATATAAAATTTTAGTAATTTCAATTTTATCATCTTTGAAACTCGAGCACTGACCATTCACAGAAACTATTGAGTAACTATTATCCTGATTATTGTTTATTACTGATGTTTCCTCAGGTACGAGATACTTGTATTTGAATTCAATAAATTTTTTTAGATTTATATTTTTTAAACTTTCATTATTTTTTCTATCAAATCTATCTGTTTCAAAAATATTTATTAATTTTTCTCTATGAATTTGGATATCTTTGTTATCTGAAAAAAAGATATTTTTTTTATTTTTTTGATAATTATCTTGAATATTCATTACTGAAATTTTTGAAATCCATCTTTTTCTATTTCAGCTGCAATTTCTGGTCCTCCTGATTTAACAATAGAACCATTTACCATAACATGTACATGATCTGGTTTAATATAATCCAACAGTTTTTGATAATGAGTAATAATTAAAAAAGCATTATTTTTTGTTTTAAGTCTGTTAACACCTTCAGTAACAATTTTAAGAGCATCAATATCAAGTCCTGAGTCAGTTTCATCTAGAATAGCTAAATCTGGATTAAGAATGCTCATTTGTAAAATTTCGTAGCGTTTTTTTTCTCCACCAGAAAATCCTGTATTAACTGATCGTTTAAGCATATCAATATTTATACCTAAATCACTAGCTTTAGATTTTAAAAGCTTTGCAAATGATAAATTATCAATTTCTTCTTCGTTCATACGTTTTCTTTTTGAATTAATTGCAGAATGTAAAAATGGTGTAATATTTACCCCAGGTATTTCAACTGGATATTGAAAAGCCAAAAACATTCCTTCTTGTGCTCTTTCTTCAATATTTAAATCAAATAAATCGTTATCTTTGAAATTAATTTTGCCATTTAAAATTTCGTAATCCTCTTTACCTGCTAGAACATTTGCTAATGTGCTTTTACCACATCCATTTGGGCCCATTATTGCATGCACCTCACCTTTATTAATATTCAAGTTGAGTCCATTAAGGATATTTTTATTTTCAATCTTTACAGATAGATCTTTGATTTCTAAAAACATATTACCCTACACTTCCCTCTAGAGAAATAGATACAAGTTTTTGTGCTTCAACTGCAAATTCCATTGGAAGTTCTTGTAAAACTTGCTTGCAGAAACCATTAACTATTAATGAAACTGCTTCTTCGTGGCTTAAACCTCTTTGTCTGCAGTAATAAAGTTGATCTTCATTTATTTTAGAAGTCGAAGCTTCATGCTCAATAACTGCTGTATTATTTTTTGAGTCAATGTAAGGAACTGTGTGTGCCCCACATTTGTTTCCTACTAACAAAGAATCACATTGAGTATAATTTCTTGCCTTATCTGCTTTTCTTAAGAAAGAGACTTCGCCTCTGTAAGTATTTTGAGATTTACCAAGAGAAATACCTTTTGATATAATTTTACTTTTGGTATTTTTACCAATGTGAGTCATCTTTGTTCCTGTATCAGCTTGTTGAAAATTATTTGTTATTGCTACTGAGTAAAATTCACCAATTGAATTATCTCCTTTTAAAATACAACTAGGATATTTCCATGTAATAGCAGAGCCAGTTTCTACTTGAGTCCATGATATCTTACTGTTTTTACCTGCACAAAGACCTCTTTTAGTAACAAAATTATAAATTCCACCTTTACCATCTTCATCTCCTGGATACCAATTTTGAACAGTTGAATATTTTATTTCTGCATCCTCTAAAGCAATTAATTCTACATTGGCAGCGTGTAATTGATTATCATCTCTTTTTGGAGCAGTACAACCTTCTAGGTAACTAACATAACTACCTTTATCTGCAATAATTAGAGTTCTCTCAAATTGGCCAGTGTTTTCTGCATTAATTCTAAAATAAGTTGATAGCTCCATTGGACATTTTACACCTTCTGGAATGTACACAAATGATCCATCAGTAAACACAGCTGAATTTAATGCAGAAAATGAATGGTCTCCAGCTGGTATAACTGATCCTAAATATTTTTTTATTAAGTCAGGATGTTTTTGAATAGCTTCTCCTATAGAGCAAAAAATTATTCCAAGCTTTTCTAATTCACCTTTATAAGTTGTTGCGACTGATACACTATCAAACACAACATCAACAGCAACTCCCGCTAATACTTTTTGCTCCTCTAGAGGAATACCAAGTTTATTGTATGTCTCTATAAGTTTTGGATCTACTTCACTTAAATCTTTGGGTTTTTTCTCAAAACCTTTTGGAGCGGAATAATAGTAAATATCTTGATAATCTATTTCAGGGAAATTAAGGTTTGCCCATTTTGGCTCTTTCATTCTTTTCCATTTTGAAAATGCTTTTAGTCTCCACTCAAGCATCCAATCTGGTTCGTTCTTTTTTAATGAAATAAATTTAATAGTATCTTCGTTTAGACCTTTTTTAGGCTTCTCGTTATCTATATCTGTTACAAAACCATATTTGTATTTATTTTTACTGTACGTATCTAGAGTATTTAGAGTTTCTGAGTTCACACTACTTCATCTAATTCATTAATTTAAAAAATCTAGTTAATTCAACAAAAATTAACCAAATTTAGAACTGATTTTAAATTTAAGCGGTAATCCAACCACCTCCAAGTAATTGGTCATTTTTGTAAAAAACACAAGCTTGTCCAGGAGAAGTCTTTTCTACATCTGCTTCAAATGTAAAAGTCCCGCGATCACTATTTATATCAAGAATTCCAGGTAAATCCTCTTGAGTTGATCTAATTTTTGCAGAACAATCAAGTCCTTTGGGCAGAATCTTTCCTCCCAACCAATTAATATTCTTAAAATTTATAACATTTTTCTTTAATTTTTCTTTAGTACCAAGAGTAATAGAGTTTTGATCTTTATTTATTTCTATAACGTATAAAGCTTGTTTTGAACCACTAATACCAATGCCTTTTCTTTGACCGATAGTGTAATTGCTAATACCATCATGAGTTCCAAGAATATTTTTATCAGTATCATAGATTATGCCTTTTTTGTTCACACTTGGATTTAGATTTTTAACAAGATCTCTATAGGAATCAGATGTTACAAAACAAATATCTTGGCTATCAGGTTTATCACTAACTTTTAATTTATATTCTTTAGCTAATTGCCTAATTTCAGATTTTTTATAATCACCTAATGGGAATCTCACGTAATTTAATTGCTCTTGCAATGTTGAAAAAAGGAAAAAACTTTGATCTTTTGAAAAATCTTTTGCTTTATGTAAACTTGCATTGTTTAAAGTTCCTTTTCTTATTGCATAATGACCTGTTGCGAGCGCATCAGCTCCAATTTTTTTTGCCTCGTTAAGTAAATCTGAAAATTTTACTGTTTCATTACACTTAACGCAAGGTAAAGGAGTTTCACCATTTGCATAAGAATCAACAAAGTTGCTAATCACTCCATCAAAAAATTTACCTTGATAATCTAGAACTATATGTTTGAAATCATTGTTTAGAGCAACATTTTTCGCATCTTCAATATCGATACCTGCACAACATGATTTACTGTTAGATGTATTAGAATTATTATATAATTTTAATGTAATGCCAATTACATCATAACCTTGTTTTTTTAGCATTACAGCTGCAACAGAGCTATCAACACCTCCAGACATTGCAACCACTACTTTGGTGTCACTTTCCGACTTATTAAAACCCAAGGAATTCATATATTTAAAACATCTATATTTACAAAATCATATAACTTCAATATTAGCTTTATCAAATGGTAGACTTATTAATACCTGGGCCAGAGGGTAAAATAGAGGCAAAATATTCACATAATAATAAAGATGATTCACCAATTGTAATAATTTTACATCCAGACCCTTTAAAAGGCGGGACCATGCATACCAAAATCGTTTTTAAGTTGTACAAAATTTTTGTTGAGAGTGGTTTTTCTACAATTAGGTTTAATTTTAGGGGTGTTGGAAAAAGTGAGGGAATATTTGATGATGGTGAGGGTGAATTAAGTGATGCTGCTTGTGTATTAGACTGGCTACAACAATATAATACTAATTCAAAAATATGCTGGGTAGCGGGATTTTCATTTGGTGCATGGATTGCAATGCAACTTTTAATGAGAAGACCGGAAATAAACGGATTTGTTAGTATTTCACCACCAGCAAACATGCGAGACTTTAGTTTTCTAGCACCATGCCCTTCATCAGGTTTAATAGTTCATGGTGATAAGGATAATATTGCCTCATATGATTCTACTAAAATATTAGTTGAAAAGTTACAAAAACAGAAAAAAGTTGATATTGCATTTAAGCCAATAAAAGGTGCTGATCATTTCTATGAAAACTACTCATCAGAATTTGAGAATTCTGTAAAAGAATACATAAATAAAATGCTTTCTACTAATCAATAAAATTAATGCTAAGAAAATCTGAATTCATAAATGAAATAGAAAGACGCAATTTTATATATCAATCTGCTGATATTGAGAAGCTGGATGATTTAATGAGCAAAAAATCTATTTGTGGTTATATTGGTTTCGACATAACAAGCGATAGTTTGCACATAGGCAGTTTAGTTCAATTAATGCTTTTACATTGGTTAGACTATTATAATCATACAGCTGTTGCCCTAGTAGGAGGAGGCACTACTTTGATAGGCGATCCATCAGGAAAAGATGAAACAAGGAAAATCTTAAATAAAGAAGAAATAGATGGCAATATATCAAATATATCAAATATTTTTGAAAAGTTTATTAATTTAAAAAAGCACTCAGTTGTAGTCAATAATTATCAATGGTTATCAGAAATAAATTATATAAATTTTTTAAGAGATGTAGGTTCAAAAGTGACCTTGAACAAAATGCTGACATATGAATCTGTTAAAAATAGATTAGAAAGAGAACAACCATTATCTTTTTTAGAATTCAACTATATGCTTTTACAAGCATATGATTTCTATTATTTAAATAAAAATTATAATTGTGTCCTTCAAATGGGGGGATCAGATCAATGGGGAAATATTATAAATGGTATTGAACTAATAAAAAAAATAAACAAAAAAGAGGCCTTTGGAATTACTTCCCCTCTAATAACAAATTCTGATGGGTCAAAGATGGGGAAAACAGCAGATGGTGCTATTTGGTTAGATGAAAAAAAATTATCAAATTATCAATTTTATCAATATTGGAGAAATGTTGATGATGCAAATGTATCAAAGTTTTTATATTTATTTACAAAACTACCTATTTCTGAAATTGAAAAATTATCGAAACTTAAAAATAAAGAAATTAATGAAGCCAAGGAAGTCTTAGCATTTGAAGTAACAAAATTTGTCAGAGGTATTGATAAAGCACAAGAAGCTAATGAAATTTCAAACAATTTATTCAAATCTAATATAGTTGATTCAAGAGTAAATACTATTTCAATTGAATTAGAAAAAATAAGCAAAAATGAATTTAATATCATTGATGCAATTGAAAAACTCAATTTAATAAAAAGTAGAAGTGAAATAAAAAGAACGATTAAGTCAAATGGTGTGAAAGTTAATGACAGCACATATTATGAAATTGATTATTCATTAAATAATTTTTTGAGTGCTAATGAAATTAAAATTACAGTTGGGAAAAAAAAAATAGGTTTAGTTAAAATTATTTAATAATAATTTACAATGTAAGTGACATTTCTAGAAATTTTTCAATTTTACCATCTAAAATGTCATTTACATTTGATGTTTCATAGTTAGTCCTTAAATCTTTTATTAACTTATATGGATGTAATACGTACGATCTAATTTGATTACCCCATCCTATATCCTTTTTTGCTTTATTAGATAAATTTTCTTTTTCTTTTCTTTTTTGTAATTCTGCTTCAAATAATCTCGACTTTAGCATATTTATAGCGTTAGATTTATTTTTATGTTGTGATCTGTCACTTTGACATTGAACTACAATATTTGTAGGGATGTGAGTAATTCTAACAGCGCTATCAGTTTTATTTACATGCTGTCCGCCAGCCCCAGATGCTCTGTATGTATCTATTCTTAAATCACTGTCATTTATCTCTATTTCAATTCTCTCATCTATTTCGGGATATACCCATACACTTGCAAAACTTGTGTGTCTTCTTTTGTTGCTATCAAATGGAGAAATTCTAACAAGTCTATGAATTCCACTTTCTCTTTTTAGCCATCCATAAGTAAATTCTTTTGAAATTTTTATAATACATGATTTTATTCCAGCTTCTTCTCCTCTGGTTTCTTGAAATATTGAAACTTTACAATCTTCAATTGACTCGGCCCATCTTACATACATTCTCTGAAGCATTTCTGCCCAATCTTGACTTTCAGTTCCACCGGCTCCAGCATGAATTTCTACAAAGGCATTGAAATGGTCTGCTTCCTCGTTCATAAGATTTTGATATCTTATATCAATGGACTTATTCAATACTTTTTGAGTTTCAATTAAAAGTTCATTAATTAAATCTTTATTCAATTCCTTTTCAATCAAAGTATAAAATTCTTCTATAGTAATAATAGAACTTTTTAACTCTTTAAAATCATTTATTTTTTTTTCTATTAACTTTATTTCTTGAAAAGTTTTTTTTGCATCTTTATTCTTCCATATTTTGGGATCTTCAGTTTTTTCTTTTAATTTAAGTAGTTTTTGATTAAGAAGTTCAAGGTCAAACCGCCCTCCTTATAAGATCAAAATTAGATCTTATTTTATTTAAATTATTTTCTATTATTTCTCTTTTATCAATCATTAGTTACTCTAATAGCGCACCTGTTCCAGAAATGGAATTATTATTAATATTACTTAAATTATCTATTATGTTAACATTTTGAGTATATGGTTCAGACCCAAGTATAAATGGCTCTAAAATACTGCCCTCTTTATTTGATGGAAGGCCAGAGTTTGGATCAATTTTTACAAAACTAACACCTGATGGAATTTTGAATGGAACATTATTTACATTAATATTAGTTTTTTCAGCAAATCTTTTAAATATTGGTACTGCGACCGATGAACCGGTTTGTTTATACCCTAATGATTTAGGTTGATCATATCCAATATAGACACCAATAGTTAGATTTGGTGTGTAACCAATAAACCATGCATCTTTATTATCATTAGTTGTACCAGTTTTACCTGCTATTGGTACATCAAGCTCTTTTAAGCTCTTTGCTGTGCCTCTTTTTATCACTCCTTCCATCATTGAAGTAATTTGATAAGCAATTTTGGAGTCTATCACTAACTCATTTTTTTTATAAATTTTAGGAATTTCAATTTTATTGCTAAATTTTTTAAGTTTACAATTTTCACAATACTTTTGATTTGAATTGTAAATTTTTTTTCCATTTTTTGAATAAATACTTTTAATTAGTTTAGGATTAATTTTTGTTCCACCATTTGCAATTATTGCATATGCATTTGTTATATCAAGTAAAGAAACTAATCCTGATCCTAATGACATTGATAATTGTGAATTCATGCCATCTGAAATTCCAAAATCTCTAATTATTTTAAGGATCTTATTCATGCCAATTCTATCAGCTAGTCTTACTGTCATTAAATTTCTTGATTTTTCTATTCCAGTTCGCATTGTAGTTAATCCATAAAATTCTTCAGTATAATTTGCAGGTTTCCATTTCGGCAAACCTGGACCTTGATCTACTACATAAGGTGCATCTAAAATCAAAGTTGCAGGAGTGTAACCTTCGCTAAGTGCAGCTAAATAAACAAAAGGCTTAAATGCAGATCCTGGTTGTCTTTTTGCTTGTGTAGCCCTATTAAATTCACTTTTTTTAAAACTAAATCCTCCTGAAAGAGCAAGAACATCTCCATTGTGAGGATCAATAACAACAATGGCGCCATTAACATTAGGTATTTGTCTAATTATTTTTTTTCCATCTATTTGTTCAATAAATATTACATCTCCAACATCAAACTTTTTATTTTCGAGCCATTTATTTTCATTATAATTGAGATTAATTAAATATTTTTTATTTAAATGATCGTGTGCCAATATTGATTTATTTCTTAAATCAGAAATAATAACAGGTAACCATTTGTCAATTAAAGGATTAATTTCGTTATAAATACTAATATTATTTATAAAAAATTTTTTACTTACATTATCTACACTCCCTCTCCACCCTTGTCTCTTATCATATTGAATTATACCTTCGACAAGACTTTCGTCAGCATAGTTTTGTATATTTGAATCAATAGAGGTTTTAATTACCAAACCTTCAGAATAAAGTTGATTTTTTCCATATGTATTAAATAAATTCTTTCTAATTTCTTCGTAGTAATAATCAGCTTTAGAATAAAGATTATCACTCCTTTCATAGACTTTAAGAGGTTTATTTTTAAAATCTAATTCTGATTTTTTAATATAGTTATTTTCAAATAATCTATCTATTACCCAATCCCTTCTTGTAATTGCACTTTTATAATTAGTGAATGGGTTATAATTGTTAGGAGCTTTAGGCAATGAAGCTAAATAGGCAATCTCATGCAATTCTAAATTGTAAATGGATTTATTGAAATAATTTAAACTTGCGGTGCCTACGCCATATGATCCGAAGCCTAGATAGATATCATTTAGGTACAATTCTAATATTTCATCCTTTGATAGAATATTTTCAATTCTAATAGCTAAAATTATCTCTTTTATTTTTCTACTGTAACTTAATTCGTTTGATAATAATAAATTTTTTACAACTTGTTGTGTAATTGTAGATGCACCCACAACTCTTTTACCAGATTTATATTGAATTATATTTGTAATTATAGCTCTAAATATAGCAACTAAGTCAATACCTTTGTGATTATAAAAATTTTTATCTTCTGCAGAAATAAATGCATTTTTTATCGAATAAGGTATACGATCAATTGGAATATAAATCCTTTCTTCAAGATAAAAACTCTTTAACAATAATCCATCTGAGCTATATATTCTTGATGATAATTTGGGCTTATAATTAATTATTTTTTCATAAGATGGCAATTGTGGTGAAAATTTCCATAATACATAAAACCCAAAAATTAATGAAAAAATAACTAATAATGTTGCAGAAAACACAATATATTTTAAATATTTAAGAACTAACATTATAAAAACAAAATAATCTACATTGTGAAATAGTTAAAAATATGACATTAAACAATATTTATTCAATAACACACAAATAATGAGTTTAAATTTTACTAAATTTTATGGAGTTTCGGCTATATGTCAAAAAATATACTTATTGATACAACAAATGAAAAAGAAACAAGAATCGCAGTTACAGAAAATGGTAAACTAGATGATTTCGAAATTGAGACTAACAAAAAAAATGCAGTCAAGGGTGATGTCTACCTAGCAAAAATAACTAGAATAGAGCCGTCACTTCAAGCTGCTTTTGTAGATTTTGGAACAAATAGAAATGGTTTCTTGCCGTTAACTGAAATTCATCCTGATTATTTTAAAATTCCAGCTGCAGATGAAAAAAAAATAAAAGAATTAAATGATAAAATTTTTAATCAGAGTAATGAAGAGGAATTAATAGATGGAGAAAAAGAAATTGAGACTAATTCTAATCTTGCGAATGTAGACATTGATCTAAATGAAAGTACAGAAAATTCTAATCAAAATGAAAATAGAATAAAACAAAAAAAAATAAATCCAAAAAAGGAATATTTTAATTTTTTTAGAAAGTATAAAATTCAAGATGTTATAAGGCCAAGACAAGTAATTTTAGTTCAAATTAATAAAGAGGAAAGAGGTTTAAAAGGTGCGGCTTTAACAACTTTTCTCTCATTTGCTGGAAGATACTGTGTTTTAATGCCAAATAGTATGAATAATGATGGTATTTCAAGAAAAATTGGCGATATTGAAGAGAGAAAGAAACTCAAACAAATTTTATCAACAGTAGATATACCAAGCAAAATGTCAGTCATTGTTAGAACTGCTGGAATTGGAAGAACAAAAAAAGAAATTTCTAAAGATCTAACATTTCTTGTTTCTCAATGGAACAAAATTAGAGAGCTAACTTTAAAATCAGAAGCTCCTCAAATGATATATGAAGAAGGAAATGTACTTAAAAGAGCAATACGGGATATGCTTACTGAAGATGTAGAAAAAATTCTAGTAGATGGAAAAGAGGGTTTTGAAAAAGTAAAAAAAATTGCTAAAAATTTAGTTCCAACACATGCAAAAAAAATTAAATTTTTTAAATCAAAAGACAGTTCATTATTTGCTGACAATAATATTGAAATACAAATCAATGAATTATTTAGTTTAAATGTAAAACTAAACTCAGGTGGATCAATAGTTATAAATACTACTGAAGCCTTGGTTGCTATAGACGTTAACTCTGGGAAAAATACCTCTGAGAGAAATATTGAAAATACAGCACTTAAAACAAACCTTGAAGCTGCTGTAGAAATAGCAAGACAACTAAGATTAAGGGACTTGGGTGGGTTAGTAGTTATAGATTTTATTGATATGGATGATTATCGAAATAATTTTAAAGTAGAAAGAGCTCTTAAAACAGCTCTTGTAAGAGATAGGGCAAGAGTGCAATTCGGTAGAATAAGTATGTTTGGACTTATGGAACTGTCTAGGCAGAGACTCAGATCAAGCTTAATCGATAAATCATTTGAAAAATGTAATTACTGCAAAGGATCTGGACTTGTCTTAAATTCAAACTCAATTAGTGAACAAATTATTAAAATAATAAAAGAAAAATTATCTGACAATTCCGATTCAGTAGTTTACGTAAAATGTAATTCTGATCTAGCTGAAGACTTATTAAATATAAAAAAGAGTGAAATAATTAATCTTGAAAATATTTATAATTCCAAAATTAATTTCAATTTTAGCAATCAATATTCATTACATGATCCAATAGTTGAATTAGAAAAAATAAATAAAGAGGTAAAATTAGAAGATAAATTAATTAGGAAAAAAAAGATTGTCAAAAAAAGTAAAACTTTAAAAAAAAATAAAGTTTCTTTAAAAAAAACAAAAACAACATCTTCGAAGATTAAAAAAAGAATAAATACAAATGATAGTTCTGAGAAAAACGAAATTAAAGATAAAGAAGAAATAAAAATTAAATCGTCTGAAAATGAAAATAAAAATGAAGAAAAAACAGTATGGTGGTCGTAACTAAAAAAATACTATATTGTACTATTTTTTTTTTTTTTTGTAATAGTATTAATTCTTCTGAAATTTTAGATTTTGAAACTGAAATTTTCATAGGCGATATCATTAATCAAATAAAAAAAGAAAATAAAACTAATAAAGATATAAAATTTAAAATTATTGCAAACAACAATATAAATGCATTTGTTGATCAAAATAATATAATCTATATAACTTCTGGATTAATTGAAAATTGTTTTGATTACGTAGCTTTACTTGCTGTTGTAGCTCATGAAGTGGGGCACATAGATAATAATCATATTATACAAAGAAAATTAAATATTGATAAAATAAAAAAAATTAATAATTTTTCAAATTTTTCGATTATTGCAGGCTCATTAATTGCTGGTAATACAGAATTAATGAATACTATTTTATTAAGCTCAGCTGGGACAACTAGTTATCACATCAACTTTAGTAAGGATCAGGAAAGGGAAGCAGATATTTACTCCTTAAATACGATAATGGGTATGGGACTGTATTCGAACTCTATTATTGAATTATTAAAGACGATAGAAGGGCAAGGATTTAATAAGGGTTTGACAAAAGAAAAAATTAAAACAAGTTTCCATCCATATTTTGAAGAAAGAATAGATATTATTAACTATTTAAAACAAACTAATCATCCTAATTTTGATATTGAAAAAAATAAACAGTTTAAGTTTATACAAGCCAAGTTTTTAGGTTATAATGCAAATGTTAAAAATATCAATAAACTTCCAGATCCATATAAAATCTATGCATACTCAATATTAAATGCAAGAAAAGGTGATCTTAAAAAGTCTTTAACAGAACTAAATAAATTAATATTAAGAAATAAAAATAATACTTTCTTAATTGAAACGAAGGCAGAT
>CACOVJ010000017.1 GCA_902630465.1 uncultured Alphaproteobacteria bacterium | reverse complement strand
TATGGTAAAACACTTGATGTTCATAAACAAACAAAAGTTAGAAGTGATAATCTAACAGATTAAAGTTATGAAAAAAATTGGAATGATCGGTCTTGGAAATATGGGTAGTGCAGTTGCCCGCAATATTCAAAGAGCTAACTACCCTCTTTATATTTACGATATTAATAAAGAAGCTGGAAAAAATGTAATAGATTATGGTGGTATAGTTACACACTCTCCGAAAGAACTTTTAAATGAAGTTGATATAGTTGTTTCAATGGTTTTTGGACCAAAAGAAATTGAGGATGTTTTAAAGGGTGAAAATGGTATGCTCCAAACATCTTGCAAAGATAAAATTTGGATAGATTTAACAACTAGCTCCCCTACTCTTATGAGAAGTTTAGCTAAGGAATTTGAAGAGTCAGGTGGATATGCGGTAGATGCACCCGTTACAGGATCATTAGACTCAGCAATACGTGGAGATATGATAATGTTTGTTGGAGGATCAGAAATTGCTATAGAAAAAGCAAAGGAAGTTTTGGATAGAATTGGTAAAACGAGACGAGTTGGAAAATATGGCAATGGTTACGTAGCAAAGCTTGTTAATAATCAGTTATGGAAAATTCATGCTTCAGCAATTGGGGAAGCAATGGTCTTAGCTAAAAAAGCAGGATTAGAACCAGATGTTTGGTGGGAAGTAATGAAAGGTGGTGCAGCAGATAGTTTTGTTCTTCATCATGATGTTCCATCAATATTTGCTGGGCATTATGATCCATCATTTCGCGTAGAATTAGCTTTAAAGGATTTAGATTTAATACAAGAATTAATTAAAGAACATAATACTAGAGCTGAGTTAACTAATAGTGCACATGAAAGATTTAAAGAAGCTAAAAAACGTTACGGTGATGATGCTGGAGAAATGACTGTGTGCAAATTAATTGAAGAAGATGCAAATGTAAATTTACAAGTAGATGGAAATTGGATTGCACCTTGGGAAGTAAAGCATCCTAATGATAAATAGCTCATGTTATTAACTTATATATTTTTACTTTCAGCTGTTGCCTTAGGGACTGCATCTAATATTTTTGCAAAAGAGGCTGATGGATTTACAAAATTATTTCCTTCTTTCTTAAGTGCCTTAACAATAATTCTTTGTATGTATTGTTTATCACAAGTAATGAAAACAATTTCTGCTGGATATACTTATGCTACATTTGCTGGATTATGTATTATAGCAACAACCGTATTAGGTATTTTGAGGTTTAACCAATGGCCTAATTTATATGCCTTTATTGGTTTAATCTTTATTATAATTGGAGTAATTTTAGTAAATCTTTTAGGTAAAAATTAATTAAATATTAATCAAGTTCGTAAACATCCCAAGTACTTTTCTTTGCAATTCTATCATATAAAGATTTAGCAATATGATTATCATTTCTAGTTATCCATCTAATTAACCCCCAATTCATTTCCTTTGAAATTTCATTAAGTTTTTTAATAATTTTCTCACCAATTTTTTTTCCTCTAAATTGAGGATCAACATATAAATCATCCAAAAATCCAATATACTTTCCTCTAAGAGGACTTGGCATTCTTCGATAATGAGCGAGTGCTACAATAGAATTATCAGTTTCATAAACAAGAGCATTTAAATCATGATTTATGTCATGCAACCAATCCCAAGTGGTTTCCAATATTTGTTCAGATATTGTTACTTGATAAAAGTCAGCGTATCCACGATAAAGTTTTTTCCATTGCTCCTTATCTTTAACCTCAATATTTCTAATCATTATTTATGATCTTAGTGTAGTTTCAGCAACTACATATTCATTTCGTTTATTCTCTCTGAAAATTATATAGATACCACTAGTAACAATTAAAAATATTCCAACAAATGAATAAAAATCAGGCATTTCATTAAAGGTAAAGTATCCAATACTTACTGAAAAAAAGAGATAGAGGTATTCTGCTGGTGCGTTTATAAGAACATTTCCATCACGATATGCGGCAATTAATGAAATTATTCCAAAGCTTCCTAGAACAGAAATAATTAAAATCATTCCAAGAGTGTTTATATCATTTATTATCCAAGGATTATTAAGGTTATCTAAAATAATAAAGTTTATTTCTGAATAATAAATCAAGGTACTGAATAAACTTCCTCCAATAAGTGCGCCAATATAAATATGAAAAGTTTGCTGAAATAGAGAGTCGTCACCTGCAGTTTTTTTCGCTAAGGTCATAGATAATGCATATGTACAAGCAGTAAAAACAGGAAAAAGCATATAGATATTTATATTAGTAAAACTTGGTTTAACTATAAGAAGAACACCAACAAAACCTACAAATATAGAAAAAATTCTATTAATGCCAATTTGAGTTTTTAAAATAAAATAAGAAAATATTGTAATAAATAATGGACTAACAAAAAAAAGACTAGTAGCTTCTGCTAAACTTATTTTACCTATTGATATAAAAAATAATAAAAAACCTAGAAAAAAAAAGAAGCCTCTAAATATTGCAATAAATGGATGTGCAGAAGTAAAAACAATAGCTTGCTTTGTATAAAGTAAATAAGCTATTAACATTATAATTCCAACGCTTGCTCTGAAAACAAGTATTTGTAGAAGAGATAAATCATTAACAGTTAGTTTAATTAGAGTATCTTGAACAATAAAGAATAACATACCTATTATTATTAAAATAAGACCTTTAATATTACTGTTCATTTTGGATATTTATAATGTTATTTTTCTATCAATATATTAACTACAATTATCTAAAAGACCTAAATCTGAATTATTTGGAAAATTAATGGTATTGTTCTCTCTATCAAATACATAAATGATATTAATTACATCATTTGGTTTTTTTTCTTTTTTTAAAACAGTGATGTTTTTATTAAAATCAAAAAGTGGGTTTACCTCTAAGTATCTATAAAAAATTTTTACTTTTGTTTCCGTATCTAAATAATCAGGCCAGCAAATTTGATTAAAAGCATACACATCTAAATTTTCATATGCATTAGCTTCTGCAAAAAATTCTATATCATCTTCATAGTCTTCTACAGTGACACTTCCAAATAAAAAATAATAATTATCCGAAACAGCAAACTTGTTGCCTTCAATTATAGACCGGATTTTTTTATATTCTTCTATTAACTGTTTTTCTAAACCAAATGATTGGTGACTTAAAAAAACAAAGCTAAAAATCATCATCAGCTTCATCACTTTCACCTGAATATGATGTGCCGTCTTCATCTTCTTCCTCTTCTTCATTTATATCATCTGATTCCTGATCGTCATCTAAAGTAATTTTTTCTGCAGACTTAGTAGTGTTTTTAATATTTTCACCAGCTGTTCTTAGCGATGTATTCCAACCCACAGCTGCAATACATTCTAAGGCTTGCTCACTCGCAGGATGTTGTATCTCTATGGAGTCTAAATATTCACTACCTGCAGTGTTAATATATCCAGATGTTTCTAATTTTTTATAATAATTTTTAATTGGTTTGGTTTCTGATTTTAAATTATTAAGATTGCTATTATCTTCGAAAATTTTAGTATTTTGAGCTTTATTCAAATTTTCTTTATATGATGCAATCTCATTTGCAAAAATAGCAATAAAAGATTCAGCCTGCACTATAGCTTGATCACATGCATCAGTCCACTCGTCTACATCATCAAAAAGTGGAGAAGCATGACCAAAAGATAAAATGGAAGGATTGCCATTTTCATCTGTTGTCATTCTTGCACCATAACTAAAAGCCCATCTTAATATATCTTCATCAGTATTTTGTGTTGGAATTTGCTCCATCAATGCTTTTTTAGGAGTACCTGAAGGTATATCTCCCCCTGTAGAGAGAGCATCAGCTAACAAATTTAATTTATTACTCCATAAACCAATGACTGAAATATCACCTTTATTACCATCCGATATTTCAAAAACTTTATAGGTTTGAAATCCCGCAATTCTATGTTCTGCTGCTGCTTCAATAGATTTGCTAAATTCTTTTGTTTTAATTATTTTCTCCGCTTCTTCAGCCGCTTCAGGAGTTGACGGATCTTCGTATCCTGCGTCGCGTAAAGCTTGATCTAATTTTAAATTAATAAGTGTTCTGAGTTTTTTACCTTCTTCAAAAGAACTTATCTCGTCCATGAGGTTTTCCATTTCAGAAGTTCCTGGTTCTGGAGGCTGCGCATAAGATCCTTGTTTTCTTTCATTGACAATATTTGTTGAAATTCTCTGACCCATAAATTTGATAAATTGTTTTTTTGATTGTAAAAAGGCGATATCAAATGCATCTTGTCTTGCATCACCAAAATTAGCAAAGCTGTTATCAAAAGCAATACTACTAGTACCAATAGAGACAAAAAAATCTCCCCCCTTCTCTTCTGCACGAGTATTTAAACCTATTTTCCATTTTTTATTTTTTCTTACAAAATCTTCCGCCATACTTTTCGATTGCCCAGATTTTTTATGTAATTTTATTAAGGGTTTTTCCGTTGCAAATTCTTCCTTAGTTTCTACAGCATAGGCAATGTTTATAGTTAAAAATAAAAAAGATATAGTTGAAATAATTATTAAGTTTTTACCAATCGTCATCTGTACCACCCTCATCATTTTTTGCGTTAATTTTTTCTTTTGCTATATCTATATCAGAAACATTTGTAATAATCTTTCTTAAGATATATTTTTTTGGCTCAAAATTCTCTTCTAAATTATATTTTTGCTCAAGTATTTTTCCGCTTGATAATTTGGACGTAGCTTGTTTTATTTCTAGTTTACCAACTTCTTTTTGCTCTCTTCCTATATATTCATTTGTATAACTATCTTTAATTTTCTCTCCAAGTTCAATGATAGTAAATTCATCTCCCACCTCTATTTCTAATCCACCTTGACCAATATAGGCTGTATCACCAGATATTTTTTCTAATCTTAAGGGATAAATTGCATTTAAAATGGTACTACCAATTTCAAGTGTTGCTTTTTTAATGATATCTCCTTCTAGGGAAACGATATCTTTTTTCTCAATATCAAAAATACCTGTGTAATCATCAGAAAACATAATCTGTGAAGTTGGAACATCTATAATCCTGTAACTAAATTCAATAAATGCTTTTTCCGTTGTAACAGAGTTATTTGAATTTTTAATCTTAATTATTTTTTCCTCGGTATATAGTTTTTGCAATGTTCCAACCATTATATAATCAGAGAATAATTTTTGACCAAGTTTAACTGTTTCTTCAATATTTGTTTGATTAGTTTTAATAATGTTTAATTCACTGTTCATATCACTCATATACTCTCTATCTAAAACAGTAAATTTTCTAGTTTGAACAAGATATGAAACTAAATTTTGTATTAATAAATCATCAATTTTGCTATTGGATACAATGTTATCCTTTAATTTAAATGATGTATCAAAATAATAAAAAGGCATGACTGCTATTCTTTTTCGTTGAGCAGATTTTTTTAATTTGTATTTACCAATTTTTGCAGAGATGGAGATTTTAATGACACCATTTGATGACTTTTCTTCATTTAATATTTTAAAGTTTGAGACATAACCTTTTGTTTGCTCTTTAATGATTTTTTGAAATTCTTTTGATGAGTAAAAAGAGTTATCTTTATTGGTATTTATAGATTGTGAAATTTTTTTTAATGAAGTTTGTGTTTCAATACTTCTTCCATTTACCTGAGCTATTGCATTTGATAATGAATTGTTAAGTGCCTCGGTATAGGTTGATCCAATACCCTTTGACTTAACATCAACATATTCTATAGTGTTAGCTGATGCATAATTAAAAAAAACTAAAAAAAAATAAATTGATATAAATTTTATTAAATTCATTTTTAAATATCAATTATATCCTCTGCATTACCAAATTCTTTTTCGGTTTCTGGTGTTAAGTTTATATTTTTAGCTTCTCTAATTTTTTTTAATGCTTTATAAAAATATGCAAGATTGCCTTTTGTTCTTGATGCTACTTCTGTTGCAGCTATTACATCATCAAGTGATCCTGATCCAAAAATTGCAGCTATAGAACTAAAAAATAATTCCCCTTCTCCACCCGCTCTAGCAGCAAATACATGGGCTTCATCAATTTTCTTTTTTGCTTCTGCATTATCAGCACCGGTATTTGCATTTCTTAATAGTTCATTAGTTCCATTTGATATACTAGTTGATACTCTCTCCATATCTAATTGGGAAGGATCTGAGACTATATAGTCTAGCAAAAGCTTCAAATCAGTAGCTACCTCCACTAAGCCTAATGCTTCAGCTGCTAGTATTTGTGCTTTAAGATAATTTACATACATTTTTTTTAACGACTCTTTTTCAGGCGAATTAGGTCCATTCATAAATCTGTTGAGATGTTGAATTGAAGGGTCGACATATTTTGATTTGTAAATTAAACATGGATTATCTTGTTTAATTTTGCATCCAATAGCTGGTCTTTCAAGGGCGATTTTAAAACTTTCAATAGTTTTATTTGCCCATGCTTTACCAGGTGAACTATTGGGATTTAGATATAGGAAAGCTAATTCTTTTCTAGATGAGTCTCTCCATACAACTTCTAAGCATTCTGGATTTAAACAAATTGCTGACTTTGCTCCAATATTATAGATAATATTTGGTGAAAATCTTTGAAATGTTTCAATTCTAACTCTTGATCTATTTTGATCATAATCCTCTAAAAAATGAGTTTTTAGATCCTTGCCAATATAATGAACGTCTGCAATAAATTCCATATTACCATTTTCTTCAAAACCCACTATAATCATTTTTTTCTTAAAGCATTTACTTTTTAAATCTCTTGAATCTTTTTGCCCTGTGGTAATTACCCTTCTTTTCCAAGAAGCAAGAATTTTACAACCATTATTTTTTAATGCTTCAACTATTTGATCTCTATTCATATTAAAATTCAGTTGAGATAACTCATCATCACTGGGGTTGATTGAATAATTTTTACTAACTTTAACTACATCTACATCACTAATATGTTCGACACCCTCTGGAGCTGGTGTATTCGATTTAGTATATTGTTGTTTATTATTTTTATTCGATCCTGCTGTTTTGTAATTATTAACACTTGTAAACTGAGCAAATACTCCTTCATTATCTCCTAAATAAACTCTTAGATTTCCAGCATCATCATTTTGATATAAAAGTCTTGAACAATCAAAATTATCAGTATTATCATATTTAAAACAAATACTATTATTTTCTGCTTTCCATTTTCCTCTGTATATACCTTTGTATTGACCATTAAGAAATTCAACCTGAAAATCACCATTTTCGAGAAAAATTTCAACAAAGTTTGACTGATCAAAAAAAATACCTTCAGCAACTTTATTCTTTAAAAAATTAAAAATTTCATTTGTTTTAGCAATATTGAGTGAGTTAACATTTATTGAGCTAAATTGGTTAGCATAACTGTTATTCACTAATATAAAAAATAAAATTAAAATAAAAAATTTTAATTTTAATATCAATTTCACTTAATTTCCTAAAATATTTATTAGTTCTTGAGCCGACTCCTTTGATGCTAATTTAATGGCATTTGCCTTTGCAACATCTTGATCTTCTCCTAATCCTGAATAAACTATAGGCCCAACTGCAGAAATTATTTTTGGTCTTTTTCCATTGAGATCTACTATTTCTCCAGTTACTTGTGCGCTTATTCTCACGTTTCCTGTAGATTGATCAATACTTTTTCTGCCGATGAATACTTTAGCATATATAAAATAACCTATATCTTCATGATATTTTTTAATTAACCCTTTAATCTTTGATAAAGTTCTTTTATTTGGTTCACCACCTTCTTCAATTTCAGATATTATTTGATCATATATATCTGAAATATCATCATCAAATAAATCATAAACATGGGTCATTTCAAAACCTTTGAAATTAAAATCATTAATTATTGCATTAGTAAAATTATTAGTTTGATCTTCAGAGAAGGAAGATTGAATTAAATCACTTTTAATTGTATCACTTCCACCAGATGTTGTTGTCTCTGATGTTGCTACTTCGCTATTGGAAATGGTTTCTGTTCCATCAGTTGCTTGGATTTGAGAGGCATTTTCACTATTAGATGTATCTTTTCTATTATATTCTTTAACATCAAAGCTCTGTGCACTTGTTACCTCTAGTGCAAATGGAACTATAACTATTTCAGATTTTATTGCACTACTTGTATCGGAAGTTTCTTCAATTAAGAGTGCATTTAAATCTCTTTCCAAAATTTCTACTTTGACAACTATAGTAAAGGTTTTTGCTTTTTTATCCTGGTTTTGATCTAATATATCACAAATTATATAATCAAATAAATTATCCTCTATTTGATTTTTTACTTGTCTATAAACTTGGAAAGTCTTTTCATCAAAAGTATTGGTATGTTTCTTTAAACCTTTTATACAAGCCTCATTGTAAGCTTGATCAATAACCTCTTGCTTTTTACTACCTGAAAATTTTTTATATGTAACTTTTGCAGATTCTTTATAAGTGCTAGCAAAAGTATTAAAAGATATAGCTGCGATAAATATTATGTATAAAATTGAAAATTTCATTGTATAACTTGAATTCTATCAATAAATTTTCTAAATTCAACAATATCATCAAGATTTGACGAGTTTTTTGTAATTTTTTTTAGCCATTCTTTTGTATCTTTATCGCTATTACTCTCATTAAGAATATTAGAAAATTCTATAGCTAGAGGTTTATAAGTGAGATTAATTATATTAACAAATTCATTTGTCTTATTTAACTTTAATATATCAGGAATTTTTTTAAAATCAGCTTTTGTCATTTGAATATCTAAATAAACCTTATTTAGTAAAGGTTCATAAAATTTTAAATTTATGCCAGCACCGTAAATAAACCAGGTTAAATCTTTTATATTTTCGTCTGCTTTAAATTTTTTTTTAACAAATCCTCTTATTTTTACATCGATGTAAAAATCTGGTTCGGGTATTGTAATTTCATATGCCTCTTCTCGATTTGCGTATTTTCCTCTAATCTTATTTCCAATTGCAACTCCCTCAAAATAAGGAACTATAATTAAGTTATTTTTAAGTGCTAATTCTCCTAGAAAAGTATTAGCAACATGTCTTTTTAAAAGATGGATATTTTCAAATATATACTCAGGAACAAAATCTTTTATTTTATCATTATCAATACTAAAACCATTTTTATTTGGATTGATACCGATATAGTTTTTATAAATTTCATTAATTTTAGTATTTTTTAATATTTCAGAAAAAGAATATGCAGTATTATATACATTTTCATTATTGGAAGGTTTTTTTAACCACTTTCTATCAGAATAGTATTTTTCTAATAAATCTACTTTTTGCTTGTCATTTAATTTTTCTAAAGGATCACTAATAAAAATATTTTGGAATGGGATAGCCTTTAAAAATGTCATTTTTTTAAAATCAAAAAAAATGATCTGATAATAATTATTAATACTATAGATATAGCACTCAGATAAATTAATTTTTTTACAGTCTTCATCTGGTAGTCTAAAATCTTCAAATAATTCTTGATCTAAAAAAACTGACATTGCAATTTCACTTGTTTCAGTTGATAATTGCTCAGTTCCTCTTAAAATATTAATATAATTGAAAGTATTTGAATTAATTTCCTCCATAAGTGTTTTATCAATGATATTTTGATTAGCGTTATATCTATTCAAAAGTTTATTTGTATAAAATGCAGATTTCTCAAGATCTTTATAATCTGCATTAATAGAAAAACCTGTCCATACTACATCTATTTTCTTTGCAATAGAATTTAGTGAATAAAATATTAAAAGTGAAATTAATAAAATGAATTTAGACATTTTTAAAATATATATATTTTATTTTTTTTTATAATGTTAAAAATAAAACTTTAAATAAAAATAAATCTTTTATTTATGACCAGTATTTATTTTATATTAAAAATGTTATAATTTAGTGGATAAAATTATGGCAAGAGAATGGGTTATAAAAAAATATTCTGGTTATAAAGGTTTAACATTACAAGAGTGTGAAATTCAAAATGCAGGTCGAGGCGAGGTGCGTCTTCGTATAGAGGCATTTGCTCTTAATTGGGGTGATATGGATTTAATGTTAGATCGATATTCTTTTAGTTTTAAACAATTTCCTGCAAGAATAGGAATAGAAGCTGCTGGAATAGTTGATCAAATTGGAGAAGATGTAAATAATATAGAACTTGGTCAACGATACTGCACATTACCATACTTTTATTACAACAAAGGAGCTAGTGCTGATTATGTTACTATTGACTCAAAATACATAACTCCTGCTCCTGAAGGATTGAATGCTGTAGAAAGTTCTTCTGTATGGATGCAGTATATGACTGCATATTACCCAATAGTGGAATTATGTAATGCTTCTCCTGAAAAAAATATTCTCGTAACTGCTGGCACAAGCACATCTGGATATGCAGCATTAAAGATTGGAAATTTATATGGTGCTAATATGATTGCAACTACAAGGTTTGAAAAAAACACTGATTATTTAATTGAATCAGGAGCTTCACATGTAATTATTCCTGAAAAAAATGACTTAGCACTTACTATTAAAAAATTAACTAATGGCAAAGGTATTGATGCTGTATTTGATCCTGTTGGTGAGGGATTAATATCTAAGTATAGTCCTGCTCTTGCTCGTAATGCAACTATTTATTTTTACGGAACTTTAGATGGTGCATTCCCTCAATTACCCATAGTCGATATGTTTCAGGCAAATGCTACATTTCATCCATATTCACTTTTTAATTATGTTGAAAACCCTGATATGAAAAAGAAAGGAACTGATTTTGTTTACAAATCACTTAAAGAAGAAAAGTTAAAACCTAATATTGATCGTATATATCCAATGGAAGAATATCGTAATGCATGGGAATATTTAAAACAACCACGTGACAAACATGGTAAAGTTGTAATAGAGACGGGCCTTTAAAGAATGTGCATATATTAAACAATGATTAATTTTTTTTCTAAATTAAAAGACAATCGTATTTTTCAACTAACTGTAGTAACTATAATTATTCTAAATGCAATTTTAATAGGTGCAACAACTTATAATTTAGATCAAGTAGTTCTTAACATTATTCACTTACTTGATTATGCAATAACTATATTTTTTGTAGTTGAGATTTTAATTCGTTTCATTGGTGAAAAACAAAAAAAAAATTTTTTCAAAAATGGATGGAATGTATTTGATACTATTATAGTTGCAATTTCACTTATACCCATTCCAAATAATTCTAGTTATTTAGTTCTGCGTCTACTTCGTATATTTAGAGTCCTGAGATTAATATCAGTAATACCCGAGCTTAAGAATATTATTGAAGCGATACTTGCTTCAATAAAAAGAGTATTTTTTGTAAGTCTTCTTCTTTTTATTATTCTCTATATTTATGCAACAATGGGCTCTATTTTGTTTGGTGAAGATGATCCTAATAGATGGGCTGATCTTGGCATTTCTTTAATTACCCTTTTCCAAGTCCTAACATTATCAAGTTGGGAAAATGTTATGCTGCCTATGCAAGCTATTTATTGGTGGTCTTGGATATATTTTTTTAGTTTTATTGCTATTTGTTCTATTACAATATTAAATTTAGTTATTGCTATTTTAGTAGATGTTGTAAATCATCAAAATGATAAATAAATTTATGTTAAAATTATTAGCAATTTTAATTTTTATTTCTTTTATTATTAAAAACTCTTTTGCTAATAATCAAGATATCTATGAAAAAGCAAAAATAAACAAAATTAACTTATCTGGTTGGTATATTAATAACAGTAATAAATTAGATGACGGAAGATATTTTCTACCAGGAAATGTTTTTATAAATAATATTAAAAATCAATATAAAGATAATCTTTATTTTATTACCGGTTTTGCTTGGGTAGATTTTGATAATAACAATATTCAAGATATCATTTTTGTAGGTGAAGGTCATAGGTGTGGAACTGGCAAAACTGAAGGACAATATTTAGAGCAGGCAGGAAGAAAGGGTTGTTCAGTTCAAAATACAAAAATGATAAATGCTATTAATCCTCCTGTCTTAACATTTTTACAAGATCCAAAAAAACAAAATATAATATTTAAAGATAATTTATTTAACTGGCAAAATGAATTTGGACAAAAAATTGGTTACGGCTCTACCTTAGCAAGATTAATTATAGATGATTATAATAGTGATAATATTGATGATATTTTTATTGCTAATGCACAAGTTCAAATAAGAAATAAAAAATATGAGTATACAGGTCCAAATCACGCTCTTATTTCAAAAGATAAATTAAATTGGAAACAAAGTAACCATACTGGATATAAAACTGAAAAAAAACAAAAAATTTATTTTGGTTTTTCACATGGATCAACTTCAGGTGATATAGATAATGATGGTGATATTGATATTATAACAACAGAATTTAAAGGAGCTGTTTGTCATTTTAATGATGGTCAAGGTAATTTCAAAGCTAAAATATGCGCAAAACAAGGAGGTTTTGCAATTACTGCTGCTGATTATAATAATGATGGTAATTTAGATCTAATAATTTCTGGAGATCATTATAATCCTAAATTTAATGAAATTTCACCTTCTGGATGGAAAGGTGATCCAAGTAAAAATAGAGTTTCAATATTTTTTGGAAACGGTAAAGGAAAATTTAAAAGACAAAAGACTAAAATTGAGCCAGCTTATACCTTAAATGGTAAATTTATGTTCTCACAAGTTGTTGATATGATTTCTTGGGATTTTGATAATGATGGTGATGTAGATTTCATTAGTTCAGTAGTTGGGCCATTTTACTCATCAAGTGCATTTGCAGTTTATGAAAATATTGGAAATGGAGAATTTAAACTTAAAAATAGTTTATTGTTTCCTGGTGTTGAACCTAATCCTGCTTGGGCAGATCCAAAACAATGGGCAAAAGAAATAAAAGATGAATACAGTCATCCTTATAACTCTTATTGTAATAGAACAGCTTTAATAGATGTGAACAATGACAACTTAATGGATGCAATCTGTGTTAATGGAAATTTAAATAAACATACTAATTGGTTTTTTATTAATAAGGGAAATTTGATTTTTGAAATGGTTGATCCATCATTTGTAGAAAATGAAGGTTGGGTATTTTTTTACGAAAATTTGAAAGGTAAAAAAATAGAAGGCATTGATTTTACAAAGATAAAAAAAATTAATGATCAAGAATTAAAAAATTATAACTTATTTAAAAATTCAATATATTTTTCTTCAATAGAAGCAGAAATGATTGGAGGTAAAAATTTTAAATTAAAGATAGATAAAGATTATTATATTTTTGATGCACTTTTTGTAAAAGATAAAATTAATTTTTCTATCACTTTATGTACTCAATATTATCCTAAATTTACTTTTATAGGTAATAGAGTCGGTTTCAATTATGGAGAAGGTTTTGGCAATATAGCAAAATTAAAAAAATACGGAACTGGAGGATGTGGAGATCAAAACAGTGGTTTCCTTGGGCATTGGAGTGATGAAGCTATTCAATTATCAAATGAAACCGACTTATTTCCTTTTCTCATAGAAATTGAAAGTAAATGGAATGAAGTTTTTAATAATTTACCTTTTTTAACAAAGGAAGAACGAAAAAATATTATTAAAAATTGGGCTAATTAAATTTTATTTATAGAATCTAAAATTTTATTGTAAAAAAAAAATATGAAAGAAACATTATTTAAACCACTACACTGGATTATGTTAATCCTTATATCAATTGATTTCATTGATACATGTTATCGAATTTCCTATGGTTATTTTTCAGGTCAAGGCATTCAGCCTCCTGTCGGTGGTTTTAATGTACAAATATCAATGATAGATTTTATTGTTTCAGTGATTATTCAGTTAGGAACTGCTTATGCAATTTACATGCTGTACAATATGCAGAAAAAAGGAGGATATTATTTCATAGTTTTAAATATTATCTTTATTCTTTATGGATTTATCTTAGGTCCTTTTGCATCAGTTCCAGCAGGTGAAACAATACCTCTAATTATCGGTTATTTTACGATTTACATGATTTTAGTTATTGGAATCCCTTATTTTTATTCAGATAAGTACGAATAACATTTAAAACTAATTTTTTTATTTAATTAATTTTTATTAATTTTCTGCGGTTTCACATTGTCCACAACAATTAGGTCTTCCGCAGTTTTGTGAATAATATTAGAATTGTATTTAGAAATTTAAACCTTAAGTCTTCTAGTTTTTAATAAATATAAACTGTTGAATAGTTTAAGTTTTTTAATTTTGCTTAATGTATTTTTTATAAATATTTTTGACATAATCTCTGTGTTTTCCAAACCAATATCCAATATAAAATGTCGCAGACATTAATAATATTATTGCTAATAGGTGCTTTAAAAAAAATATCATTATACTTAAATTATATTTTTTGAGAGTATAAATTTATTTATTTTTATTTTGTTTGCTTTTCATACAAAATTTATAAAATTTAAAGTTATTCTAAATTTAAATTTCAAATTAATATTTTCTATAAATATGTATAAATCTTTTAGATTTAAATAAGTACTACCTGTCGCATTGTAATACAAATCAAAAATTGTATTAGAGATTAAATGAAACAATACATAACCAGACTTAATATCAGTATTATTTTTATTATAATCTCAGTAATATTTTCTATAATTTTTTTTACTCACGAAAATATTAATGGGGGTGTAGTTTTATTTCTTGTTACAACAATACCTTTAATTGCGTTCCCTTTTTTATGGACTGTTTCAATTTATAAGAGACAAGAAACAGTAAGACAAAATGTTATGAGGGGTAAAAAAAAATAACTCATATAAAAATAAGTGAATAGTAAAAAAATACCTGAATGGCTAAGTAAAGTTTCTGATGGAGTAATCGACCACATGAATAAAGATCATTCAAATTCAATTGTATCAACACTTCATGCACAATATGGAATTAAAGATAGGCATGCTAAAATGTCAAAACTTGAAGTAAATGGATACTATGCTAAATCTAAAAATAAACTATATTTTCTTAAATTTAAAAAAAATTGTAACTCCCTAAATCAATATAAGACTGAACTTATAAGAAATGCTAAAAAATATAGAGAGTACGAAATTTAAATAAAAATAATTTTTTAATTACACCACTCACCTTGTTTAAAAATAGGAACCAAATTTCCATTTTGATCTTTACCATTAACATTAATCTTTCCAGAACCTATCATCCAATCAATATGAATCATGCTTGAGTTACCTCCTCTTGATTTAATTTCATCAGTAGTTAAATTTTTTTTGCTTTTAAAACATTTTGAATAACATTGACCAAGAGCAATATGTGATGCCGCATTTTCATCAAATAATGTGTTGTAGAAAGTTATTCCTAACTGAGAAATAGGAGAACTATGAGGAACTAAGGCTACTTCACCAAGCCTTCTTGATCCTTCATCAGAATCTAAAACTTTTAGAAGTACATTTTCTCCTTTAGAAGATCTTGCATCAATAATTTTACCATCTTTAAATTCAACTTGTATATCTTCAATTAATGTCCCTTGATATGATAAAGGTTTTGTCGAACATACTTTGCCATTAACTTTCAGTGCGTGAGGGGTTGTAAATACTTCTTCAGATGGAATATTAGGGTTGCAAATTATTCCATTTTGAGATTCTGAAGCTCCACCCATCCAATCATGATCATCAGCTAGACCTATCTCCAAAGATGTTCCTGGTCCGTCATAGTGTAATGAATCAAAATTCATTGCATTTAACCAGTCTGTTTTTTCACGTAAATTTTTATTATGATTATCCCATTCTGCCACTGGGTCATCAGATGATACTCTCGAAGCATGAAATATTGCATCTCCTAGTTTTTTAATAGCATCTTGTTCGCTAACATCAGGAAATACTCTTTTTGCCCAAGCTTTGCCTGGCCAGGAAATAATATTCCAATTAATTTTAAACTCTGTTATTCTCTCCCTAGCAGGTTTATATGCAATTGCATTGGCTTTGTTAGCACGAGATACTTTTTCTGGATCCATTTCCGCTAAAAGCATAGGATCATCACCAGCAATTGCCATTCTAGCTGTATTATTATCAAAAGCCTCTCCCATACCATTGTATAACCAATTGGCTGCTACATCAAAAGACTCGTTGGGAGCATATTTAAAGCGGGAAAGAGTTATATCAGAGTCAGTAAACAAAGGAGTAACAATACCAGCTCCTTCTTTATATGCATGTTCACAAATTTTTCTCACTAATGGCAGTGATTCAATTGGAGCTGTGATTAGTAAGTTTTGACCTTTTTGTAATGCAACACCTCTTTTTATTGATAAGTGAGCTAATTTATCTAAATTTTGAATATTTAATCCGTTTTCCATTTTGTTTAAATAGTTTTGAATATCTTAAAAGTCTATATAAATTTTATAAAATTACCATCTAAGACTCATGCAACTTAAACCTGCATCTACCTTAGAAATTTCATTCACTTTAATATTAATTATATCATAATTTTTTGATAAAATATCATTTGCTTTTACAAAACCTTCAGGAACAAGTAGTTTGTCATTTATACGCAAAGAATTTGCTGCGCCCTCCTCTCCTAATGGTAATTCTAGTAAATGATAATTTGATTTTAAATATTCTAATTTTGCCATTTTATTACTTACCAATATAACATCATCATCAATTAAACTGCATTCAGATTTAAAATGAAGTATATTTTTAGGAGTCTCACATATTGAAACACTAGCTCCAAGTGAATTAAGGATATATGATAAATTTTCAGCACCTAATTTATTTGTTCTGCTTGAAAGACCTATAATAAAATGATTATTAATATTTAATATATCGCCCCCTTCTATGTATCCATTTTCAATAAAATATGTGTTTTCAAAATAATCTTTTATCTCATTATAAATAATTTTTTTTTCTCCATTTCTGCTTGGATCAGATGGATTTAGAATAATACAATTTTCTTTATAAATAATAGCAGGATCTTCCACAAAAATACTATCTGGGAAATACTCCATAGGTTCAAGTAAGTTTACTTTTAAATCTAATTCATTCATAACTTTTACATAGTTATTGTGTTCTACAAGTATGTTTTCAAAATTTGGTTTAATATTTTGAGAACTTAAAGCATTTTGAACACTTTTGTTTGGTTTTCTAATTATTATATTTTTAAAGCTATAAGTCATATATCAATGGCGTGCCCGGCATGATTCGAACATGCGGCCCCCAGATTAGGAATCTGGTGCTCTATCCTACTGAGCTACGGGCACTATTAATTCTAAAATCTTATCATATAAATATAAGTTATAAGATCATTTAAAAAATAATATTAATATTTTAAAATTCTGTGCATTACATTGCCATCATATTTTTTTATAAATGGTGGAAAAAAATCATAATATCTTTGATGCCATGGACAATTTTCTTCTAATATAATTTTACTTCATCAATATAGTGCTGCCAATATGAAGATTTTTCATGATCAGAATTTAACAATAGTTTATTTAGATCATCTATAATTGCACTCTTAAATTGTTTTTTTGAATAAATAAATATAGATTTATTTATAAAATTTTCCTACTAAAAATAGACCAAATGAAACAGAAAAGCCTATACAAAAAGCATATATAAGTGTTCCTAATCCCACAATTCCACCCAAATAAAATCCAGTTACAACAGCACTAAGTTCCAGTAAAGTTCTTATAAGAGTTATTGATTTATTTGTTTGCTTATTAATTCCAGTCATTAAGCCATCACGAGGTCCTGGACCTAAATTTGCAGCAAGATAATATCCACTTCCAATACCAATAATAAATATACCTGTGAATACTTGAATTAATTTAAAAAAAAAATCTTTAGGATAAGGTAAAACGAATAATGCGAGATCTATAACTACTGATATAAGAATTGCATTTAAGATTGTTCCAATACCTGGTTTTTGTTTAAGAGGAAACCACAATAATAATACAACAAAACTTACTATGAATGTTGTAATACCAATTGTAAAGCCTGTCTTAAAAGCTAAGCCTTGATGAAGGACGAACCATGGGCTAACTCCAATATTGGCAGTTATTAATAATGCCTCACCAATACCAAATAAAATTAAGCCAAAAATTAAATAAAAAATTGTTATTTTTTGTGGCTTTAAATTATACTCATATTTAGAACTCCATTTCAATTCAGGTATTTTTTTCAGAGTTAATATATAAATTAGGTTATTTAGCATAAATTTTGTTTCCTTTATCACATATTAGAATTAAGCTTCTATTTATTTATGAGTGAGATCTATAATTATATTGATGCAAGTAAGTTATCCGTTGTTTTGGAATCTATTGAACATGCACATGGACTACCAAATGAATGTTATCTTGAAGGTCCATATAATAAAATTGAAAGAAAAAAAATTTTTGAAAATAATTGGGTTGTTGTAGGAGCTGCAAGTTCTATACCTGAACCAGGTGATACGAAATCATTCAATTTATTAGGTATACCTTTAATTTTAGTAAGAGATAAAAGTTATAAAGTTAGAGTTTTTCATAATGTTTGTAGTCATAGAGGTTACAAACTAATCAGTAAAGATTGTCACCTAAGGAAGGTTATTAAATGTCCTTATCATTCATGGACTTACGACTTAACAGGTAAATTAGTTGCTACTCCTCATATAGGAGGCGTAAATATTCATGATCATAAAGATTTCAAAAAAGATGAAAGCCGATTAAAAGAAGTACGTTCAACAATATGGTTAGATTTAATTATTGTTAATATTTCTGAAGATGCAATTTCATTTGATGAATATATAAAACCACTAGAGAAAAGATGGTCAACATTCATTGCCAAAGAAGATTATGATTTAATTTATCATCCAAAAGATTATGGTTATTTTAATTTTGAAGCTAAGTGTAATTGGAAATTTGCAATTGAAAATTTTTGTGAAAGTTATCATTTACCTTTTGTCCATCCAAATCTAAATAAATACTCAAAAATTGATGACCACTATCATATTCAAGGTTTACCAAATCGTTTTGCTGGTCAAGGATCATTAGTGTACAATCCAAGATTCAAGAGTAATAAGACATTCCCAAACTTTCCTAGTTGGCCAAGCAAAAAAGATAAACAAGCTGAATATGTGGCATTGTTTCCAAATGTAATGATAGGAATTCATAAAGATCATTATTATGCTTTCTGGCTAGAGCCAATTAATCATGAAAAAACATTGGAGCATATGGAAATTTATTATGTAGGAGAAGAGGCAGCCATTTCAGATAAATATAAAAATATTAGAGAAGAAAATTTTATTCAATGGAAGAACATAATGACGGAAGATTTAGATATTATCGAAGGAATGCAAGAAGGAAGAAACTCCCCTGCTTATAATGGTGGAAATTTCTCTCCTGTTCTTGATAATCCAACACACCATTTTGCTAAATGGGTTGCGAGTTCTCTCATTAATTAAATATATTAAGAATCACTTAATACTTATAAAGTATCAAAAATTACAAGGAGGTAAAATGATAGAAACTGCTGGAGGAATGATTCCTTTCATATGTCATGTTTTTTTAATTTTATTCGGAGGTTTCTTTGGACTTAGTTTTGCGTTTAATAAAAACTTTGTCAAAAATAGCATAGGTTTTGAATCAAAAGATGCAATGTATATGGGAAGACCGCTTGGTTTCTTAATGATAGGTGTTGTTTTGATGTTAATAGCTACGTTATTTCAAATTGGTGATTTTAATTCACCTAATGAAGTAATCGGAATTATGTTTATTTTTACTATTATTGCTTTTTGTTACAACATTGGAACTACAATGAAAATTTTTGAGAGTTTTGACGGAAACGATTGGCCAATAAAACACGCTATAAGACCATTAATACCAATGATAGTAATTATTATTAGGTATTTTACTCTGTAAAATAAAAAGCGGCTTTAAGACAAGCCGCTTTTTAATTAAAATAAGTTCGAATTTTATTTCTCGAAGCAAAATGTGTTATTGTTGAAACAACTAAGAAAAATAAAATAAAATAATATTCTCTTAACTCGACACCATTAGAATAAAAAACAAATATTCCACATACAGTTAAACTCTTAAGATAAACGTCAAGAAACTGAATTGGATAAAGTTTTTCAGACTGCATAAATAAATACCTTATACCAAAGTAAATAAATGTTAAAAAAACAGATAATCTGACTGAGTTTACTCTATGGTAAGGTATTTCTTCACGTTCAACAAAATTAAAAGGGAAATAAACGGTAACACCCATTAACTCGGAAATAATAATAAAAATAGCCCAAAGAGAAAGTATAGTAACAACTATTTTTGATAATAATCTAGTCATATATAATTTCCTTGGCCTTTTTTTTACTAAGCTAAAAAGCTTTCAGGCTTGTGACCAACTGAATAATGTATATTAATAAAACTATCGGGAAATTAAAAGAATTTTGTATTTTTTACCTAATATAAAGGATTATTTTTATTATAAAGAATTAGAATAGTTTTAAATTTTACTATTCTTATATTCTTTCATCCATTTTGAAAAAATTATAATTGCATCGTTCATGCATTTAGTTTTATTTGGATGATTTTTAGCTCTTCCTAACATTGTAGCAATAACATTGACTT
>CACOVJ010000016.1 GCA_902630465.1 uncultured Alphaproteobacteria bacterium | reverse complement strand
CACATTAACTTTTTTTTGTAAATTTAAAACTTTTTCATTTTTATTTTTTAATTCTATTATTTCTGCTTGTAATTTTATAGCTAAAAATGAAAGTAGCTTACTATCACTAAATTTACCTTCAATATTATTATAATCTTCTAATTTAATATTAATAGCCTTTATAGATTCTATTAATATGTCTTTTTGACTTTCCTCATAGTTAACAATTATCTCTTTATTCAAAATTTGTGCTTTATAAACAGGCATTATTCTTGATCTATTAATTGTTCCAAATCATCTAAATATTTATTCATATTTTTTTTAATATCTGTTAATTCATTTTCAAGACTCCCAATTTTGTTTTTTTTTGCATGATGAGAATTAACGAAATCCTCCAAATAATTTTGCAATTCATTGATTTTCTCTTTTAGTTCCTTAATTTTTCCCATTGTATCCATATTTATTTTATAATTTGAAATTTTATAATTGTCACTGTAATGAAGCAATTAATATTAATTAAATGATTATAAATTTACTTAAAGGTCTAATAATTGGATAATACTCAAAATAGAAATAATAATAGAAATCTCTCGAATTGTATTCGTTTTTTATCTATTGATGCTGTACAGAAAGCAAAATCGGGTCACCCAGGTATGCCTATGGGTATGTCAGATATTGCTACAATTTTATTTAAGAAACATTTAAAATTTGACCCTAAAAATCCTAATTGGATTGATAGAGATAGATTTATTGTCTCCAATGGTCATGGCTCCATGCTACTATATTCGTGCTTATATTTATTAGGTTATAAAGGAATTAGTATTAATGACATAAAGAATTTTAGACAACTTAACCATCCAACTGCTGGTCATCCAGAATTTGGAGCAATACCAGGTATTGAAACAACAACTGGACCATTGTCGCAAGGATTATCAAATGCAGTTGGCATGGCAATTTCAGAAAAAAAATTATCTTCGATATTTAATAGTAAATTTATAGATCATTATACTTATGTTTTTTCTGGAGATGGTTGTTTGATGGAAGGACTAAGTCATGAAGCTTGTAGTTTAGCAGGTCACTTAAATTTAAATAAATTAATAATGTTCTTTGATGACAATTCAATTTCGATAGATGGCTCTACAAATCTTTCTACTTCTGATAATATTAAAAAAAGATTTGAATCATATAATTGGAATTATATTAAAATTGATGGACATAACTTTGAAGAAATTGATCAGGCAATAATAGAAGCTAAAAAAAGTTTACTACCAACTATTATAGCTTGCAAAACTACAATAGGTTATGGTTCACCAAATAAATCTGGTAAAGCATCTTCACATGGTTCTCCTCTAGGTGAAGATGAAATAAGACTTGTTAGAGATAAATTAAATTGGAATTATAAATCATTTGAAATTCCTGAAAATTTGTTAGAGGATTGGAGAAGCTTTTACAAAAGAAATATAGAAGTAATAGAAAGCTGGCATTTAAATAACTCAGAAATATTTAAAAGTGATGATTTTAAAAAATATTTTCTCAATGAACATAATGACATATTAAGTAAAGACATAAATAATTTTAAAAGTAAGCATTTAGAAGAAAATACTGTATGCGCTACAAGAAAAGCGAGTGAATTATGTCTAGATTTAATTGCTAATCATATGCCAAATTTACTAGGTGGATCTGCGGATCTTACTGGCTCTAATAATACTAAGTCAAAAGAAATGAAAGTGATTAATGCTGATGACTTTAGTGGAAGCTACATGCATTATGGAATTAGAGAGCATGCAATGGCTGGTGTTATGAATGGTATTGCTTTACATGGAGGTCTTAAACCATATGGGGGAACTTTTTTAGTTTTTTCTGATTACTGTAGACCTTCAATTAGATTGTCAGCACTAATGAAAATATCAGTAATTTATATAATGACTCATGACTCAATAGGTTTAGGTGAAGATGGTCCAACTCACCAACCAATTGAACATTTAGCCAGTCTTAGAGCAATTCCGAATCTAACTGTTATAAGACCTTGTGATATTATTGAAACAATTGAAGCCTGGGAAGTAGCGCTGCAAAATTCGGAACCAACAGTTATAGTTTTAACACGCCAAAATTTGCCAATTGTTCAAAGAGGTGAAAGAACTAAAAATTTCTTAAAAAATGGAGCGTATACAATATTAGACTATAATAAGTACGATGCTACAATATTATCCACTGGTTCAGAGGTTGAAATTGCAATTTCAGCTTCAAATAAATTAAAAGAAAAAAACAATTTAAATATAAGAGTAGTCAGCATGCCTTCTTTTGAATTATTTGAAAAAAACGATATACAATTTAAAAAAGGAATTCTTGGCAATAAACCTATATTTGGAATTGAAGCTGGCATTGTAAATGGTTGGGAAAAATATATTAATGCTAATAATTTTGTAGGTATGAAAACTTTTGGAGAAAGTGGGCCATACAAAGAATTGTATAATCATTTCAAAATAACTGACGAAAACTTAATTGAATTAATTAAAAAAGTTTTATAGTTAAGGGAAAAAATTATGAGAGTTGCTATCAATGGATTTGGAAGAATTGGAAAACTAGCTTTAAGGGCATTTTTAGAAAAAAAAATTAAAAATGTTGAAGTTGTAGCGATAAATGAATTAGGTGGAATAGACTCAAGTATTCATTTACTAAAATACGATAGCATTCACGGAATTATTCCGTCAAAAATTCACAAAACAAAGAATGGTATCAAAGTAGATAACAATGATATAATTTTTTGTTCTGAAAAAGATCCACGCAATCTTCCATGGAAATCATTAAAAATTGATATAGTTTTAGAATGCAGTGGTGTGTTTACTTCAAAAGAAAAAGCTATTCATCACATTAAAGCAGGCGCAAAGAAGGTAATTATTTCTGCACCAGCTGATAATGTTGATAAAACGATTGTACAAGGAGTGAACGATCAAGAATTAAGAAAAAAACATAATATAATTTCAAATGGTTCATGTACCACAAACTGCCTAGCCCCCTTAGCTATGGTTCTTGATAAACATCTAGGAATAGATAGTGGATTTATGACAACTATACACAGTTACACTGGTGATCAAAGAACTGTGGACCAAGTTCATAAAGACTTAAGAAGAGCCAGAGCAGCAGCAGAATCTATGATCCCTACTTCAACTGGAGCAGCTAGAGCAATCAGTTTAGTTCTGCCTAGTTTATCTGGCAGACTAGATGGTACTGCAGTAAGAGTTCCGACTCCTAATGTTTCACTAATTGACTTTACATTTAATAGCAGAAAGAAAACAAGTGCTGAAAAAATAAATGAATTGATTGTAAAAGCATCTAAATCAAAAAGGCTTAAAAATATCTTAACCATTAACAATTTACCACTAGTTTCAATTGATTTTAACCATAATGCTAGTAGTTCAATATTTGACACTACACAAACTCAAGTGATTAAAGATAAATTTTGCAGAGTTTTATCTTGGTATGATAACGAATGGGGATTTTCAAATAGAATGATTGAAACAATGCTAGATTTAAGAAAATTCATTTAGTGTTAAATCAAAACTGTTTCTCAATTAACACTTACTTGCAGTTAGAAAAAATAATTCAATTAAGAAAAAATAAAAGAAGAAAACTTGTAGTTTTCATTAAAAATTATTTAGTAAAAGGTTTTGGTATAAATTGGTTAAGTGCTTTTATTAATTTAGTAAAAGAAAAATTTCCTGAACAAAATATTAAATTTTTTGTAGATGCAGGGAATGATTATGGTTTATCTATTTTAATATTGAGAGAAAAAATTGATTATTTAAGACTAAAGTCAAATTTACAGATTTTAAAAAAAATTAATCAAATAGCAAAAAAAAATAAAGTTGTATTAAATCCAACATTTAATGTAGTAGATTTATCAAAAATAAAAAATTATAAAAAGTTAAAAATATGAAAATTGATGGAAATGAAATAAAAGTAGGTAATATTCTAGAAATTGATAATAAACTATGGAAAGTATTAAAAACTCAACACACTCAACCAGGTAAAGGTGGGGCTTATATACAAGCGGAGTTGAAAGAAATTAAAGAAGGTACAAAAATGAACTCTCGTTTTAGATCTTCCGAAACTGTAGAAAGAGCAATACTGGATGAAAAAAAATTTCAATATTTATACGAAGACAATCAAAAATTTATTTTCATGGACGAACAAACTTACGAACAAATTGAATTAGGTATAGATTTAATTGATAAAGAACAATCTAACTTTTTAGTTGAAAATGATAAAGTGACAATACAGTTTTATAATGAAAAAGCAGTTGGATTAGAATTACCTGACAGTATAATATTAAAAGTAATTGAAACTGAAGGAGTTGTAAAAGGTCAAACCGCTGCATCATCTTACAAACCTGCTTTATTGGAAAAAGGAATTAAAACAACAGTACCTCAGTTTATTGAAATTGATGACAAAATTGTAATTAGTACTAATGATGGAAGTTATTTAGAAAAAGCTAAAAATTAATGCAACCTGCTGTTATAAATATCTTTGAAAAAGCAGCAAAAAAAGCTGGAAGAATTTTGATTAGAGATTTTGGTGAAATTGAAAATTTACAAATTGAATCAAAATCTGTTGGTGATTTTGTTACAAACGCAGATTTAAAAGTAGAAAAAAGTATTTTAGAAACACTAAAATATTTTTATCCTAACTATACCTACATAACAGAAGAGAGTGGTATTATAAAGGGAGATGAAAACGCAATAGTAATTGATCCAATAGATGGCACATCAAATTTTATTCATGGTATACCACATGTTGGAATAATTATCGCTAAGATGACTAATAATGAAATAACTGATGGAATAATTTACAATCCTATTTTAAATGAATTTTTTTGGACATCAAAAGGAAAAGGTTCTTGGTGTAATGACAGAAGACTTCGGGTATCAAATCGATCAAACCTCAGCGATTGTCTTATTGGAACTGGATTACCATTTGGTGAGAGAATTTATAAAAATTATCTATCAGAAATAGATGAAATTCTAAAAACTACTGCTGGGATCAGAAGATTTGGTTCAGCAGGACTTGACCTTGCTTATGTTGCAGCTGGAAAACTTGACGGTTTCTGGGAGGCGGATTTAAATTTGTGGGATCTTTCGACTGGCACATTGTTAGTGAAAGAAGCTGGTGGAAGGATTTCAAAGATTAATGGTGAAGATTGGAATATTGATTGCAGAGAAATTCTAGCCTCTAATTCAAATATACATATTGATTTAAGTGAAAAACTTTCTTTACTTTAAATCTAATTTAAATATAAGAACGAAAATGAAAAAAAATACTCATCCTGATTATCATGAAATAAATGTTGTTATGACTGATGGTTCAACATTTAAAACAAGATCTACATGGGGAAAAGAATCTGACACTTTAAAATTAGAAATTGACCCAAAATCTCACCCAGCATGGACAGGTGGAAAATCAAGTTTAAATGAAACCGAAGGTCAAGTAGCAAGATTCCAAAAACGTTTTAAAGGACTAAAAATAAAATAATTTTACTTAAATAACTTTTCTGCGCTCCTCTTAAACTTTTCTTTTTTTTCCATCTCTTCTTTTACCCTTTTTATTTCATTTGTTAATTCAGAGATATATAATTTAAGATCTTCAACACTAAAGTCTTCTAGATTTAAAGTTTTTATTGTTTTATTTGTTTCATCAATTTCAAAAAAATTAGTCATAGGCGTATTATTTTATATCTATATTAAAATATTGTATTATAAGGAAAAAATATGAAATATCCACTAATGCCAAAAGCGACAGCCATATGGTTGGTAGAAAATACAGCCCTAACATTTAATCAAATTGCAAATTTTTGTGGGCTTCACGAACTTGAAGTGCAGGGTATAGCAGATGGAGATGTAGCTGTGGGAATGAGAGGTTATGATCCCATTGACAACAATCAGCTTACTAAAGATGAAATAGAAAGATGTGAAAAAGATGAAACTGCAAGTTTAAATCTAATAAAATCATCTATAATTGAAGATTTACCTCCTAGAAAAAAAGATACAAAATATACCCCACTTTCATTAAGACAAGAAAAACCTTATGCAATATTGTGGTTAATCAAAAGGTATCCTACTGAATTAAGTAGTTCTCAAATAGCAAAACTTACAGGTTCTACTAAAAATACTGTAGATGCAATTAGGAATGGAACATATAGAGAAGCTGTACTAGAAGCTAAAAGCCCAATGGACGTTGGCTTGTGTACTTACAAAGAACTAGAAAGAACATTAAATAGAACAAGAACAAAAAAAGATTCTGCTGAAAATTAATCTTCTTTTAAAACAAAAAATAAATAATAAATCATCAATAGAACCCAAAAAATTATCATAATTGAAAAAAACAGCCAAATATTACTTATTGAGATAATTCCAATTGGTTCACCAGCATAATAAGTCAAAGGTGCTAAAAAACTACTTAGTATTATACCTATAATTTTATACTTTTTAAATATAGTTAAAATCTCATCAAACAAAGTTGAAAAGCTTAACCATAATATTAACATCCAAGCAGGTAGCACTCCTATTATTAGAGACACATTAAATTCATAAATAGAGTAGTACACCATTAATGAATCAAAAAAATATCCTGGTATAGAAATAGACAAACTAATTTTAAGAAATTTAAATTTATTTTTATTAAAATAAAAATATAAAACAAAATACAAAGTGCCTAAATAAATACCAAATAAAGGTTGATCAAAATTTTTCTCTCCAAACACACAAGCTATCCAAGTTAATTGATAACCAGTTAAGGTTAAAAAGATTTTTGTTTTGCTCATTTATTTTTTATTTAATAAAAAATGTGAAACATCTGTAGAACTACTTAAAAAACCAGTTTCACAATAAGAAAAATAAAATTCCCACATTCGTTTAAATTTTTTATCAAACCCAAATCTAGCAACTTCATTCCAAGACTCCTGAAATTGAGCATTCCAAATGTTTAGAGTTTTAGCATATGAGTTTCCAAAACTTAATAATTCAAGACATTTTAAACCAACTTCTCTTGCACTTATCTCTAATTGCTTCTTTGTTGGTAGCATGCCTCCAGGAAAAATATATTGCTGAATAAAATCAGGTCTATTCTGATAATCATTTGCTCGATTTTCATTAATAGTAATAATTTGTAAAGCCGCTTTTCCATCTTCAGCAAGAGAATTTTGAATAATATCAAAATAACTATTCCAATATTTTTTTCCGACAGCTTCAAACATCTCAATTGATACAATATTTGAGTACTTATTACTAATTTCTCTATAATCTTTAAAATGTACGGCAACTTTTTCTCCCAAACCTTCTTTTTGTATTTTACTTGCTGTATAATCAAATTGCTCCCTTGAAATAGTTATTGCATCTACTTTGCATTTATAATTTTTAGCTACAAAGCTCGTAAATCCTCCCCAGCCGCAACCTATTTCAAGTGTTTTAGAATTTTCATTTAATGATAATGAATCAGCAATTTTTTTATATTTGTTCTGTTGAGCATCTAATAAGTTAGTGTTTTTATTATCAAAAATTGCTGATGAATAAGTCATACTTTGGTCTAACCATTGCTCATAAAATTTATTTCCAAGATCATAATGATACTTAATATTTTTTTTACTTTGCGATTTAGAGTTATCCTTTAAAAAATGTCTAATCTTGGAAAATGTTGAGTAAAAAATATTTGAATTTACATTATCTAAGAAATATTTTTCATTTTTGTGAGATAGCATCAATAAATTTGTCAAATTACTAGTTGAGTAGAAGCCCTTCATATAAGCTTCAGCATACCCAACTGAACCTCTTTTAAAAATATAAGATAGAAATTTATAATTGTGTATGTCTATTGAAGCAGTTAAACCATCTTCGATTCCTGAGTAAGTTTTTTTTTCACCTGATGGAAATTTTACAACTAAATGGCCATATTTTATTTTAGCTAGAAATTTTTTTACTAGCCTTTCGAATGTTTTGTCTAAATTATTTTTAAAAAAATTCATTTTTAAAAGTTTCCTTCAAAACTAATAGTATCGTTTGGTTTCTTTTTTCTAGCATAGTATTTACCACCTTTAGATATAATCTTTACCGCTTCATAGAGGATTCCAAACATTACTTTAAAACCTAATAATGGATTATATGAAAGAAACTTAAACATGTTTTTAGAGTTAAATTCAATAAATTTTCCATATTGCGATGCTGTTAAAACTTTTTTATTATTTTTATCAAAAAGTTCAATATTAATATTAATTTGATCTTTAAACATTTTATTAAAAAATTTGTAATAAGCTTCCATTTCAATAAAAGGAGATACATAAAATTGTTTTGCACACTCATGAGATAATTTGAAATTCTTTGCATCAGTATCTCCTTTAAAAATATATGTGTGTTGTTCATTTGTGGTATTTTTGACCTCATATAATATAGAAATCAATTTATTATCATCAAAACAATAAATGATTGATAATGGATCAAATACATAACCTAGTATTCTAGGAAAACACAAAATCATTATTTTTAAATTTTGATAATTTACTTTATATTTTGAAAGTGAATCTATAACGAATGTTTTAATAGATCTTTGATCTCTATAACCATGATCACTTTCATAAAAAGAAAATAAGTTAAACTTATTTACAGAAAAAAATATATATTTTTTGTTAATTTTAGCTAAATCATCGATATTTAGATACATGCTAGGAACCTTGTATTTTAGTTTATGTTTGAACGGTATAAATCTTATATGAACTATACTAGATAATAAAATTTGAGAATTCATTAATTGTTAATACTAATTCTATTATAAAAATTTTTATCTCTGGTCCAAGGTAAATCGCAGCCCAATAATCTGGAGATGTGTACAGCTGATTGAATACCGTCTTCATGAAATCCATATCCAAGATAAGACCCACAAAAGTAAGTATTATTTAAACCTTGAATTTGCATAACTTCTTTTTGAGCATTAAGTGTATCAACTGAATAAATAGGATGTTCAAATGTTGTTTGATTAATAATATTTTTTGGTTCCTTAAATGGGTTCACAGTTACAAAATAGTTTTTATTAGTTGGTAAATTTTGTAGTAAATTCATCCAATATGTAAGAGTAAATTTTTTTCCAATACTTTTATTTAAAAAATTCCAACTAGACCAAGCAACTTTTGAGCCAGGCATTAATGAACTATCTGTATGTAAATATGCTGTATTATGAGAATATTTAAATTTATTAAAAACATCTATTTCTTTATTTGTAGGATTATCTAATAAAGATAATACTTGATCACCATGAGTAGCAAATATTACTTTACTAAAAGATCGGTATTTATTATCTTTATCAACAATTTGAATTTTATCATTATCTCTAATTATTTTTATAATTTTAAAATTTGTAAAATATCTAAAAGTGTTCAATTTTATTAATTTTTTAATATACTGATTACTTCCGCCAAGAATAAATTTCCATTGAGGTCTGTTTTTAAAATTAAAAAGAGCATGATTTTTAAAAAAATTTATAAATGTTACTAAAGGAAATTTTTTAACATCATCGATATCACTTGACCAAATAGATGATATCATTGGTAAAATATGGTAATTTTTTAAATAATTAGAAAAATGATATTTACTCAAAAAATTTTCTAAAGTTAATTTTGAATTTGTTTCATTAATTTCAAATTTATTACATATTGAATATAATCTTTTAATTTCAAATATCATTTTATAAAATTTGAAAGAAAATAAATTATTTAAATTAGCAAATAATGTAAAGAATGTTTTTCCACTGTACTCTAGTTTTGGTAATTTATTTGATACAGAAAATGACATATCAGAATCTCTATAATCAATTTCAAGTAGTTGAAAAAATTTTGTTAAGTCTGGATAATTTTTTTCATTAAAAACAATAAAACCTGTATCTATAGAAATTGTTCTTGAATAATCATCAACGTTTATTGTTCTGGTATGGCCACCTAGCCTATTTTTTTTTTCAAATAAGTAAACATCATATTTTGTAGATAATAAGTGAGCAGCACTTAAACCTGAAATACCTGACCCAATAATTGCGATTTTTTCTTTCACATTAACTTATGGTTTTAAATGCAGAAAGTGCTCTGTTTCTTGTTTCTTTTAAATCAACAATTGGATTTGGATAATCTTTACCTATTTTGCAACTAGAATTTTTTTGATTTTCTTCAGGCATTTCCCATGGATTATGAATAAATTTATATGTAACATTTTTAAGTTCAGGAACGTATTTTTTTACATATTCACCTTTTGGGTCAAATTTTTGTCCCTGGAGAATTGGATTAAAAATTCTAAAATATGGACTAGCATCAGCCCCACAACCAGATATCCATTGCCACCCAGCAGAATTTGAACCAATATCTGCATCTACTAAAGTATCAAAAAACCATTCTTCACCAAGTTTCCAGTGAAGTAATAAATTTTTAGTTAAAAATGATCCTACAATCATTCTAACTCTGTTGTGCATCCATCCTGTTTCATAAAGCTGTCTCATTCCTGCATCAACAATTGGTACACCCGTCAATCCCTTCTGCCATTTTTTTAAATTTTTATTATCTTTTAACCATGGAAATTTATTAAATTTATTTTGTATAGGGTTTTTGGTCATGTCAGGATAATGGTATAATAAATTATATGAGAAATCTCGCCAACCGATCTCAGCTAAAAATTTTTCTTTATTTTGTGAGTTTATTTTTTTAGACAAGCTAACCTGACTATATATGAACATTGGTGAAATTTCTCCAAAATGTAAATAAGGGGATAACTTAGAAGTTAAATTTTGATCTGGTCTATCTCTACCAATAGAATAGTTATTTGCTTTGTTCTTTATAAATTCTTCTAATTGAAGTTGGGCATTACTTTCACCTGGTGACCAACTATTTTGGATCTTATTAGTCCAATTCAATTTTTTATTAGTTAATTTTAATTTTTGAATGTTTTTTGAATTTTTTATAATAGAGTTAAAGAGTTTTATTTTAATAGTTTTTTTATCAAATTTTTTATTCCGGATAATATCATTGCAGTGTCGCCAATAAGGAGTAAATACCTTAAAGAAACTTCCGCTTTTATTTTTTATTTCCCATGGTTCATTAAGTAAATAACCATTAAAAGTCTTACAATTGATATTGTTTGATTTTAAAGAGGATTTTATTTTTTTATCTCTTATAATTGAATAAGAATCATATAATCTGTTCCAATAAAAACATTCTATAGTTTTATCTGAAATTAAAGATGAAATTATATCTAGTGGATCACCTTCAAAAATATTGAGTTTCCCATTTCTTTTTTCTATATCATTACTTAGGCAGTTTAAAGATTGTTCTAGCCACCATTTAGATGTTGAACCTATTGGTTGTTTAGGATCAAAAATATAAATGGGTATAATTTGATCTACTCTTCCTGCTAGTATTTCGAGTGATGGGTTATGTGCTAATCTTAAATCTTGTCTAAACCAATGAACTCCAAGTTTAAGTGTCATAATTTAAAATTAACTTAATTTAGTATAAAATAAAGACCTGAAATAGTTATTTACTGTGAGGAGGCATCTTTTTTTCAACAAACCAAACATGTTTTTTTAAGACAGGATCGTATTTTTTCATACGAAGTTTTTCAGCAACTTTTAAGCCTTTAGTAGGCTTTCTAACAATATATTTAGTTCCAGTTTTTGGATTATCTTCTGGGACTAATTGTTTAAGTGCAAATGATGTTTTTTTTGCCATGAGATGTCTATACAGAATAATGAACTGAAATAAAGTATTTTTTTAATCAAGGTCTGTAACTGTTTGATTAATATATCTGTTGTATAAGCCTCTTTTCTTAGCAATAGAGATTTGTTTATTCCTTTCTATTAGACGCTTTTTCTTTTCATCACTTATTTTTTTATAGCATTTAGGGCATGAAATTCCTGGCTTGTATTTTTTAGAATTTATCTCTTTTGAACTCATAGGTTCCCTACAAGCATAGCACATTTTATAAGTGCCCTCTTTTAATTCATTCTTAACAGATACCCTTCCATCAAAAACAAAACACTCTCCACCCCAAAGTGATTTGCTTTCTGGTATTTTTTCTAAGTATTTAAGAATTCCTCCATCTAATTGACATACATCTTTAAATCCTTTGGCTAGTAAGTAAGAAGAGGCTTTTTCACATCTTATTCCACCAGTGCAAAACATTGCAATTTTTTTATCTTTAGATTTATTTAAATTAATTTTTACAAAATCTTTAAACTCAGTAAAATTTTTTGTTTTTGGATTTATTGCACCTTTGAATGATCCAATTTTAACTTCAAAATCATTTCTTACATCCAAAAGAATAGTTTTTTTATCACTTATTATATTATTCCATTCATTAAAACTGACATGTTTACCAGTTTTTTTTTCTGGATCCGAAAACTTAGTTCTTAATGTAATAATTTCTTTTTTATGTTTAATTTTTAATTTTTGGAAAGGTATAAATTTTGAAAATGAAAACTTCGTATTAAGATTAACAAAATTAAATTTTTTTAATATGTCAAAAATATCATTAATATTTTTTTCAAAACCAGCTAACGTACCATTTATACCTTCATTAGCTATAATTACCGTACCTCTAATTTTATTAAATTTACAAAAATCTCTAAGCTCTGATAATAATTTGATTTGATCAAAATTTTTTTTAAATTGGTAAAAGGTTATAATAGTAAAGTGCTTGTTATTCATTAAAGTAAATTATATATAAAAAACATTATAAATGCATGTCGAAAGAAACTCTTAAAATTGTTAAAAAATTTCTCAGTAGATACTCAATAGAAACTACACCTAATGTATATGCTAAATATGGAGGATTTACAGATTTTTTGGATAAAAATCACGATGTATATATTACTTATTTACCAGATGAGAATTCAAAGAATGTAATCAATACAGCTAAAAAATTAAAACAAGAGGGTTATGAGGTAATACCTCATTTACCTGCCAGAACTATAATTAATGAGAATGAATTAGAAAAATATATAGGTGAATTAGCAAATGTATCAGGTTGCACTAAAATATTAATTATTGGAGGTGGTGGAAATCAAGCAGGAAATATTTCTTCAACAATGGATGTTCTAAAATCTGATCTTTTATCAAAATTTAACTACAAATTTGTAGGTGTTGCCGGTCATCCAGAAGGAAGTCCAGATATTTCAAATCAAAATTTGGATTTAGCAATAAATGAAAAAAATAATTTTGCAAAAAATGTAGATTTTCAAATGTATATTGCAACTCAATTCTTCTTTGAGGCTAAGTCTCTTATTGATTGGGAAAAACATTTAAACACCCTCGGTAATAATTTACCTATTCATGCAGGCATACCAGGTCCAGCATCTATAAAAACTCTAATTAATTATGCTCGATCATGTGGTATAGGGAATTCATTACGATTTATATCAAAACAAGCTTTCAATTTAACTAAACTAGCAACATTAAGCACGCCAGACAAACTAATATATGACTTAGCAAGTTATATTCATTCTAATCAATCTAGTAATCTAGATAATATTCATTTCTATGCTTTTGGTGGAATGAAAAAAACCGCAGATTGGTTGAATCAACTAAATAGTTCTCAGTTAAATTATAATAGTAAAAATCAATTTGTTTTATAACATTAGCTAAATTCTTCACATTTTTTTATTTCTAATATTGAAACACAAGTTGTTTCAAAACTAACATAATCTATAAGTACTAATTATTAAATAAGGAGTTACATGTCAGATATTGAAATAGCTAGAAAAGCTAAAATGCAGCCTATAGGCGAAATTCTTGATAAGATAAATGTTCCTGATACACCAGAAGCATTTAGTCCAATGGGTCGTCATATCGCTAAAATTAATTTAGAGTATGTGAATACTCTTAAAGATAAAGAAGACGGCAAATTAATATTAGTTACTGCAATAACTCCTACCCCTGCTGGAGAAGGTAAAACAACTACCTCCGTTGGTTTAAGTGATGGTCTTAATAAAATTGGAAGAAAATCTATCGTCTGTCTTAGAGAACCAAGTCTAGGACCTTCTTTTGGGATGAAAGGTGGAGCTGCTGGTGGAGGATACGCCCAAGTTGTTCCTATGGAACAAATTAATTTGCATTTTACCGGTGATTTTCATGCGATAACTTCGGCACATAATTTATTGTCAGCATTAATTGATAATCACATCTACTGGGGAAACAAATTAAATATTGATGTGAGACGTGTAGTTTGGAAAAGAGTTATGGATATGAACGATAGATCTTTGAGATCTATTGTTGTTGACCTAGGAGGTGTTGCGAATGGTTACCCTAGGCAAGATGGGTTTGATATAACTGTTGCCTCTGAAATCATGGCTATATTTTGTTTAGCTAAAGACCTTAATGACCTAGAGGAAAGAATTGGAAATATTACTATTGCATATACTAGGGACAAGAAAGCAATTTATGCAAAAGATCTCAATGCCCAAGGTCCAATGACAGTTTTGCTAAAGGATGCAATTAGACCTAACGTAACACAAACACTAGAGAATAATCCAGCTATAATCCATGGTGGGCCTTTTGCAAATATAGCACATGGTTGTAATTCTGTAATTGCAACAAAAGCAAGTTTAAAATTAGGTGATTATGTAGTTACAGAAGCTGGCTTTGGTGCTGATTTAGGTGCAGAAAAATTTTTAGATATAAAATGTAGAAAATCAGGTTTGAAACCTGACTGTGTGGTTATAGTTGCCACAATAAGAGCTTTGAAAATGCATGGAGATGTAGCAAAAGAAGATTTAAAAAATGAAAATGTATCAGCTTTAAAAAAAGGTCTTGTAAATTTAGAGAGGCATATAATAAATATTAGAAAATTTGGATTACCAGTTACAGTAGCAATTAATCATTTTATTACTGACTCTCAAAAAGAGGTTGATGCTGTTCTTGATTTTTGTAAAACACAGGGAGTTAAAGCTTCTATGTGCACACATTGGTCAGACGGTGGAGAAGGTGCAAAAGAATTAGCACAAAATGTAGTTGAAATTTGTGAAGAAAACAAAAATACATTTAAATTTTTATATGAAGATAATTTACCTCTATTCAAAAAAATAGAAAGAATTGGTCTAGAAATTTATCACGCAAGTGAAGTTGTTGCTGACACAAAAGTCAGAAATCAACTTAAAGAATTTGAGTCAAAAGGCTTTGGAAATCTTCCAGTTTGCATAGCAAAGACACAGTATAGCTTTTCTACTGACCCAAGCTTAAAAGGTGCTCCCACAGGTCATGTTCTTCCAGTTAGAGAGGTTAAATTATCATCTGGGGCTGAATTTATTGTTGTAATTTGTGGAGATATTATGACCATGCCTGGCTTACCAAGCGTACCTGCGGCAAATTCGATTAAGCTAAATACTAAAGGAGAAATTGAAGGTCTTTTTTAAAACTGTTATAGATAAAAAAAAAATGTCTACTAAAAAAAAATACTCTTTCTTTTCTATTGCTAAAAATGCCTTAACACATCATGAGAATTGGCAAAAGGCATGGAAAAGCCCTGAACCAAAAAAAAATTATGATGCAATCATAGTTGGTGGTGGTGGACATGGATTAACAACTGCTTACTACCTTGCAAAAAATCATGGAATTAAAAATATAGCTGTGATTGAAAAAGGCTGGATTGGTGGTGGCAATACTGGAAGAAACACAACTATTATAAGGTCAAATTATTTATGGGATCAAAGTGCAGCATTATATGAACATGCTTTAAAACTTTGGGAAGGCATGTCACAAGAACTAAATTATAATGTTATGTTTTCTCAAAGGGGAGTTTTAAATGTTGCCCACAATTTACATGATGTGAGAGAACTAAAAAGACGTTGGCACGCAAATAGATTAAATGATATCGATTGTGAATGGCTTGACACAAAAAAAGTAAAAGAGTTTTGTCCAATAATCAATACCTCGCCACATATAAGATATCCAGTACTTGGAGCAACACTTCAAAGAAGAGCAGGGACAGCAAGACATGATGCAGTAGCTTGGGGTTACGCAAGAGGAGCCGATGAAATGGGTGTGGATATTATCCAAAATTGTGAAGTTACAGGTATTAATATTAAAAATGGAAATATAACAGGAATTGAGACCACAAAAGGAACAATAAATTCTAATAAAGTTGGTGTTGCAGCTGCTGGACATACAAGTGTAATTGCCAACATGGCTGGGATTAAACTACCACTTGAGAGCAAACCTCTACAAGCTCTTGTTTCTGAGCCTGTAAAACCAGTAATTGATACTGTAGTTATGTCTAACACTATTCACGCCTATGTTTCTCAATCTGATAAAGGAGAATTAGTAATTGGAGCTGGTACGGATGGATACACCTCTTACACACAACGTGGTGGCTTTAATATAGTTGAGGACACACTAATGGCGATTGTGGAATTATTTCCTATTTTTTCAAGAATGAAGATGCTTCGTCATTGGGGTGGAATTGTCGATATATGTCCTGATGCTAGCCCAATTATCAGCAAAACACATGTTAATGGTTTGTATTTTAATTGTGGTTGGGGCACAGGGGGTTTTAAAGCTACACCAGGTTCAGGTTGGGTATTTGCACATACAATAGCTAATGATGAAGCACATTCTTTAAATGCTCCTTTTAGCATTAACAGATTTTCAAGTGGTGAGTTAGTTGATGAACATGGTGCTGCCGCCGTTGCTCACTAATTCATGTTTTTAATAAATTGTCCTTATTGTGGTGAAAGAGATCAAGCTGAATTCTCATGTGGAGGTGAAGCTCATATTGCTAGACCAAAAAATCCTCCTGACTTAACAGATGATCAATGGGCAGAATATTTATTTCTTAGAAAGAATGATAAGGGTCTTCACTATGAAAGGTGGAACCACACTTTTGGATGCAGACAGTGGTTTAATATAGCCAGAAACACAGCAACTGATGAGATTTTAGCTGTATACAAAATGGGGGATAAGCCACCTAAATTAAATGCCAACATTCCTATTACTCCTTCAGGTGAACCAATTATCGGATCTGGCAATTTATCAACTTCCAAAAAGAAATAAGAATAATTTATGAAACGTTTTCAAAATAATAAAAATATTGAAAAAAATAAAGTTATAAACTTTTTTTTTGATGGAAAAAAGTATCAAGGTTATGAAGGAGATACGTTAGCTTCAGCTTTACTCGCTAATAATATTCATCTGGTAGGTAGAAGTTTCAAATACCATCGTCCAAGAGGAATTGTGAGTGCTGGCAGAGAAGAACCTAACGGAATAGTACAGTTAGAAACAAAAGAATATACTGAGCCTAATAGACGTGTAACAGAAATTCAAATCTATGAAGGATTAAAGGCTTTCTCTCAAAATAACTGGCCAAATGTTAACTTTGACTTTGGTGCAATAAATGATTTACTTTCACCATTTTTTCCAGCTGGTTTTTATTATAAAACTTTTATGTGGCCTCCAAAATTTTGGAAAACTTACGAGTTTTTTATCAGACATGCTGCAGGTCTTGGCAAGTCTCCTAAAAAAGATGATCCGCATAAATATGAACACTTCCACTATCATTGTGATTTATTAGTAGTTGGAAGTGGGGTAAGCGGTCTCTATACAGCTGAAATTGCAGCTAAAAATAATTTAAAAGTACTATTAATTGAGCAAGAAAATGAGCTGGGCGGGGAAGTTTTATCCACTTATCAGGACAATGTAATGATTAATAATATTCCAATTAATGATTGGAAAAATAATATTATTAAAAATTTAAAAAATTATAAAAATGTAAAAATTATTTCAAATACTACATGCTTTGCATATTTTCATTATAATTTGTTACATGCTATTCAAGATTTAGAACCAGAAAAAGGTTTAACGAAGGAACACGATATTAGACAAAGGATTTGGAAGATAAGATCTAAACAAGTTATACTTGCTACTGGATCTATTGAAAGACCAATAATATTTAATAATAACGATAGACCGGGTATAATGTTGGCAAATAGCGCTCGTAAATATTTGAATAAATATGGAGTTGCTGTTGGAAATAATTTAGTTTTTTTCACAAATAATGATAGTGCATACGAAACTGCAATAGACTATTTAAAACAAGGCATAAATGTAGAAGCGATTGTTGATGTCAGGAATGATGCTAACGGTCATTTTCCAAAAAAAGCTAAAGAGCTTGGTATAACCATATTAAATGGTTATGAAATTAGCAATACTTTTGGGAGATTAAGAGTCAAAGAAGTTCAGTTAAAAAAATTATTAAGTAATAAAATTGATGGAAATAAATCATCTATTACAATTAGATGCGATACTATTTGTGTTTCTGGAGGATGGACACCAACTGTCCATTTATTCACACAATCAAAAGGAAAATTAAAATATAGAGATTTTGATGGAAGTTTTATTCCTGAAGAAGCTTTTCAAAATACTTTATGTGTAGGAAGTTGCAATGGAGATTATGATCTATATAAAATTTTAGAAACACTTCCATCAAAGGTCAATAATTTTTTAAATCTTAAAGAAAGTAAACTTTTAAAAGTAACAGATTATAAAACGAGTGAAGCTTTAAATGCTAATCATCAAAACATATGGATTACTTCAAAGGAAAAGATTTCTAAAACAAAAATGTTTGTTGATTTTCAAAACGATGTAACTGCTAAAGATATTAAATTAGCATTGAAAGAAGGATTTCAATCAATTGAACATGTAAAACGTTACACAACTACAGGAATGGCGACAGATCAGGGCAAAACAAGTAATGTAAATGCTTTAGGTATTATATCTGAATTATCAAATACGAATATTTCTGAACTTGGAACAACAACTTTTCGTCTACCCTATACTCCAGTTACTTTTGGAGCACTTGCAGGAAGGCATGTAAAAGAATTTTTTGATTTAGAAAGAACTACCCCTATGCATGAATGGCATAAAGAAAATGGATCATTATTTGAAGATGTAGGACAATGGAAACGAGCATGGTACTATCCAAAAGAAAAAGAAAGTTTCTCTTCAGCTTTAAACAGAGAAGTTAAGGCAACAAGAGATAGTCTTGGTATTTTAGATGCATCAACTTTAGGTAAAATAGACATCCAAGGTAGAGATGTAAGTGAGTTTTTAAATAGAATATATACCAATGCATGGTCAAAATTAGAAATAGGTAAATGCAGGTATGGTGTTATGCTTGGTGATGATGGCATGGTTATAGATGATGGTGTTACTACCAGACTTGGTGAGTATCATTATCTTATGTCAACAACAACTGGAAATGCTGCTTCTGTAATGGCCAAACTTGAAGATTGGTTACAAACTGAATGGCCAGAGCTTGAAGTATACTTGACATCTGTAACAGAGCAATATGGCACAATAAGTTTAAACGGTCCTAATTCAAGAAAATTAATGGAAAAATTAAATTCCGAATATGATTTTTCTAAGAATAATTTTCCTCATATGACTTTTAAAAATATTAATTTATGTGGTGTTGAATGTAGAGTAATGAGAATAAGTTTTACTGGAGAGTTATGTTTTGAAATAAATGTTCCCTCTGGATACGCCAGATATTTATGGGATATCTGTATAGAAAAAGGACATGAGTTTAATATTACTCCTTATGGTACAGAGGCTATGCATGTTTTACGAGCTGAAAAGGGTTTTATTATTGTAGGTCAGGAAACTGATGGATCAGTGACACCTGTTGATTTAGATATGGATTGGATTGTTAGCAAGAAAAAATACGATTTTGTCGGAAAAAGGGCTTTGAATAGGAGCGATACAATAAAGAAAGATAGAAAACAATTAGTTGGCTTAAAAACCAAGGATCCAAAAAAAGTTTTAGAAGAGGGTGCACAATTAGTTGAAGCAGTAACAGCACTGCCAATGAAAATGGTTGGACATGTAACTTCAAGCTATTACTCACCTAATTTAAATAGTTCATTTGCTCTTGCGTTAATAAAAGGTGGGCTAGAAAAAAAAGGTGAAAAACTTTTTGCACCAATGGAAACAGAAACCATTGAGGTTGAAATTACCGATCCTGTATTTATAGATCCTGAGAACAAGAGAGTTAATCAATGAGTTTAAATCCAGATAGTGTACTTAAAGTTAACAGCACAAAGTTTAATGGAGTCTCAATTAAGGAGAGAGATCTTGTTGGAAAAATTAATCTTAGAGGAAAAAGTACTGATAAAGAATTCATGAAAAATGTTGGATCAGTACTAGATCTTGTTTTGCCAATTGAACCTAACGTAAGAGTCTCAAATAATAACATAAACATAATTTGGTTGAGTCCAAATGAATGGTTAATAGAAACTCCCAATAATGAAACTCAAAAAGTTTTAACACTATTGAAATCAGCTCTTAATTTACAAAAAAGTGCCATTACAGATGTATCATTTAACAGAACTGTATTAAGATTAGAGGGAGATCAAGTTTTTACTCTACTATCTAAATTTTTAGTTATAAATTTAGATGAGGTATTAAAAAAAGATTATTGTGTTGCTCAAACAATTTTTATTAAAATACCCATACTTCTTATTAGAAATAATAATAACGAAACTACTTCAGTAGATATTCATTTAAATAGATCTCATACAAAATATGTTTATGAGTTATTAATAGATGGCTGTAAAATACTTAATATTTAGTATTTTTATTAGTTTAGTATTTTGTTTTAATCAAACATATGGAAAAACTATATTTGGAAAAGCGAAAATTATCGATGGTGACACTATTCATATTGGAAGTAATAAAATTAGATTACATGCAATTGATGCTCCAGAAACAAAGCAAAAATGTACAAAAAATGGAAAAAAATGGGGTTGTGGTGTAGAGTCTACAAAATTTTTAAAGAATTTAATTGGAAATGAACCAATTAGATGTGAAACAAATGGACGAGACAAGTATAACAGATACATTGGTGTGTGTTACAAAAGTAAGATTGATTTAAACAGCGAGATGGTAATTAATGGCTGGGCAATAGCCTATAGATATTATTCTTTAGATTATATTAAAGAAGAAGAAATCGCTAAGTTAAAAAAAATTGGAATCTGGATTGGCGAATTTGAAGAACCTTATTTGT
>CACOVJ010000015.1 GCA_902630465.1 uncultured Alphaproteobacteria bacterium | reverse complement strand
AAAAAACCAGTAATACTATTTGCAAATCCTTGAGCTAAACACTCTTGACTAGTTCCACCTTTTTTATTTGTTAACTCTCCGACTAAATTTAATGTTAATAAACTTTCGATTAAACCAATAGCTGCTAAAATTATTGCATATGGGAAAATAACAGTAAAAGTTTCAAAATTAAGTGGAACAGATGGTATTGAAAATTGAGGTAAACCTCCAGATACACTGGCTAAATCTCCGACTCGTGGAACAGGTAAATCTAAAACCAATACAAGAGATGTCACTAAAAGTATTGCTGCTAAAGTAGATGGAATTATTTTAGTGACCCTTGGAAGATACCAGATTATTAACATTGTTAAAAAAACGAGTACTAATGAATAAGTTAAAACATCACCAGACATCCAAGTAAAAGAGCCATCAAAATTAATTATTTGAAATTGGTGTAATTGTGATAATCCAATCACAATTGCTAAACCATTTACAAAACCTAACATAACTGGTTGTGGTACCATTCTCATGAATTTACCTAATTTAAAAATACCAGCCAATAATTGCAATATTCCCATAAGTATAACTGTAGCGAAGAGATACTGAGCTCCATGTTCAGCAACTAAAGACACCATTACAACAGCTAATGCACCCGTAGCTCCTGAAATCATTCCTGGCCTACCTCCAATAAAAGCTGTAACTAAACCAACTATAAATGCAGCATATAATCCGGATAATGGAGCAACACCCGCAACAAATGCAAAAGCAATTGCTTCTGGAACTAATGCTATAGCAACTGTTAATCCTGAGAGGATTTCTATTTTAAATAGAGAAAAAGATGCACCTTCTTTAGGAATATATTGATCTTTATTTAAACCAAGTGAATTAGCAAATTGTCCAATTGTAGATCTGATCATTATATAAAAGTTTATATAGGCTAAATATTAACAAAAGGTAGACAATAACTTCTACATGGTCGGGGAGAAAGGATTCGAACCTTCGACCCCCTGGTCCCAAACCAGGTGCGCTACCAGGCTGCGCTACTCCCCGAAAAAAAATTGTTATATTCATATATAAATTAAAAACAATTCTTTTATGTTTGTTTTCTAAAATAATATAAATTATAATAATACTAGGGGTGCTTAAATGCTGAGATTTATACCCTTTTAACCTGATCTGGATAATGCCAGCGGAGGAAATATGAAAATAATTCTAATTGTTTTTACTACCCTATCAATCTCTTTTTCAGTCTATGCTGATAAACTAACTATCTATACCTATGACTCTTTTGTTTCTGAATGGGGTCCGGGACCTATAATTGAAAAAATCTTTGAAGAAAAATATAATACAGATATTAATTTTATAGCTGTAGACAGTGCGGCAACATTATTAAATAAAGTAATTTTAGAAGGTGACACTTCTAAAGCAGATATAGTTTTAGGTCTTGATATGAATTTATTTGACCTAGCAGATAAATCTGAGCTTTTCACAACTCATAATATTAACAATTTAAACAATCTTATGAATTTACCATTAAATTGGGAAAGTAATAAATTTGTTCCATATAATTTTGGCTACTTTTCTTTTGTATATAATGAGGCAAGTTTGGAATCACCTCCAAAATCTATGGATGAGTTAATTAATTCTACTAATGCTAGAATTGTAATTCAAGACCCCAGAACCTCTACCCCAGGATTAGGATTATTAACTTGGATGAAAGCCATATATGGAGATAAAGCCGCTGTTGAATGGAAAAAATTAAACAAAAAAATTATTTCTGTTACAAAAGGTTGGACGGATGCATACTATAATTTTTTTATGGCGGGAGAAGCAGACATGGTATTAAGTTATACTACATCTCCTGCAGCTCATATTATGTTTGAAGACAGATATGATATTCGCGCAACAACCTTTGAAGAAGGAAATTATATAACAATTGAATTTGCTGGAATCTTAAATAATTCTAAAAATAAAGATTTAGCAAATTTATTTCTTAACTTTATGCTATCAGAAGAATTCCAATCAGTAATTCCATCTACAAATATAATGTACCCAGTAACAACAATTAAAGATTTGCCTGAAGCATTTAATAAATTAGAAATACCTAATTTTATTCAAATAGATCCAAAAGAAATTAATATAAACAGAGAAAAATGGATTGATGAATGGCTTAATGCATCTTAAATAAATTGTATTATAAATTTAACTTTTCAGTATTATTTTTTTTTGGATTAATAATCACATTACCTTTCATAGGTATTTTCTCAAAAGTTAATTATGATTTGAATTTATTTTTTGATTTTTTTCAAAATTCTTATACTCATCGATTGATTTATTTTTCATTTTATCAAGCTTTTATATCTGCAATATTAAGTTGTTTTTTAGCTATTCCATTCGCATTAGCATTAAATAGGCATAAGGATTTAAAAATAATTAAATTTATTATTTCTCTTTGTGGATTTTGTTTTGTAATTCCAACAATCTTAATAGTTTATGCAGTTATTAAGCTCTACGGAAATAACGGATTTTATAACTCATATTTTAATGCGTACGAATACTTGTCCATTGAGACAATTTTTGGGATAAAAGCAATTTTAATAGCCCATACACTTCTCAATACACCATTTGCAACCCGATTATTTATCCAATCATTAAATAGCATTCCATCAAAATATTATGAAATTTCTGGATCTCTAAATATTAAATTTTTAGGAAATCTTATTAGATTGGAATTACCTTATATTAAACAAAATTTTTTTAGTGTTTTCTCAATAATATTTTCACTCTGCTTTTTAAGTTTTGCAATCGTTATGGCTTTAGGTGGGGGGCCTATGTACTCAACAATTGAGGTAGCAATTTATCAATACGCACTTTTTGAATTAAATTTTAATAAGGCAATTTTACTCAGTTTTTTACAAATATTTATTTGTTTATTTTTCTTATTTATTGGTTTTTACAAATTAAAAGGTTCAAATTTTTTTGATGTAGATCAAATTAATTTTATCCATCCTGATAAAGAATATAAAGTCATTAAAACTATAGATTTTTTACTAATTATATTTTTTTCAATCTTTTTCTTTTCACCAATCATTTGTGTAATATATAATTTTATTCATAATGGATATTATACAACATTAATTAATCCAAAATTTTTAGAATCTTTTTTTAATTCATTAATAATTTCAATTACTACGGCAATCATTGTCAGTATAGTTGGTTTTATAATTTCATCAATATTAGTGATAAATTATAAAAATATATTTTTTCAACAATCTATTTTTTTAATTAGTTCATCAATAATAATAATCTCACCAATTATTTTTAGCCTAGGCTATTTTATTATATTAGGTGAATTAAGATATTTACATTTTTTTAAGTATTTAGTTATAATTTTAATTAATTGTCTTTTTTTAATACCTTTTTCAATATTAATACTTTTTAATAATCTAAAAAATATTTTTTTAAATTTTGAAAGTTTTCAACAAACCTTTCGTATTAGTATGAAAAATTATTTTATAATTTTACTACCACTTATAAGAAAAAATATAATTTTTGTTTTTGCATTTTCAACAGTTATTACTTTCGGTGATTTTACGATAATTTCATTTTTCAAAGATCAAAATTTTGATACTTTACCATCATATCTTTATAAATTGATTAGTATTTATAGGTTTAATGAAGCTTCATTTGTAGCAGGTGTTATTTTAATATTTAGTATGATAATTTTTTTAGCTATTGATAATTTAAATTACCAAGGCAAGTCAGTCATTAAAACATGGAGATAAATACTAGCTACATAACCTACAAAAATAACTGGTGTCCATTTAAGATGACCAAAGAAAGTATAATATCCTCTAGCTTGTCCCATTAAGGCTACACCAGCAGCAGATCCAATTGATAATAAACTTCCTCCAACTCCAGTAGTCAGGGTTACTAATAACCACTGATCTATGGACATTTCAGGTCTCATTGTAATAACTGCAAACATAACTGGAATATTATCAACAATAGCTGACAATACTCCAACAATCGCATTTGCCATTGTTGGTCCTAAGCCAATATATAAAAATTCTGATACTAAAGTAAGATATCCTATAAATCCTAATCCACCTACACTTAGTATAACTCCAAAGAAAAATAATAATGTATCCCATTCAGCTCTTGATACTTTTTTAAAAAAGTCAAATTTTTCGTCCTCTTCAGATGGATTGTATGTTATTTTTAAATAAAAAGAAAATAAACCTAAGAGACCTAAGCCAAACATCATTCCTAACATAGGCGGCAAGTGTAAAATATTATGGAAATTAACTGCACTAAATATTGTGAATAATCCTAAAAAAATTATAAATTTTCCACCTCTTTTAATAATAACTTTTTCTGAACTTACTTCTGGTTTTTCATTAGGTATAAAGAAATACATTACAGCTGCTGGAATTATATAATTTATTACCGATGGGAAAAATATTTTAAAGAAAGTAAAAAATTCTACAATACCGGCTTGCCATACCATCAATGTAGTAATATCACCAAATGGGCTGAAAGCTCCACCAGCATTTGCTGCCACAACTATATTTATACAACCAATTGAAATAAATTTTGAATTTCCTTTACCGCATGCCATTACTACAGAGCACATTACAAGTGCAGTTGTAAGATTATCGGCAATGGGTGAAAGGAAAAAAGTTATTATTCCAGTAAATATAAAAAGTTGTCTGAAACTAAATCCTCTTGATGTTAATTGATATCTAACATTGTCAAAAACTTTTCTTTCTTCAAGAGCATTGATGTAAGTCATTGCAACTAATAAGAATAAAAAGAGTTCTGCAAACTCTAAAATATTATGTTCAAGCGCATGTTCTATCTCATGGCTGTAATCCTTATCACCAGCAAAATGATATGCAATAATCGCCCAAATAAGAGCTGCTGATGTTATAACAGGTTTAGATTTTCTTAAATGGCTAAATTCTTCAGCCATAACAACAGCATAAGCTAAAACAAAAACAATAAGGCTTAATATACCTACATATGATGATGTTAAATCTATTTCCATAAGTTTAAATTAAATTCAATTACTTCTTTTTCAATGCCAAAATCGTATAAATTATTGTGTATTGCTTCGTCAATAAAAACACATTTTTTTTTCACATTAGCCTTTTCATATAGTTTTATACTATGATTATGAGGTACAATTTCATCTTTTTTACCACTAATAATTAAAAGCGGGGATTTTAAATTATCTATTTTACTAAAATTATCAAATTTATCTTTGACTAAATATTTAGTTGGAAAGATTCTGTATCTTTTCTTGGCTATATCCTCAATTGAGGTAAATGGTGCTTCTAAAACTATTGATAAAAATTGGTACTTTGTTCCAAGCTCTACCGCAACACCAGATCCAAGTGATTCGCCGTAGATAATAGTCTGATTTAAACTAAAATTTGTTTTTTCTGTAATCCACTTCAATACTGCTTCTCCATCTTTATAAAGATTTTTCTCAGTTGGATTGCCATCATTACCACCAAATCCTCGCCAAGATATGATTAAAACATTCCAGTTTTTACTTGTATATCTTTTGATTCTGTGTGCTCTATCTCCAATATGAAAGGAATTCCCATGGAAATACAATAGTAAAGGTAGCTTTTTATCACCTTGGTGGTACCAAGATAACAAATTTATACCATCATCAGTAGTTATAAAAACTTCCTTTGTATTACTTAAGTTATAATCTTTTGGTGAGCCAGGGTGACCAGATTTATTAAAAACAATACGCCTTTGAAAAATAAATAATAGCATTCCTGAAAAAAGATATAGAAAAATTGCTGAAAAAATGTATTTCATAACATATAATATACAACCATGAGAACGGAAAATAAAGTATTTGACCCATTTAGTGCATATAGCATTGCATTAAAAAAAATTGAAGAAAGTGGGATTAGACCTACAAAACAAAGACGTATTCTTGCTAAAATTTTATTTGAAAAAGGAGATAGACATATCTCAGCAGAAAACTTATTTGATGAAGTAAAGAAAGAAGATAGAAAGATTTCTATGGCAACTATCTACAATACCTTAAAACAATTTACTAGCTTAGGCTTAATTAGAGAAATTGTCGTAGATCAAAATAAATCTTTATATTGCACAAACAATAAATCACATTATCACCTTTATATTGAGGATGAAGGAAAAATACATGATATTCCAACTGAAAATATTAATCTTGATATACCTTCCATACCTGCATGCTTAACACTTCATAGCATTGATGTAATTGTTAGAGTTAGATCATTAAAAGATAAAAAAAAGAATTAATTTAAAATGCACAACTTAAAGTTGTGGTCTCCAACCAATTTACAAAATAATCTTGAAAAATTTATAAATTCTATTGATAAAAAATTAAATATCCAATCATATGAAGAATTACATAAATGGAGTATAGAAAATAAAGATGATTTTTGGAATGAAATATGGAATTTTACAAATATAATTGGATCAAAAAAAGGCAATATTTTTAAATCAAACAAAAATTTTATAAAAGCGAAATTTTTTGAAGACTCAAATTTAAATTATACAGAAAATTGTTTATCAAAAAATGGCGAAAGTGATGCAATAGTATCCTATTCAGAAAATAAAACTAAAAAAGTTTTGTCATGGAACAAATTAAGAGAAAATGTATTTAAAGTTTCATATTTTTTTAAAACAAAAAATATTACAGAAGGTGATAGAATAGCAGCTATATTGCCAAATTTTGCTGAAACAGTTGTATCTTTTCTTGCAACAGCACAAATAGGAGCAATATGGTCATCCTGTTCACCTGATTTTGGCAAACAGGCAATTATTGATCGTTTTAAACAAATAAATCCAAAAATTTTAATAGTAACTGATTATTATTTTTATAATAAAAAAAAAATTGATACTACACTATTGATACCCAGTATTTTGAAAAATATACCAAGTATTAAAAATGTAATTGTAATTCCCTATGAAAACAAATTAGCAAATTTTGAAAATAATTTTTTATATACTGAATGGGATGAAATTTTAGAATCTAAATATTTTTTTAAAGAGTTTGTAAAATATCCATTTAATCACCCATTGTATATACTTTATTCAAGTGGAACAACAGGTATCCCTAAATGCATTGTTCATGGTGCTGGTGGATCATTAATACAACACAAAAAAGAACACCAGATACATTGCGATATTAGTAAAGATGACAAAGTTTTTTATTTTACAACTTGTGGTTGGATGATGTGGAATTGGCTTATTTCAGCACTTGCATCAAATGCTACTATAGTTTTATATGATGGGTCACCTTTTGCTCCGGAAAAAAAATATCTTTTTGAAATAGCAGAAATAGAAAAAATAAATTTTTTTGGTACTGGGGCAAAATATTTAGACACACTTAAAAATTATCAAATCAAAATAAATTCTTATTTTAAATTAAAAAATCTTAGAGTTCTTGCATCAACTGGCTCTCCTTTGATAAATGAAACTTTTGAATATGTTTATGATTTTATTAAAAAGGATGTTCATTTAGCATCAATAAGTGGAGGGACAGATATTGTATCTTGTTTTGTACTGGGTAATCCTTCTTCTTCAGTATTTAGTGGTGAAATACAATGTGCAGGATTAGGGATGGATGTTGATGTTTTTAATGACAATGGAGAAAGTATAAATTTACTTAAAGGTGAATTAGTTTGTAAGTCACCATTTCCATCTAAACCTTTATATTTTTGGAATGATGATAATTTTACAAAATATAAAAATTCTTATTTTTTAAAATATCCAAATATTTGGTGTCATGGAGATTATTGTATTAAAACTGAAAATAAAGGCTTTGTTATATTAGGTAGATCTGATGCTACTTTAAATTCTGGAGGAGTTAGAATTGGTACAGCAGAGATTTATAGAGTAATAGAAAATTTAGAAGAAATTTCAGAAGGGCTAGCAATAGAATATAATAAAAAAAATGATAGTGAAGTTATATTATTTGTTGTAACTCATGAAAAAGCGAAGTTTGATAATGTTTTAAAAAATAAATTAATTAATAAAATTAGGAATGATTTGTCTCCTAAACATGTTCCTGCAAAAATATTTCCTGTAACAGAAATACCAAAAACAAGAAGTGGTAAAATAGTTGAGATATTAGTTAAGAATTTAATTAATGGGGAAGAAATTTCAAATTTAGATATATTATTAAATCCAGATTGCTTAAAAGAATATGAGGAGATATATATTAAATTAAAAAAAAATAATGCCTAATAGAATTGTAGTTACAGAACTTGGAGGACCAGAAGTTTTAAAATATGAAAAATATGAACTTCCAAAAAACCTACCAGATAGTCAAGTAAGAATAAAACAAACATCAATAGGATTAAATTATATTGATACTTATCATAGAACTGGAATTTATCCTCTTCCCTTAGAATTTCCATTTTGTCTTGGTTTAGAAGCAGCTGGCGAAATAATTGAAGTTGGTAATCAAGTAAAAGATTTGAAGATTGGAGATAGGGTAGCTTATTCATTTAGTCCTCCTTTAGGTGCTTATTGTGAAATAAGAGACTTTGAATCAGATAAATTAGTTAAGCTACCTGATTTTATTTCTAATGATGAAGCTGCTTCAATATTATTACAAGGTATGACGGTAGAATATTTATTTGAAAGATTGTATAAAATAAAAAAAAATGAAAAATTCTTATTCCATGCTGCTGCTGGCGGAGTAGGATTAATAGCCTGTCAATGGGCTCAATCTAAGAATTCAAAAATGATTGGAACAGTTAGCTCAGAAGAAAAATCAAACTTAGCAAAAAAAAATGGATGTGAATTTGTAATTAATTATAAAAAGGAAAATGTTTATGAAAAAGTATTAAATATAACAAAAAATGATGGTGTTAATGTTGTATATGATGGTGTTGGAAAAGACACATTTGAAATATCTTTGAAATGTTTAAATTTTAGAGGCTTAATGGTTTCATTTGGACAATCTTCTGGAATGATTGAGAATGTGAATTTACACAGTACATTTAATCCAAAAAGTTTGTATTACACTCGTCCAACGTTAATGCACTATATTAGAAATAGGAAAGAATTAGAACTATCTAGCAATAATTTATTTAAAAAAATAAAAAATAAGGAAATTAAACCTAACATCTTTAAAAAATTTAAGCTTTCTGAAGCTTCTGATGCGCATAAACTAATTCAATCGAGAGAGTCTATAGGTTCGATTATTTTACAACCTTAATCTTGGCGACCCCTAGGAGAATCGAACTCCTCTTTTCAGGATGAAAACCTGATGTCCTAACCGATAGACGAAGGGGTCAGGTTGTTGGTATATAGTGGATATTTTGATATTTTTCAAATTATTTAATTTATTACTTTTACGTCATGAATCTGTATTTGAGGCATGTGAGTATTTGAGAAATTATCTTTTTTAATAGAACATAAAATATGAAATTTAAATTTATTATACTTCATGAGATAATCACCAATTTGGGTATTAATACTATTGAATGAAATACCTTTTAAATTTTCACCTAAATCATTTTTAAAAAAAATTAAAATATGTTTATTTTTTAAATTTTTAACATGATCAATTACTATATCCTTTACTAAGAATTGAGGCTCTTCGTTACCTTTTCCATAAGGTTCTAATAATTCTAAATTATCTAAAAAGTCTTGATTTATTTGATTTACAGAAACTTCACTATCATAAAGTATTTTTTTTTCAAAAAATCTATCATTAAATAAATGAAATTTTTTAATTAAAAATTCATCAATTTTTTGCAATTTATTTTTATTAATTTTTAAACCAACTGCCATTTTATGTCCACCACCCTCCTCTATTAAATCATTTGCTTTGAGATCAAGAACTATACTACCAATATCAATATGATCTATAGATCTACCTGAACCGGATCCAACATTATTAATAAAAGAAAAAACAAATGTAGGCTTATTATAAAGTGCTACTATTTTACTTGCAACTATACCTAAAACACCCTGGTGCCAATTTTCTTTACAGACAATGATAAATTTTTTATCATCTTGACCTCTAATTTGTTCAATTGCTTCATTAAATATATTTTGTTCAATTAATTTTCTCTTTTCATTAATTAAAAATAGTTTTCTTGAAATATTTTCTATTTCAGTTTCGTCATTTGATATTAGGAGTTTTGAAGATAATGATGAGTCATCAATTCTGCTAGCCGCATTAATTTGAGGACCTAAAATAAAACCAATATCCTTAGCAGAGGGTTCATGATTTATATTTGAGTTATCTAATATTTTTGTTATTGATTTATTTTTTCTACTTCTAATAAGTTCCAAGCCTTTAGTTACAATTGATCTATTATAATTATTAATATTAACTAAATCACAAATAGTTCCAACAGCGACTAAGTCTAAATAAGACATTAAATTTGGTTCTTTTATATTTTGAAATAATTTTAAATCTCTTATTTTTTTTCTTAAACCCATTAAAAAAAGAAAAGTAACTGCGACTGCAGCAAAATCTTTACAATCATTTTTTTCATCAAATCTATTAGGATTAATAATAGAGTGAACCTTTGGAAGTTTAAATTCACTTAAATGGTGATCAATAACTATTACCTCAATGCTATTGTAGTGAGGTAAATCAATAGAATTAAATGCAGAAGTTCCACAATCAAGTGTAAACAATAGTTTAATATCTTCGTTAAGCATTTCGTCCATAAGCCTGACATTAGGACCAAAACCCTCAGTTAATCTGTTAGGTATCTTACAAACAAGATTATTTGTAAAATTATTTAAAAATTTATAAAGAATTGATGCAGATGTAGATCCATCAACGTCATAATCAGCAATTATTCCAATCTTTTCATTGTTTTTTAAAGCTTTAATACATCTTGTAATTCCTTTCCTCATATCTTTTAATGCGAAAGGGTCAGGTAGATTGTGTAATATATTAGGATTTATATAATTATCATAGTTTTCCTCAAGAACCCCTCTAGATATTAGAAGTTTTGAAAATGTTTCAGAAATTGATTTGCTTTGAGATAGGCTTTGAATATGTTTTAAATCAATCTGCTTTTCTTCCCAAAATTTATCAGATAATGATTTTTCAATATTCACTTTAATTAATTATCATGAATAGCAAGTAAAATAATTTTTTCTTTTACAAAATCTAAACTTTCAATTTTATTAATAACATTACTTAATTTTTCTTTTTTTACATTATGTGTGGTTATAATTATAGGTATAGGTTTATCAACATCAGAGTTCTCAGGTAGTTGTAGGATTTTTTTTACTGATATATTAAAATCACTAAAATAATTAGTAATTGACGAAAGGACACCTGGTTTATCTTCTGCCATTATTCTCAGGTAATAACTATTAATTATATTTTCTGAGGAATATTTTTCATAATTTTGTAATTTATCAATTTTAAAACCTAAATTATCAAATTTTTCATTCTGTGATATGTCATATAAATCAGATAAAACTGAGCTGGCTGTTGGCTTACCTCCAGCTCCTTCACCCTCTAAAAATAAGTTTTGTAGATGCACAGTTTCAATATTAATCGCATTTAAGGCATTATCAACACTTGCTAAAGGATTATCGATTTGTACTAATTTTGGACTTGTGAAGTTTGAAATTTTATTTTCAATAATACATGCTTCTGAAATTAATTTTATCTTATATCCTAATTTTTTGGCAAAATTAATGTCTTCAATTTTGATATTAGATATGCCTTCAATATAATTATTATTAAAGTTTAAATTTGATTTAAAACATAATGTCGATAAAATTGTTAATTTGTGTGCAGCATCATAACCGCCTATATCTAATTTTGACTCCTGATCAGAAGTAAATCCTTTTTCTTTGGCTATTTTAAGTACTTCATCAAAAGATAAATTATCTTCTTGCATTTTAGTTAAGATATAATTTGTAGTTCCATTTAAAATTCCAGAAATTCTGTTTATTTTATCTAAATTGATAGAATTTTTTATTGTTTTAATAACAGGAATTCCACCTGCGACAGCAGCTTCATATGATAATGCTAATGAGTATTGATTTGCTAATTCAAATAATTCTTTTCCATGATTAGCGATTAAAGCTTTATTCCCGGTTACAACATGTTTTTTATTTCTAAGTGCAAGTTCTATTATTTCATAGCTAATTCCTTTTTCTTCACCAATTAATTCAATAATAACATCAAATTGATCATTTTTTGACATCTCTCTAGGATCATCATACCAAGCGTAATTTGATATATTAAAGTTTCTTTTTTTATTTTTTGTTTTGGCAGATATTCCAACAATATTTAATGATACATCAGTTTTATTTAAAAAATAATTTTTATTTTCTTCAACTGTTTGAATGAGTGCTGACCCAACATTACCTAAACCCGCTATGCCAATATTAAGTTGTTTCATAATTATTATTTAGTTGTATAATTATTAATACATTTATCTATATTTTTTTTATTTGTATTAATATTTGAACAATAATCTGCGATTTCTTCATCTGATAAATTAATGTCATCAAAATTTGGAATTGAATCTATATCTGGATAACCACATGAAACTAATACAAATAAAAATAATACAAATATATATTTCATTAAATTAAAGATTTTGTTTCTTCAAAATTAGCCATTAAATTAAAACATTGTACTGCTTGACCAGCTGCTCCTTTTATCAAATTATCAATATTACTAACTATAATAATTTTGTTATCACTGTGATGATTAAATATTTTAATTTTGCAAAAATTTGTATTCTGAACTGAAAAAAAATCTAATTTTTGATTATCTTGAATAAATTTTATAAAGTAATTAGTATAATCAAAATTTTTGAATAATTCATTGATTTCATTTTTTGTTATATTAATTTCTAGATTACAATAAATAGTAGACATCATTCCTCTAAAACATGGAAGTATATGAGGATTAAAAGAAAATGACAAATTATTATCCAAATTATTTTTTGATAATTCTTGCTTTATTTCAGATATATGTCGATGAGAATTTGTATTATAATTATAAAAATTCATATCATTGTCTGATTGAATATTTTTAATATTAAATTTTTTTCCTGCACCACTATAACCTGACTTTGTATCTATTATAATATCTTCAGCTTTAATTAATTTTTTTTTTAATAAAGGTATTAAAGGTAATAAAACTGAAGTTGGGTAACACCCCGGAACAGCAATATAATTGGATTTTGATATTTCATTTTTATTGATTTCAGCCAATCCATAAACAAAATTTTTTAAGTATTGTGTACATGAATGATTATCTCCATAATCTTGTTTATATATATCTTCACTATCAAGTCTAAAATCTGCAGACAGATCTATAATTTTAATCTTATCATAAAAACTATTAACGTATTTATTTGAAACAGCATGGGGCAATGCAAGAAAAACATACTCTGCTTGTAACGGATTAAAAGAATTATTATTTTTAAGTAATGGTAAATTGATATATTTATTAGTATTTTCGATATTCGTTAAATATTCATCATAAATAGTATCTGATCCTAAAAAGTTAATATTTACATTTTCATGGTTTGATAAGATCTTAACTAATTCCATACCCACATATCCCGTTGAGCCTAGAACGGCTACATTAATCTTATTACTCATTATTAATTATCTTTTTGAGAATTGATAACTTCTTCTTGCTTTTGCAAGTCCAGATTTTTTTCTTTCTACTACTCTAGGATCTCTAGTTAAAAATCCTACTTTCTTGAGAGCTGGACGATTAGAGTGATCATATAAACTTAGTGCCTTGCTGATACCATGTCTTATTGCTCCAGCTTGACCAGACAGTCCTCCACCTTTTACAGTAGCCATTATCTCAAAAGCGCTTTCACCTTGAATTATATCTAGTGGTTGGTTAACTACCATTTGTAACACTGGCCTTGCAAAATATTTTTCTAAAGACTTACCATTAACATTAATTTTACCATTCCCTCGTTTTAGCCAAACTCTTGCGATAGAGTTTTTTCTTCTTCCTGTGGCGTAAGCTCTTTCTTTAGAATCTAAATTTTTATCTGAATTATCCATATTTATATGATATTTTTCCTACTTAGGGAGCTTATGTCTAACTTTACAGGATTTTGAGCCTCATGTTTATGATTCGAGTCTCTATATATTTTGCAATTTGAGAGTTGCAATTTGCCTAACGGACCTGATGGTATCATTCTTTTTATTGCTAATTTAATTAATTCATCAGATTTATTTTTTTCTTTTAATTTTTCAGGAGTTGTTTCTTTAATACCACCTGGAAAACCTGTATGCCTATAATAAACTTTATTTTGTGCTTTTTTACCCTTTAATTGAACTAAGTCAGAATTAATAATAATTAAATTATCTCCACAATCTTGATTAGGAGTATATTCAGGCTTGTTTTTTCCTCTTAGAATATTTGCGGAAATTACAGCTAAACGACCCAAGACGGCATTTTTAGCATCGATTATCATCCATTTTTTATTAATATCGTTTTTTTTAAGAGAAAATGTTTTCATGGAGGGGCAAATACATATTATAAAAAATTAAGTCAATCATTTAATAAAAAAACCCTCTTAAAAGAGGGTTTTTTATAATTCAATATTAGTTAATTATGCAGTAGCTGAGTCTTTAGTAGCAGCACTCCAGATAATTAAACCAAACAGAATTTTATTAACAAAGTCTGCTAGGTTGTAGATCCAGTTTAGAGTATCAGCATCAACTTGACCAAGCATATAACCAAATACATATCCTAGAGGATAAATAGCCCATCCAACTAGAACAATCAGTCTCATAGCATTAAAAGCAGAAGTTACTGATTCCTTAGTTGTAGCTGCTTGACTTGCTTCACCGCGGAATATTTCCCAGATAATTACAGCCCAACCAATCATTCCAATTACAAAACCTAATGTCATGTTGATATGACCTGCTTCTCCAAGATATCCACCAATTACCATAACTAATGTACCAACTAAAAGTCTCCAGAAAGCACCACTAGATACGGCTGCACCAGCAGCAACTAGAATTAAAAAGAACTCTACCATTTGAAGCGGCACAGTTAATACCCAATCAATATATCGATATACTGTTGGGGATTCACCTGTGGCAACCCAAAAGTCTCTCATATACATATAGTGAACAGCGGCTATAAAAGTAATAAGCCCTGCCACTACCATTGAAGTTCTCCATTTTGCAGAAACTCTCATTCCTTCGTAAAAGAAGAAAATAGTAGATGCCCACATTCCGATTGATACAATCCAGAACGTAATACCTACGAAATCACCCTCACCTAAGAAGGTGTCGGCAGCTAAAGCTGGAACAGCAATAAATGCTATAGTTGCAGCAATGATGCCTATTAGACTAGTCTTATTTAACATAAAAACTCCTTATAGTTTGTTTCCTTACTAATAAGATGAGGTTCATATATTTTAATTGACGCATAAGTTAAACACTTAAAATAATAAATTTTTAATTATTTTTTGTATAAAATTAATATTTAAGTAATTGAAATATATAGATATTTATTTTCATTTCTAAGAATGATGTTAATTAATTTACCAAATTTTTCATTTTTTTAAGAATCTGATGAATTTTTTCGATATTTTTTGATTTTTTTTCAACATTGATGGTAATTGGCTTGTTTTCATAACTTCTAGAATTTTTAGAAGAAATCAATTTATCAGCAATTTTAATACTTGGTTTTTTCAAATTACCTTCTTCATAAATTAAGTCTTTTAAATTTTGAAGCTTAGAAATATTATCTTTATTAAAATATCTCGTTCCAGCCTTAGTTTTTGTAGATATGCCTTCTACTCTTAATTTATTTGTTTTTGGGTCAATTGAATCCCAATATCTAATAACATGTTCTTTTAAACCAACTAATTTCGAAGCTTCTTTAATATTAAGATATTTTTTCATTATTTTCATTTTTGTTTATAAATTTGAGTATATTTTTACTAGCTTTAAACAAAATAACGTTTCTATCTTCAATTAAAAATTCCTCTTTTGTTTTTGGGTTTCGCCCTATCCTACTTGTTTTTCTTTTAAGTTTAAATGTTCCAAAATTGTGTATTTTAACTATACCGTTTTGATTTAAGCCATTGATGATTATTTCAATAATATCATTGACAATATCTAAGCACTCTTTCCTTGAAAAACCAAATTCTGCGTTAATGCTATCAGCTATATTCTCTCTGGAAATATTTTTTTTAATATTCATAGATCTTTTATAGCATCTATTATCTGCTTATTTAGTTTATTAGTTATAAAATCATTACACTGCTTTAAGGCATAACTGAAGGCTAATGGAGTTGCGTTTCCGTGACTTTTAATGGATATACCATTTAATCCTATTAGAGTTGCGCCATTATATATATCTGGGTTAACTTGATTTTTTAATTTTACTAAATCTTTTTCAATAACTTTATAAACAAATTTATTTACTAAAGATTTTGTAAACATAGTTTTCAAATTTGACATAATAAAATTTGATATACCTTCAGCAGATTTTAACATAATATTACCAGTATATCCGTCTGATATTATAATATCACAATCTCCAGAGGTTATTTTATTAGGCTCAATAAAACCTATAAAATAATTTTTTAAAAAACTTGAGGTAATTAAATCATAAGCTTCTTGTAAAAATTCTAATCCTTTATTATTTTCAGTTCCTATATTAAGGATACCAATTCTTGGCTTCCTTTCTTTATTAATTATTGAAAAATAACAATATCCCATAAGCGCAAATTGCAAAAGATTAGCTGGGTTAACTGTTACATTTGCTCCTAAATCTAACATTATTGAATAATTTTTTTTATTAGGAACAAGAGAGCATATAGCTGGTCTGTCAATCCCATCAATCATTCCAATTATAAGTCTAGATAATATCATGATTGCAGCAGTATTTCCTGAAGATACAAATCCTGTATTATTGTTTCCTTTAACAAATTCTAAGCCTTTGTATATGCTACTATTTTTTCTTGATCTTAATATTATACTAGCATTATCATCGTCCTTTACATTCTCACTAGTATTATAAATTTCATAATTGATTAAATTAATTTTATTTTCTTTAATTGTAGAATATATTTTTTGTTCTTCACCAAAAAATATTATTTTTGAGAATTTATTTTTTTTTTGGAAAATTTCTGTTCCTTTGACTACTTTAAAGGGGCTATTTTCACCTCCCATTGCATCTACAGCAATGGTTATCTGCCCTTGAGACATTGTTAGCTAGTTTGTTTTGATTTAGTTTTAAGGATTTGTCTTCCTTTATACATGCCAGTTGATTTATCAATTTTGTGAGAAAGCCTCGGCTCGCCAGATTCTTTGTCGATAATTACGTTTATATCTTTTAGACTATGATGAGATCTTCTCATGTTTTTTTTTGAACTACTAGTTTTTCTTTTAGGAACAGCCATAAGACCCACATATTAGAATTTTTGATATTTGCAAGAAATTTTTTTTATAAATTAATAAATTATTTATGTATTATTTTAATTTTTATAAGAATTTGATATTAATTCAAATATACCTATAATCTTTTTAGAGGCATTAATTTTCTGATCATTTCTAATAAATTCAAAATATTTCAGGTAAGAAGTAAATTTATTAAAATCTAAATCTTCTATATCTTTAGGAAATTTTGAAAGTCTAAAGTAAAATTTTTTTACATATTTTTTGACATATTTGCCAATAGACATATCGCCTATACCCTTTTCTCGCAAAGACTCATCTAGATCAAGTATAAAAATTTTAATTAATTCTTCATTAATCAACTTATAATTATTAATTTTAAATTTAATGTTTAACTTAATATAAAAAATTATAAAAATACTTACTATTTCAAATGATGAGTTATAATCTTTATGGTTGAAAAAACTATTTTTATTTAAAAAAGAATTACTTTGTTTTAATATATATTTATACGTATCTTTTGCATATTTTTCCTCTGTGTTTTCTTTTTTTTTAAAATAATGTAATATCATAAAATGATTAGGTTTTTTATATCATTAATTTTAGTAATTTTCTTGAGTAATTGTAGTAATCAAACAATATACTCAGGAAAAATAGTTGATCAAGATACTTTTAAAAATTTAAATTTTGTTGACAAAAGCAATTTAATAAACAATTTTGGTCAACCAAGTTATGTTGATCTTGTTTCACAAAAATATTTTTATTATTCTAAAAAAGTTCAAAGATCTTCAATATTTAAGGAAAATGTAGACTATAGCTATATTTTCGTTTTTGAATTTGATCAAAATGATAAAATAATAAGCTCTAAGGTTTTTGATCTTAAAAAAACTAATGCTGTAGATTTAATAAAAAAAGAAACTAAAAACGATATTGTTAGAAGAGGGTTATTAGAAAAAATATTTGGAGGAGTTGGTCCCCAAAGGGAACTATCAACTCCTCAATAAATTACATAGAAATTGCAGCTAATAATAATAGAGCAACAATATTTGTGATTTTAATCATTGGATTAACTGCTGGACCAGCTGTATCTTTATAAGGATCACCAACTGTATCTCCGGTAACTGCAGCTTTGTGTGCTTCGCTACCCTTACCTCCATGATTTCCATCTTCAATATATTTTTTCGCATTGTCCCATGCTCCACCACCAGCGGTCATACTTATGGCAACAAATAAACCCGTAATAATTACACCCAAAAGTAATGCTCCCAAACAGGATAATGCTGCAGACTGACCAGCAATAACCAAAATTATAAAATACACAGCAATAGGTGATAATACAGGAAGCATTGAAGGAATTATCATCTCCTTTATTGCAGACTTTGTAAGTATATCGACGCAGGTACCATATTCAGGCTTACCTTTTCCTTCCATAATACCGGGTATCTCTCTAAATTGTCTTCTAACTTCCAGTACAACAGAACCTGCAGCCCTTCCAACAGCTGTCATACTTAAAGCCCCAAAAAGAAATGGAAGTAATCCACCTAAAAGAAGTCCTACAACAACATAAGGATTTGATAGATCAAAAGAAACTTCAATTCCATATAATGGTCCATTAGGATCTTTAGCAAAATGATCTAAGTCTTCTGTATATGCTGCAAATAGAACTAGCGCTCCAAGGCCAGCGGAGCCTATTGCATAACCTTTAGTTACTGCTTTAGTAGTATTACCTACTGCATCTAGAGCATCTGTAGTTTTTCTTACATTATCATCAAGATTTGACATTTCAGCTATACCTCCTGCATTATCAGTAACTGGACCGTATGCATCCAAAGCAACAACCATACCTGCAAGAGCTAGCATAGTGGTAACTGCTATAGCAATTCCAAATAAACCAGCTAAAGAATAGGTAGAAATAATACCTGCGACAATGATTAAAGCAGGTAAAGCAGTAGCCTCTAAACTTATAGCAAGACCTTGAATGACATTTGTTCCATGTCCTGTTGTTGAAGATTGAGCAATGCTTTGAACAGGTCTATAATTTGTGCCTGTATAATATTCGGTTACCCAAATTATTAATCCTGTTATTACTAAACCAAGTAATCCACAAAGAAAAAGTGACATTCCTGTAAATTCAGTATTTGTACCTTCAACAATCAATAAACTTTCTAGACCGATTACATAATCTGTAACAAAATAAAGAAGAATAGCAGATAATATAGCTGAAACGGCAAAGCCTCTGTATAGAGCAGCCATTATATTATTACTTTTACCAAGTCTTACAAAATATGTTCCTATTATACTCGTTAAAGCACAAACACCAGCAATTGCTAAAGGATAAAACATCATTATCTCTGAATTACTTGAAAAGAAAATAGAAGCTAAAACCATTGTTGCTACGACAGTAACTACATAAGTTTCAAAAAGATCTGCAGCCATTCCGGCACAATCTCCAACGTTATCACCAACATTGTCTGCGATTACTGCAGGATTTCTTGGATCGTCTTCAGGAATGCCTGCCTCAACTTTACCCACCAAGTCAGCTCCAACATCTGCACCTTTTGTAAATATACCTCCTCCAAGTCTTGCGAAAATTGAAATTAATGAAGCGCCAAATCCTAGTGATACTAATGGAGCTACTATTTCTCTTCCTGGAAATGCACCTGAGTTTTGGAGAACAAAATAAAATGCTGCAATTGAGAGCAAAGCAAATCCAGCTACCAACATTCCTGTAACTGCCCCAGCTTTAAAAGATACAGATAATCCATCTGCTAGACTTTTACTTGCCGCTTGAGTTGTTCTTACATTTGAACGAACAGAAATATTCATTCCAACATATCCAGCAGCACCTGAGAAAAATGCACCAATTAAAAAACCAATACCGGATGCTAAATCAAACACTATCCAGATTAAAACAAATATTACAACACCTACAATAGCAATTGTCATATACTGCCTATTTAAATAAGCTCTAGCACCTTCTTGAATAGCGCTAGCAATTTCTTTCATTTTTTCATTTCCGGTATCTAGAGATAAAATTTGTCTAGAGGTAACTAGACCATATAAAACGGCTGAAAGACCGCACAAAATAATCAAAATTTGCATTGTAGACATTAAATACTCCTTAAAATTTGGATGATATGTCAGAAACTTTTCTAAAAAGCAAGGAATTAGCTAAAATGATCAAATTCTCTTGGAATATTTATTGGATTATTTGAATCGTCTAATATTCCTAAGTTCTTAGTTACCTTGCCAACCCTAGTGATCATTACTTTATTTTTTTTTGCAAAATTAAGAATTTTTTCTCTTTGTTTTTTACTAGATATAATTATGAGTTCATAATCATCTCCACAGTTTAAAAAAGATGATATGCTTAAACTCTCTTTTTTTTGAATTCTTTTTAAATAAGATTTTAAAGGTATTAAATTAAGATTTAATTTTGCTCCAAATCTGCCGTCCAACATTTTGCTGAGATCTGCTATAAATCCATCAGAAATATCTTTCATTGATTTAACATACTTCCCAAGTTCGTGACCATATATAAATGGTTTTGGATAGTAGTATTTGTCTGAAAAATATTTATTTAAATTATTACTAACATTTATTTTTTTTTTTAAAATTTGTAATCCCATATATGAATTTCCTAATGTGCCTGTAATCCAAATATCATTATTTATAGAAATTGAATTTTGATTGATAATTTTATTTTTTTTTGAATATCCAAAAAATGTGGATGACACTGAAAGTAATTTTGATTTAGATAAATCACCACCGATTAAATAGAAATTATATTTTTTTTGAATATTAAACAATTCTGAAGTAAAATTTTTAATCCAGTTTTCGTCGACATATTTTGGTAAAAATAGATTCAATGAATAAGTATATGGCTGAACACCCATAGCAGAAAGATCTGATAGATTGGTAGTTGTAAGTTTTGTTGCAATAGATCTAGGATCATCGTTCCTAAAAAAATCAATATTTTCTGATATGGAGT
>CACOVJ010000014.1:10000-21416 GCA_902630465.1 uncultured Alphaproteobacteria bacterium | reverse complement strand
AAAAAAATTTTTTTTTGTGCGTAAAAGCTTTAAAATTTCAATAAATTTTCTTTTAGTAAATTTTTTATCGTTTTGATCAAAAAATAGCTTATATTCATTATACCAAAACCATAATAAGTCATAATCTTTTCTCTCTATTAATCTATGTACAAACTTTTTACTCATATTTTACTTTGAGTCAAAATTTTTATGTAACCAAATTGCATATGAGTCATAGGGTGTTAGATTTAATGAAATTAAATCAGAATATCTAAAAAATTTGAAAGATTGTCCTTCCTTAAGTTTTATATTTCTTTTTAGATTTGCATTAATATTAATTTCATAAAAATATCTGTTAATTTTCATTTTATCTTTAAAATTTAAATTATAGCTAAATTTAAATAAAAATTTAAATATTTCTATTTGAATGCCTATTTCTTCATTGATCTCTCTGATTAAACATTTTGCATAACTTTCATTTTTTTCTTTTGCCCCTCCAAATAACCCCCAGTAATTTGGAAAGAAAATTTTATGATTATTATCTCTATGCTGAAGCAGATAATTCTTTTTAGAGTCTATTATTATGGCTGCAGATGCATTATGAAATTTATTAATTGGAATTTTTTCAAAAAAAAAACTATTCATTAATTTTTTTAATTATTCTGGATACACTAATACCATGTTTTTCTAGCAATTCCTCATGATTTCCATAAAAATGAATAAACTGATCTTTCAGGGTAAAAGTATGTATTTTAACATTAGATTTATATTTCCATGCGCAATTTTTAATTCTTGTTGAAAGCCCTCCTTCAGGTACATGTTCTTCAATAATTATGATTTTATCATATGATTTTAATATTTGTGAAATTCTGATTTCATCGAAAGGCTTTAAAGTATGGCATGAATAAATAGAGGGAGACAAACCTTTATTTTTAAGTATTTCACGAACTTTAAAACATATATTAAGAGTAATTCCATAAGACAAAAGGGCGATTTTCTCACCTTTAATTAAATTTCTTACTTTACCAATATCAAAAGGTTCGTTTGCATTTTCAGATAGGTTTGGTTCACCAGCTTTACCAAGCCTCATATAAACTGGACCATTACTTTTAGTTAAGCACCATTCTGTTGCATTTCTCATCTCGATAGGATCACAGGGGGCCAGTACAGTCATGTTGGGTAAAGAAGATGCGATGGCAATATCTTCCATAGAATGGTGAGTTCCACCTAATGTAGAATAAATTACACCTGCACCCATACCAATAATCGTTACAGGTAAATTCTGATAACATAAATCTACTCTTATAAATTCAAATGGTCTATAAAGAGAAAAAGTAGCTATTGTGTAGCATACAGGACGCATGCCTCTTAAGGCTAAACCAGCAGCGATGCCAATCATGCTTTGTTCTGCTACACCAGTATTAATAAAACGTTCTGGGTAATTTTCTCTAAACTTAAGCATTGATCCAGCAGGAGAAATATCAGCGACCAAAGCACATATTCTTTTGTCTTTAGATCCTATTTCATAAACAGCATCAGCAAATTTATTTCTCATTCACCTATCTCCTTAATTTCTGAAATAGCTAGTTTATATTCATCTGGAGTCGGGGATCTATAATGCCAAATAGGTTTATTTTCCATAAATGAAACTCCTTTACCTTTAACTGTATTACAGACTAATAAATAAGGCTTCTTCTTATCTCTCTTAAGAGTGGAATCATAAATCTCTTCAACATTGTGACCATTAACTTCATTAGTGTCAAAACCAAAAGCTTTAATTTTATCAATTATTGGGTAAAATTTTGGATGAGTCAATTTAGTATGACCAAATGATTGAGAACCATTATGATCTAAAAAGCAAATAAGATTACCCAATTCAAGGTTTGATGCCATCATCATTGCTTCCCAAGTAGAACCTTCCTGCAACTCTCCATCACTTAAAACCACATAAACATTTCTATTAATATTTTTTATTTTATCTGCATAAGCCATTCCTATTGATATTGCTAATCCATGGCCTAAGGAACCAGTTGATGCCTCTATGCCAGGTACACCATAATCAGGATGACAACCAAGTCTTCCATTAGGTTTACAATAATCTATTAAATCTTTTTCAGATAATATACCTTTATCTTTTAAGATTACGTACTGTATCATACAGCCATGTCCTTTAGACATTACAAATGTATCTAAATCTTTATTTTTGTCATCTTTTCTAATTAAATCATAATATATACAATCGACTATTTCTGTTGCTGAAAAAGCACCAGCTGCATGAAGAGCAGTTACATTTTGTGAAATATCAAGTATTTTTTTTCTGTAATTAATGCATCTCTGCATTGATGCTTTTTTATCTATCATTTAAATTATATTATTGTCCAATAATATTCACCTGTATATTTAGCTTTTTTAAATAATTCAATCCATTTATGAGTGTAATCGTAATATTTAGCAGTTAGCACCCAGCTTTCAAAAATTTTTTTTTGTTTATCATTTTCATAAGAGTCAACTTGGATAAATGATCCTTTTTTTGCAACTCTTTGAATTTCTTTAACTGCTTCAAGACATTCATTTTTTTCTAAGTTATGAATAGTATTTATTGAAACAACTACATCGAAAGACTTATTAGGAAAATATAAGTTTTTTGCATTACATAAATTTAATCTTCCTTGAATTTTTTTAGATGCTGTTTTAATTGCATATTCTGAAATATCTACACCATAAGCATCTATTCCTAGTTCTACTAGATCCTGAACTAAAAAACCCTTTGCACATCCTATATCTAAAAATTTATCGCCTTCTTTTAATGAGTAATAATTTATTATATCTTTTGCAACAGGCTTCCACCTTCCATCATATTTATAACCACCGTAGCCATAAGATCTATCTCCATCAAAATATTCTTTGTCGTATTTACGAGAGATATCAATGTGAAAATTAGTTTTAAGACTTTCACGTTTTGTAACATTTCTTTTAGATTTTGGTAATGCTTTTAATAAGTTATATTTTTTCATAATTTGTTATTTATTAATGTTTCTATCCCATGAAATCTAGTTTTATTTATTTTTTTTAGTTTTGAATTATCGAATGCTCTGTATCCATTATGTGGCATAGGTGAAGTACGTTTTAAATTTATAATTTTACTTTTACTATTTGTTAATTTAATTATTTTTTTTGCAATATTTTCAAAAGTATGAACCTTTCCAGTAACCAGATTGAATTCTCCCTTCTTTTTTGATTTAATAATTCTTGTTATTATGTCAGTAACATCATTAATTGAAATATGATCTCTTAATTCTTCACCTTTGCCAAAAATTTTAATATCTTTATTTCTTATTGCCAATCTGTAAAAACTATTTGGCCCATAACCGTTGTGAGGATCATCTTTACCAAAAATTAGAGTGGGTCTTAAAATTGTAAGAATTTTTTTAAACTTATCTTTTAAAATTATTTCTCTTGATAGGTGCATTAGACCATGAAGAGATGATGGTAAGGTTAGATTTGTTTCTTTAATTTTTTTAAGAGAATCAGAATATACTGCATCAGAACTAATATAAATAAGTGAACTTATATTTTTTTTTTCTAAGGCCTTACATACATTTGAGCAAATTTTTATGTTTCTATTAAGCATATCAATTGTTTTTACAGGCGCTATTGCTGCTATAAATAAAATTATATCATCTTTTTTTATTATATTTGATAACAAGTTATGGGATTGATTTTTTTTCTAAATTAATTTTTTTTTTTGAAATACTAATATATCTCATATTAAACTTCTTAAGATTTATTTTAAGATTTTTTGCAATAAACCCATTTGAACCCAAAATAACAATTCTATTAAAGTTTTTATTCATAATTTAATTTCCTATTCTATAATATTTAAATTTTGATTTTTCTAAACCACTATCGATATATCCGAGTGGATCAAAAAAATATTTTAAGTTTTTATATTTATAAAATTTTATTTTTTTATATTCTTTATTTGGTGTTGATAAAATAACTATATTTGAACTAATTACAGCTTCTTCATAATTATTACATATTGTTAGATTTTTGTATTTATTTATTTTTTTAACTAATGGGTCATAAGCAAAAAATTGAACATCTTTAAAATAATTAATTATAAAAATTGAAGGTGAATTTAATATAGAATTTGTACCCTCCTTATATGTAAGTCCGAGAATACAAATTTTATTAAATTTAAAATTTTTCATTAAATTTTCAATTTTTTTTACTGCCCATAATTTTCTTCTATTTGAATTTGAAATAATTGAATTCATTAATGATTGACTAGATTTTGATTGATTTGAAATTTTAATTAGAGTTTTTATATCTCTGATTATGTTACCTCCGCCAATACCTAATCCAGGAGATAAATATGCATATCTGCCTATGCGTTTATCAGATTTCAATGCGGGGATTATGTCTTTCCAATCAGCTGAAATATTTTCACAAATTTCTGCAAGTGTATTAGTTGTTGTTATTGAAGATGCTAAATACATATTTATAGATATTTTTGTTAATTCTGCACTTGTATAGGACATAATTATTTGATTATTTGTAAATAAATTATAGTACTTTAATAATGAGGAATTAATTTTTTTGTTTTTATTATATTTTCCTATTATTATTCTTTCAGGATTAAGTGCTCTTTTTAATGCATCACCAAATATTAATGTTTCAACTTGGTAAAATAATTTATTTTTATTCCATTTCACTGAATCAGTAAAGCCAGGAGGAACTTGAGATAATAAAATCAAAATTTTATTTTTTTGAATTCTTTTCAGTATAATTTCAAGATATTTGTTTAGATCACTTAAATTACTTGTTCCATTAGCACTAGTTTTTACATCTAAAGATATAAAGATCAAATCAGTTTTATTTAGTTCTTCTATATTATTTGTAAAATTTATTCTTTTTTTATTTTTTTTTAAAGACTCAATTAAGTTTTTTTCTTTTATTGGAAATTTATACTCTTTAATTAATTTATAATAATTTATATCTTTAGTAAAACCAATAACATTACAACCTTTGACTGCCGAGGCTGCTAAGTAACATAAACCGAGATGGGATAAACCAATAAATCCTATTTTCATTTTTTTATCAAATTTAAATTATTACTAATCCATATATCTTTTTCTAAATTTGTTCCTTTTGATTCTTTTATTAATTTTGAGAAATAGGTATATTCTTTTTTCCAAGTAGGATCTTTAATATTTAAAACTTTAGAAGTTACTTTAGGTTTGCCTGAGGGAATTACTCTTTTTCTAAGTGATAAAGTACTCGGTCCCCACTTACACAAATTTTGTACATGAATTGATCCCTTTGAACCATAAATGTCCAAAAAAAACTCATTTTTCCATGAACACATAGACATTTCTAAAAGAATTTGAAATTTTTTTTCATTTTTTCCTAATATTATTGAATGATCATAACTTTTATTCTCATAATTAGAAGAAGAAATATTTGTGAAAGTTATTTTTTTGCTTTTAAAAAAAAACAAATATAAATCCAATAAATGAGACCCAAGATCATCAATAATACCGCTACCTTGATCTCTCCATGGACTTCTTTTTACTAACTTTGCAGTACCATTACCATAAAATATTTTTGCATAGTAAATTTTACCAATAAGTTTTTTATCCAAAATTTTTTTAACCTCAATTAAATGTGGCTCAAATCTATGATTATAAGCAGTATAAATAACAATTTTATTTTTATTTGCCTCTTTTTGGATCTTTAAAAGCAACTTTTGATTAATATTTAATGGTTTTTCAACAAGAATATTTTTTTTGTTCTTTATGCAGAATTTAATAAGATCAATTTTTTGATTATCGGGAACACAAATTAAAACACTATCATAAATTTCTAAGCTTACTTCTTTAAGTTTATTATATCTAACTGAAGGGTTATTCGGATCCACAATTCCAACAACATCTTTTGAAGAAATATTTAGTCTTTTTTTACCTTGAGTACCGAATCCAACAATAACAACTTTCATTATTTAATTTTAAATTTAATTTTTTGAGATATTGAGTTTATTTTCTCAATAATATCTGATGGTTTTATAGGCATATTACCATCTATCTCGCATTCACATGCTGCTGCTAAAGATCCAATTATAGAAGATATTAACAATGATTTGGTTTTAAGAAATGTAAGAGTGGAATAAGCTAATAATGCATCTCCTGCACCTACTGGATCAACATTTTTATCTACAAAACTATCTATCGAGAAAGCAAATGTATTTTCTTCATTTTTTGCAAAATGGGTACTATAAACTCCTTTAGAACCAAGTTTAAGTATTATATTTTTAGGATGTGATTTTTCAAATATAGATCTTGTTAATGATTTAACAGTTGTATCTTGCTCACCAGTTGCAAATCTTGCCTCTTTTTCATTAGGTGTGACTAAATCAAAATTTTCAAATTCACAAATATTACCCCATCTACTAGCTACTTGTGAATCTGCAACTTTAAAACTTTTATTTGGTAAACTATCAAATAGAAATTTTATATTATCTCGATTAAATAACCCGTGCCTAAAATCACTAAATACGTATGCATCAGCTTTAGTTTTTTTAATTTCATTTGAAAATGTAGTTAAAGTTTTTTGAGAAATTGGTTTATTATCAAGCGTATCTAATTTGAGCATTCGATATCCTTGAGAAATAATTACATTCTTATTTGTTGTGGGCCTTAACTTTTCTATTTGATACTTTGTATCAATTTTAAATTCTTTTAATTTTTTTAATACAAGTTTTTTTAATTTATCGTTACCTAATACAGTAGAAAAAATAACTTTTGCACCAGCAGATTTTAAATGCATTGATACTATACCTGCACCACCAACGTAATTTTTTTCTTTTTCAAATAATACGCTAATAGTAGGTGTTTTAGTTTGGCCTCCAATCATTTTTGTATAAGTATGGGTGTCGACTATCGTATCACCTATCACATGGACCTTAAATTTACTTAAGTCATTAACTACTTTTTTTAGTTTTAAAAAAGACAGGTTATTTATTTTCATTAACATTAATAATTTTTCATATTTCAGATCGGGTAGACTTAAATTTAACATATTAGAAGAAGAGTAAACAATATCACCTGGTGTAAAAATCATTTTACCACCAAATTTTTCTATTACCTCTATCTCTTCTTTTGTTTCTACAGGCATATTTGATTTTGAATATTCAAAACCTTTTGCAAAAAAATTTGGCTTGATTTTAGAAATATTGGTTAATGGTTTTTTATTATTATCTATTAATACAAAATCAACCATTTCGAAGGCTGCTAAATTCAAAGCCCTAAGTAACTGTGGCACATGAGGTCTATATTTACCTTTTTTTATATGTTTATCTGCAGTTATACTAACTATTAAAATATCTGCTTTACTCTTTGCAAAAGCCAAATGCCTAATATGCCCAGGGTGCACAACATCAAAAACTCCATGACACATTACAGATTTTTTTCTATCTTTATTATTTTTTAAAATTCTAATCAATGAATTTAGATTTTTAATTTTGTATTTATATTTGTTGAAAAAATCTATCTTCATATTATTTCATAAATTTAAACCATGTTTTAGTAGCTTCATTAATTGAATCTACATCCCAAAGAGGTGCGTCTTGCCAATCATGTATATTCTTCAACATTCTTTTAACACCAATATCAAAAGATATTTTTGGCTTCCATTTAGCATCTCTCATAATCTTAGTAATATTTGCCCATGTTATATCAGGTTCTCCAGGTCTTTTTGGAATATAAGTTATATTTCCACCAATTAAATTAACAAGTTTATTTATTGAAACAGGTTTTCCGGCTCCTACATTGTAAATTTGTGATGTCTGCCGTATATTTGCAACTTTATAAAATGCATTGGCTAGATCAGTTACATAAATAAAATCTCTTTTTTGTTTACCATTTCCAACAACTGTTAAATTTTTATTAGATAGTTTTTGTTTAAAAAAAACCCCAAATACTGCGCCATAGGCTCCTGTAGTCCTAACTCTTGGACCATATGCATTAAATATTCTTATTGAGTTTGTTGGTATTTTATAAACTTTTGACCAGTGCAAAGCTAACTGTTCACCTTGATACTTGCTTATAGCATAAGGGTATAAAGTATTAATTGGATGATTTTCTTTTGTTGGAACAGTAGCAATTCCATAGCATGAGGATGATGCAGCATAAACAAATTTTTTTATTTTTGAGGTTTTGCATGCTTCTAATATATTTAAAGTGCCTATAACATTGTTAGCAATATAGTAACTTGGATTTTCAATTGAGGGAACAATATCTCCTACTCCAGCAAAATGAAAGACATGATCAACATCTTTAAATATTTTATTTAATTTATTCTTTTCTAAAATATTAAGTTTTATTAAATCTAAGTTTTTATTATTACTATGATGATTTAAATTTTTTTTATGACCAGATGAAAAATTATCAATAACTCTTACTTTGTATTTTTTTTTTAATAATAAATCTACTGTATGACTACCAATGAAACCTGCTCCTCCAGTTACAACCGCTATTTTTTTCATTAACTAACTTTTAAATTTTTTAATCTTTTAACATTAAAGTAAATATCGTTTTCAAAACTATTTTGAATTTTATTATCTTTAAAGGCTTTGCACAGATCTCTTATAGCGTCTTCAATAGAAAATTTAGGTTTAAATTTTAATATTTTATATATTTTGTCTGAATTTATATGATAAGATCTCTTATCATCAGATTGTGTCCTAACTATTGGTAATTCTTTTATTTCCTCAAATTCTTCAAGTACCACTTTTTGAACCATTAATGCAATTTCATTTATTGAGAAATTTTGATAACCCACATTAAAAACTTCCTTGTTGATTGACTCCGTGTTTGCATTAATCAATAACTCGACAGCATCACAATAATCCTGAATATGAAGATTTGGCCTTAACTGATCTCCCCCAAAAACAGTGATTTTTTTTTTGTTTATTGCATGGTTGGTGAGTATATTTACTGACAAATCTAGTCTTAATCTATCACTATAACCACAAACAGTTGCAGGTCTAAAGGTTACAACAGTAAAATCATCATCGCCATATTTATTTAAAATTGGCTCACATAATCCTTTAAATTTATTATATAAAGTTAAAGGTACTAAAGGATGATCTTCTCTAACATTTTTTTCCTCTGAAACACCATATACAGAGCTTGAAGAGGCATAAATAAATCTTTTAAATCCATTTTTTTTTGCAATTTTTACCATTGGTTCAAAAGCATTAAAATTAACACTTGTAGACAAATCTTCATTCAGCTCAAAACTAGCATCATTAGAAATACAAGCTAAACTAATGAAAATCTCACAACCTTTAGAAGATTTTTCTAATAAAATTTGATCTCTTATATCACCCTTTATAATAGTAAGGTCTTTATTCTTTTTTGGAAGATGATCGTCAGTAAAGTACATAATATCATATACAATAACTTGGTGTCCTTTTGAAAGAAGCTGTCCAACTAAACGAGAACCACAATACCCAGCACCACCAGTAACAAAAATTTTAGCCATTTTTTATTTTTTTAAATCGATTTTAAAGTTTGATGATAAGGCATCATTATAAAACATTTTCACAGTTTCAAGAGAAAACTCATTTAAATCCTTACCTATATTAGAAATTTTATTAAAAATATCGTCGGCTACAGTAATTATATCACAACCTAACTTGTCAGCTTGAAAAATGTTATATAATTCTCTTGGACTTGCCCAAAGTATTTTAATATTATTTTTTGATTTCACCAATTCTACTGCCTCACTTATTACCACCTCTGGATCAATTCCAGTATCCGCTATTCTTCCAGCAAAAATTGAAATTATAGTGAAAGTTTCATCATTTATAACTTCCAAAACTTTTTTTACTTGTTGAATTGTAAATAATGCAGTTATATTGCATTTAATATTTGCTCGATTTAAATTATCAATTATTTTTGTAGTATATTCACCTTTTGTATTTGTTATTGGTATTTTTACATTTATATTTTTATTCCATGAAGAAATTTCATGAGCTTGGTCCAACATTTCATATAAATCGTCAGAAAATACCTCTAATGAAACAGGTTTATTTTTAACAACATCCATAACATCTAATGCAAATTTTTTATAATTTTTAATTCCATTTTTTTTCATTAAAGTTGGATTTGTGGTAAAGCCTCTAACCCAAGATATATTGTTTTGATTAGAGATTTGATCAATACTTGCACCGTCAGCATAAATTTGAACATTTAAATTATTAATAATATTAGCTTGCATATAACTATTTATTTAAAATATATTTAACAGCTCCGTTTAAGGAATAAAATGAATAATTAGCATTATAATTTTGATTTTCCAAGTAATACCTATTTATAAACAAAGGCGTACAATTGATTTTTTTTGCAAGCTCCATATCACTTTTTCTATCACCGATAAAATAACTGTTTTTAAAATTAATATTATATTTTTTTTTAACTCTTGTTATTAATCCTACTTTTGGTTTTCTACATGAGCATTTTGATTCTTGAGCATGTGGACAAATAAAAATATCATCAACTCCTATATCAATTAATTTTTTATTCATTTTGTTAATTTCTTCTAATTTAATTTTTTTTTTATTAATGTCAGGTTGATTCGTAACTACAATAATTAAATAATTTTTTTCTTTTAATTTTTTTATAGAAGAAGTAACGTAGGGATATAGCTTAAATTTATCAAAAGTTATGGGAGCATAACACTTTCTATTAATGTTAATACATTTATTTAATACACCATCCCTATCCAAGAATATGGCATTGATAAATTCTTTACCATTTTGTATCATTTTTTTTTAATACTGGATGGGATACTAAGCAATGCCAAATTACTGACTGAATTGACTCAGATATTGGCGTTACTAAATCAGATTTTTTTTTTAAAATTGTTATTTCAAGATTTGACATTTTTGATAAATAAGAATTGCTCTTGCCGTAAATACCTACTATTTTAGAATTCATTTTTTTTCCATATTTTGCAGCATTAATCAAATTTACACTTACTTTTTTTTTAAGATTACCACCTCCAACAGACATAAAAAACAAAAGATCTTTTTTATTCAATTTACTAATTTTTAACCAATCTTCAAAAACTTTGTCCCAACCTTCATCGTTTGTTCTAGCTGTAAGCTCTGAAACATTATCGGTTGGGCAGTAACATTCAATATTACATAGTTTCCTAAAATCATTTACAGCATGAGAACAGTTTGCTGCACTTCCACCAACACCAAGAAAAAAAACTCTGCCATTATTTTTTCTTATATTAGCAATTGTATTTGCAATTAAATTTATTTTTTCTATGTCTATTGATGAAATAGTATTTAAGGTTTCGTTTATGAATTGTTTTGTAAATGTTTTAATCATAATTAATTTTACAATTTAGAAGTACTATTAGA
>CACOVJ010000014.1:0-5000 GCA_902630465.1 uncultured Alphaproteobacteria bacterium | reverse complement strand
GGGTATCTAATCCTGTTTGCTACCCACGCTTTCGTATCTCAGCGTCAAAAATGGCCTAGTTAGTCGCCTTCGCTTCTGGTATTCTTTCCAATATCTACGAATTTCACCTCTACACTGGAAATTCTACTAACCTCTACCAATTTCTAGATCACTAGTTTTAAATGCAGTTCCTGGGTTGAGCCCAGGGATTTCACATCTAACTTTTTGATCAGCCTACATACGCTTTACGCCCAGTGATTCCGAACAACGCTAGCCCCCTTCGTATTACCGCGGCTGCTGGCACGAAGTTAGCCGGAGCTTCTTCTTCAACTAATGTCATTATCATCATTGATGAAAGAGTTTTACAACCCTAAGGCCTTCTTCACTCACGCGGCATTGCTGGATCAGGGTTTCCCCCATTGTCCAATATTCCCTACTGCTGCCTCCCGTAGGAGTCTGGGCCGTGTCTCAGTCCCAGTGTGGCTGATCATCCTCTCAAATCAGCTATAGATCGTAGCCTTGGTGGAGCAATTACCTCACCAACTAGCTAATCTAGTGCGGGCTCATCTGAAGGCGATAAATCTTTCTCTTTGCAGACACATCCGGTATTAGCTACAGTTTCCCGCAGTTATTCCGAACCTTCAGGTAGATTCCCACATGTTACTCACCCGTGCGCCACTAGGTCCGAAGACCTCGTTCGACTTGCATGTATGAGGCATGCCGCCAGCGTTCGTTCTGAGCCATAATCAAACTCTTAAGTTAAGTAAATTTGACCGAAGTCAAAATTCACGGAACGACCGTTAAAGCGGAATACTTCTTGTATAAACAAAAAATATTTGTTGATACGTATTCCAATAACTATCGTAAAAATTAAATTACGAATTGTTGTCTACGTATCTCTTTATAATCTTATTAACATATTAAAGAGCATACAAACCTATACAAATTTTTAACAAAAAGTAGAGGATTGTTCTTTTCAAAAGAAAAGAGTATGTGCCTATAATAGTATAAAAATTCCTTGTCAAATCATAAAAAAAATAAAAATATGGCTAATTTCTGGGGATATGTTTAGCTTATTTCTTTAATTTTGTAATATAAATTAGAATCTGTGGTTATTTTGGTTGCGGGAGTAGGATTTGAACCTACGACCTTCAGGTTATGAGCCTGACGAGCTACCGGGCTGCTCCATCCCGCGATATCAAATTGTTGATATTACTATAGCCACAAAATTACAATAGAAAAATTTGTACATTATTAGATATTTCTCATAACAGACAAATTTCTTAAAATGTATTAGTGTATCCATAAAAAAATATATTTAGATATTTATAGTTATTATTGAGATTAAATATGAAAAAAATAGTATTTAACTTATTAAATTAGTACTAATTAAATTGTTAATAAAATACGATGTTTAAAAAAATAAAAAAAATAAATACGGTTGATACAAAATATAAAACTAAAATAGAATTAAGTAAAATTAAAGAAGGATCAAATCTATTTAATGAATTTATCATTTATAAGGACAAAGAAAATTTAAGTGTTTTTGATAGAAAATGTGATCATAGTGGTGGTAAAATCATTTCAAGAGATGGCACACATATTTGTCCATTGCATAATTGGAAGTTTAATCCAAAAATAGGTAAATACAATAATGGTGTAACTAAAAGGAAGTTAAAATTTTTAAAAAAAAATGATAACTTAATTATACAAAATACAGAAACAATACCGAAATTACTAACAACTAATAAATTAAATAAAGTTAAAATAAGATTTGTTAATCATGCCTTTGTTATTTTTGAATCTGAAAATATTAAATTTGCTACAGACCCTTGGGCAATTGGCCCTGCCTTTGCTAATGGCTGGTGGCTAAAAAAACCAACTCATGTAGATTGGATTAAAGAATTAAATTCATGTAATTTTATTTTTATAAGCCATAATCACCCTGACCATTTAAATAAACTAACTTTATCAAAAATAAGAAAAGATATGCTTTTCTTGATTCCTGATTTCTTTACAGATTCTACTGGCATATTTCTAGAAGAATTAGGATTGAAAAATTTATTCAGAGGTAAATTTTTATATGAATATGAATTTGTAAATTCTGATCTTAAATTTTGTATTTTAAAATCTGGAGATTTTAGAGAGGATTCAGGTATTTACTTCACATTAGGCAATTTTTCAGCATTATTAGATGTGGATAGTAATTCTATAAACTTTATGAGGTTGCCGAAAGTAACATTTTATGCAAGTTCGTTTGCAGGAGGTTCGACAGGTTTTCCGATAATGTTTGAAAACTATTCTGAGTCAGAAAAAAAAATTATTGTACATAATAATATCAAAATTCTTAAAAAATTAAAATTTAATAATTTGAAAAAAATTAAACCAGATTTTTTTATGCCGTATGCAGGTTTTTTTTCTGAGGAAATGGAAAGAGATAAATATGTTAAAACTAATAATATAAAAAATAAAATAGAAAATTATAAAAGTTTTTGTGATAAAAATAGTATACATCTTTTAAACGTAGATAACTATCAAATCTTTGAGTTTGAAGGTGAAAATTTATTAAGCCAAAAAAAACAAACTAAAAATAAAAAATTAAATTTTGAAAATCAGAAATATTTTAATTTAATTAAAAAAAACTATCGTCAAATAGATGAAAAATACATAAAAAATTATTTTTTAAACTCTAAGTTTTATGATAATTTAATATTATATATAACATTAACAAATGATAGTTTTAAAAAAAATGTTGCTACGTATAAAATTGATTTTACTAGTAAACTAATAAAATTCAGTAAAATTAAAAAAATTAGTTTTTCTAAAAAAACAATAAAATATTTACATATAACATCAAGATTAGATGCTTTTTTGGAGACGGTATATAATAAGAATCCTTGGGAAGACCTTATGATCGGTTTTCAATGTAAAATTTTTAGAGTGCCGAATGAATATAATGTAAATTTCTGGCATCATTTTTCAAACATTTATGTTACTAGCAAAAATGTAAGAACAAGTAATAAATGTCTTAAATGCATAAAACTAAATCAAAAGATTGTTAATGAAATGATAATTTAATATTAATTTTATGACTTTTTATATATTCTTTCATAATAGTTTTAGCTAATTTTATGCTGAAAAATTATGATGTATTATGCATACTTTCTAATGCTTTAAATAAAAATTGTGAATTAAATTTAAAATCTAGAGCTAGAGTAGATTTAGCAGCAAAAATATATTCTAAACAAGTAAAAAAACCAAAACTAATTGTATCAGGCTGGAAATATCGAAAAGATTGTAATCTTAGCTTAGCTGATACCTTTGAAAATTATTTAATAAAAAAAAAATATGTATCAAAGAAAGATATCTTTAAAGAACACAAGCCAAGAGATACCATAGGTGAAGCAATTTTTTGCTTTAGAAGAATAAATAAAATCAAAAACATTAAAAAATTATGTGTTATTACACACAAAAGTCATTTAAAAAGAGCTAGATATATTTTCAATTATATTTTTAATAATAAATATAAAATTAAATTTGAGTGCGTTGATGAATATATAAGTGAAAAAATTAAAAATAACGAAAGTAAATCATTAATTAATTTTAAAAAAACATTTAAAGATATCAATAAAGGAGATATTAATAAAATTATGGAAATAGTTTTAAATAAACATCCAAATTATAATGGAACAAATTATAATAAAGTAAATTTAAATGTTTTCAAATCTTAAGAAACCATATTTAATCGCAGAGTTATCTGGAAACCATAACGGTTCAATAAAGACTGCAAAAAAAATTATTAAAGAAGCAAAAATTAATGGCGCAGATTGCGTCAAGTTACAAACCTATTCACCAAATACAATGACTATAAAATCAACAAAGAAAGATTTTATTATATCAAGCGGGTTATGGAGGGGTTATAATTTGTGGGATTTATACAAACAAGCTCATACACCATTTGAGTGGCATGAAGAGTTATTTAATTACGCGAAAAAAATTGATATAACATGCATCAGCACACCTTTTGATGAAAGTGCTGTTGATTTGTTAGAGAAACTAAAAGTTCCTTTCTATAAAGTTGCGTCTTTTGAAATAACAGATATTCCATTAATAAAGTATATTGCTCAAAAAAATAAACCAATAATGTTGTCAACTGGTATGTCCAACATAAGTGAAATAAATCAAGCTGTAAAAACTATAAAAAAAAATAATAATAAAGAAATATTACTTTTTCATTGTGTTAGTGGATACCCAACTCCAATTGAAGATATTAATATTAGTAATATTACTTATCTGAAAAAGAAATATAAATGTGAAGTAGGTTTATCAGATCATACAATTGGTAATATAGCAGCCATTACGTCTATAGCTTTAGGAGTAAAGGTTATCGAAAAACATTTTACATTGAGTAGAAAAATTAGTGGTCCTGATTCAGAGTTTTCAATAGAACCAAATGAATTAAAAGAATTAAGACAGTATACAGATGATGCTTTAAAGGCAATTGGAACTGTAGATTTTAGCCTAAAAAAATCCGAAAAATTTAATATTAAGTTTAGAAGATCGATTTATGCAATTAAAGATATTAAAAAGAATGAAAAATTCAGTATTGATAATATTAAACGTATAAGACCAGGTTATGGGCTCGAGCCAATATATTTTGAAAAATTAATAGGAAAAAAATCAAATAGATTAATAAAAAGAGGTAGTGCAATTAAAAAGGGCTATATTTTGAATAAGGCATATAATTCAAAAGAATAATCTACTCCAAACCATATAAATATTTTGAAAAGGATGAATTTACAAAGTTTAAGTTAGAAATACATAAATTTTGATGTTTATTTTCTAAATATTTATGTTCTAATATATAATTATGGAAATATTTTTTTTTACTTTTGGCAAAATTGATATTTAATACTTGAGTATACAAGTTATTATCTATTGTTATTCTATTCTGTCGATCAGACTTATAAAAATATTCTCTTTGATAATTATTATATAATATAGGTTTTATAAATTTATAT
>CACOVJ010000013.1 GCA_902630465.1 uncultured Alphaproteobacteria bacterium | reverse complement strand
ACAAAAAGAATTTTTTTATAATTTTTTTTTATTGCGAAGTCAGTGATATTGTAGCCAGCCTCGTAGTTTGAGAACCCGACAATAATATCTAATGGTCTATGATTTATATCCCATGTCTCAATTAGAGGAATATTTGATCTTAGTAATGTTTCTTTTGTCTTTTTTGTGTGTTTTGTTCCTACAACTATTATTCCCTCGGGTTTATAACCTAAAAATTTATTTAAGATTGATTCTTCTTTTTCTAGAGAATAATCAGTTATACCTACTAGAGGTTGATATTTATTCTCTTCTAGTACTTCTCTTAATCCTGTAAAATAATCATTAAAAATAGAAGTTCTTAAACTTGGAATAATAACAACTATCAGTCTAGATTTTCCAGATTTTAAGTTACCTGCAAAGAAGTTTGGAATATATCCTCTTTTATTTATAACTTTATCAATTTTATCTTTAGTCTTTTTATTTACAATATCAGGATTTGAAAGAGCACGAGAAACCGTCATCATTGAAAATCCTGTCTCTCTAGCAATATCTTTAATGCTAATTTTTTTCTTCATTATTATTTTCTTAATTAAGGCAAATAACTTCTTTTATTTAATATGTTGCTCTGCCACCACTAAGATCAAAAACAGCTGAGGTTGTATAAGAATTTTCCTCAGAAACTAACCAAGCAACCATTGATGCTAATTCTTCAACTTTTAGAAATCTATTTCTAGGTATTTTTGATAGCATATAATCTATATGTTCTTGACTTATTTGGTCAAAAATTCTTGTTTTTGCTGCAGCGGGCGTTACACAATTTACAGCTATATTTTTATCTGCTAATTCTTTTCCTAATGATTTTGTAATTGCGATAACTCCTGCTTTTGCTGCACTATAAGGCATTGCATTAGGATTACCTTCTTTTCCAGCAATAGAAGCTACATTAACTATCCTTCCATAGTTATTCTTTATCATGTTTGGAACAACATACTTACAACAATAAAAGACACCTGTTAAATCTATATCTATAACTTTTTGCCATTCATTGTTAGGATATTCCCATGTTTTATAATTAGGTCCAGCAATACCTGCATTGTTTACTAAGATGTTTATTGAACCAAAATTATCAACAGTCTCGTTTACGGCTTTTTCAACACTTTTAGGATCACTAACGTCAGTAAGAACTTTAAAAACATTTTCAACAGCACTGAATTCGTCCAATAATTTTTTGTCATTTTCCCATATTGCTATTTTTGCGCCAGATTTAGATAATCTCTCAACAACTGCTAGACCAAAACCCTGTATTCCACCTGTAACAACGGCTATTCTACCATTTAAATCTATATCATTCATAATTTAAGTTTATTTTAATATGTTTATAAAGAATTTAAAATAAATAAAAGTATTTATTCTCCAAAAGATCTTCCCCTAACTTCTTTCTGATTTTCAAAAATAGAACCAACAGATTGTGGTGGTGGATAGGGCATCTTTATTGGGTTATTTTCAACTCTAGCTTCAAGGCAAGGTTCACCTCTTACAATATTACCTGTATAGACTTGATAAATATTTTTTACAAAATCACCTTCTGAAGTTGTAGGCTTTAAACCTAAATCTAAAATGCCTTTTAATGGCCAAGAATCAGCAGCAGTATAGCCGACAAATAATACTCTTCTAGATTTATTTGAATTATTTTTACGTGAACCATGTAAACTTCTGACATGATGTAAACTAATCGATCCTGCCTTAGCTAAAAAAGGTTCAGCGGTTTTTAAATCATAATTTGATTTACTTGGATCAACCGCACCAATAAATACTCCATCATGATGATGATCATCTAAAGGACCTTTATGTGATCCAGGAATGGCCATTAATGGACCATTTTCTTCTCCACAATCATCAAGGAAGATTCCAACCTCAACAATGTCATCATTCGTATGAGGATAGAAAGCCCAATCTTGGTGCCATTCTATTGCTTCTCCACCTTTTGCACTTTTGAAATTTAATTTAGTATGATCTCTTCTAATATTCTTACCAACTAATTTTTCAACAATATCTAATATACATGGGTCAGTAGTTATATTTTCATATGTCTTATGAATTAAATGAGGGTTTTTTAATCTTCTTAAATTAGGATTTTCAAATGAGTGATCAGATGAAATATCATATATCTCATCATTCTCTTTTACGTTTTTGGAATTTTGTACAAATTCATCTGTTACATCTTGCAGTTCCTTAAGTTTATTTGAGGGTATTGCATTTTCAACAACTAGATATCCTTTTTCTTGATAAGAATTTAATTGTTCAGCATTAATCATAATGTTAACGTTAACATAAAAATTGGTTATTGCAATAAAAAATATTTATTTTTGAGATTTTGAATAAATGTAATTTGTTAATATTATAGCAATTATCAACATTGCTCCTAATATTGTTAATTGAGATTCAATTTTGATTCTTGCTACATTTAATCCAGCCCTTAGTATAACAACAATCCAAAAAGCTATAAAAGTTCCAAAAATATTACCTCTTCCACCAAATATGTATGTGCCACCTAACATAACCATTAAGACTATTTCTAATTCAGCACCTGTTGCCATATTAAATCTTGCAACAGCTAATCTTGAAGTTGTTAATACACCTGCTATCCCACAGACTAAGCCAGATAAAGTGAAGAGTGATAATTTAATGCGATTAACTTTAATTCCTGAATATTTGGCAGTCTGAGGATTTGTACCAATTAAATATAGTTGCTTTCCATAAATAGTTGAGCTTAGAAAAAATCCTACAACTATTGCAAATATGGTAAATATTATAACTGGAATAGGCACTATACCAACATAACGATAGTCTATTCCAATAAACCAAGAGGGATATCCGCCTAATGAAAAATCACTGGCCAATGATTGAGCAATTCCACGATATAAAGTCAAAGTTCCGATTGTTAATATTATTGAAGGAATTTGTAGTTGAGTAACAAGAATGCCATTGAACAAGCCGCAAAGTGTTCCTGATAGAAGAGCTATGACTATTGACATCGGCATTCCAATCCCTGCGTTGTAAGCAGTTCCAAAAATAACTGCTGTCAAGGCAATCATAGAGGCTATTGATAGATCAATTTCACCTGAAATAATTATCAAGGTTAGTATTATTGCTATTAAACCATATTCTACATACGGAGTGGCAGAGTCCATTATAAAAGCTAAATCAGCAAAAAAAGGTGATAATTGAATTGATGAAATTATTGAAATAATTAATAATATAACAGCTACCCACTCAGGCCTAACAATCCAATATCTTAATGTAGGATTTTCACTTAAATAAATTGATATATTTTTAAGCATTCAATCCACCACTTAACTTTTTCATTCTATAAATTATTAACTGATCAAGAGCTAAAGCTACAACAATAATTAATCCGTAAATTGCTTTTTGAAATTCTCCTGGTATGTTTAAAACAGGTAAAGCTACATTTATAATTCCTAAAAGCAGTATTCCTAGAAAAGTACCTAAGACACTTCCTGAACCTCCAGTAATACTTGTACCTCCAATAATTACACCTGCAATAACAATAAACTCAATACCTACTCCCGTAACTCCAGGATTTACATAACCAAATCTTGAAGCGTAAAAAAGTCCTGCAACACCTGCTAACATTCCGCAAACACCAAAACAAAATAGAGTGACTTTAGTAACATTAATACCTTTAAGATGTGCCGCAACAGGATTGCTTCCAGTAGCATAAATTTCGCGACCTAAAACTGAATGTCTCATGACTAAATGGGTAACAATTACAATTAATGCAGAAAAAATTAAAATTGCTGGAATTGAAAATAGAAAAGAAGTTTGTGAAAAGGAAACTACATGTTCAGGAATATCATTTCTATCAATTTGTCTTCCACCACTAACTATAAAAACTAAACCTCTATATAAACTTAATGTACCTAGTGTTACTATTATTGAGTGAACATTAAATCGTGTGACAATAAATCCATTTATTAAACCCATCACAAGTCCAACGAATGCTGTAATTAACAATGATAACCAAAGAGATAATCCTGGAAATTGTATAAATAATAATCCGATAACAATAGCTGAAAACGCTAATATCGATCCAATAGATATATCTACATGACGACATATGATAACCATCATCTGACCCATCGCCATGACCAAAATAAGAGGGATTGCAAGAAACACAGCTCTCCAACTATCAATAGTCATAAATCTTGGATCTATTATCGCAGCAACAATAACAAAAACTACTATTATTGAAAAAATTCCAAGTTCTCTAATTCTTAAAAATTTATCAAATACAGTCATACTAATTTATTGCATAACTCATAATGTTCTCCTGAGTTGCTTCTTTATTATTTAATATTTTTGTTATTTTACCTTCGCGCATAACTATAATTCTATGTGATAGAGAGAGTATCTCAGGTAATTCTGATGAAATTAAAATAATTGCTGTGCCTTCTTGAGCTAACTTATTAATTATTTCATACATTTCAGATTTAACTCCTACATCAACACCCCTTGTAGGTTCATCAAGTATTAAAATTTTAGGCTTTGAGAGTAACCATTTTGATATAATACATTTTTGTTGATTTCCTCCTGATAACTCTTCTATCAATTGTCTACCTGAAGTCAGAATAATATTAAATTTTTCAATATACTCATTTGTAAATGTTGAAACAGTTTTAGAGTTAATTAAACCAAAATTATTAGATACGTCTTTTGGAACAGCTGATGTTATATTATCCTCAACTGCAACAGGTCCAAAAATTCCCATTTGTTTTCTATCTTCAGGTACATATGCAAAACCTTTATTAATAGCATCGTTAGGGGAATTGTTTATTATATTTTCTCCATTGTATATAATTTCTCCATTATCAAATTTTTCAGCTCCAAAGATACTCTTAGCTACTTCTGTCCTTCCTGCACCAACCAAACCTGCAAATCCTAAAATTTCACCTTTTTTTAAATTAAATGTAATATTACTAAATTTTTTTGATAATGATAAATTTTTAACATCTAGAATATATTCGTCATTTTTTATATAATCATTATCTTTCACTTCAGTTTCTTCAATATTTCTACCTATCATAAATTTAATTATTTCTTCATTAGTGACTTCATTTATTTTTTTTGTAGTAATTTGATCACCATCTCTAAATATTGTAACTCTGTCTGATATTTGTCTGATTTCTTCAAGACGATGACTAATAAAAATAATTGCCATTCCATTTGACTTTAATTTATTTACAATTTCAAATAGCTTACCTACTTCATTTGGTGTTAGTGGTGAAGTTGGCTCATCCATTATTAAAACTTTGGAGTTTTTAGATAAAGCACCAGCTATTTCAATCATCTGTTGATCTGCAATAGACAATCCTTCCATAATAATTTTTGGATCAATTTTTAAACCAATAGATTCTAAGATTTCATTAGACTTATTATTAATTTCTTGCCATTTTACTCTCGAAAAATTATTTCCATCCATATGTCCCATAAAAATATTTTCTGCTACTGAGAGATGTGAAAAGGATTGTGGTTCTTGATGAATTAAAGATACTCCATTTTTTTGAGCTACTATTGGAGATGTAATATTCACTTTTTTATCATCTAAAAAAATGTCTCCTTCAGTTGGTGTATAAACACCGCTTAAGATTTTAACAAAAGTAGATTTGCCAGCTCCATTTTCACCAACTAATGCATGAACTTCTCCGGGTTTTAAATCAAAATCCACGTTTCTCAAAACATTTACACCACTAAATGTTTTGCCAATATTATTAGTTTTAAGATCCATATTATGTTTATTAACTACTTCTATGTTAGTTTTTTAAAAATAATAAGTAAAATTTTCAAATTATTCTTGATAAAAATATGAATTTATTGAAGATGTTATCATTAATTCAATAGGAGGAATAATGAATAAACTATTCAAAATTATTTCTGTAAGTATTCTTGGTTTGCTACTTACAACAGGAGTTTTTGCTAAAACTGAAGTTGTATATATTCCAAAAAATACTGGTAATCCTTACTTTGATTCAATTATTAAAGGTTTCGAAGTTGGTGCAGAAAAATATGGTTACAACTTTTCAACAGTTGCACCTGCAACTGCTGATGCGACTTCACAGTTACCTTTTATTAAGGCAGAAATTCAAAGAGGTGTAGATGTAATTGCAATTTCACCAAATTCAAATGATGCACTTAATACTGTTTTTGATCAAGCTAGAAAAAAAGGTATTATTATAATGGTTGTTAATGGAGACATACCTGGAAGTGAAGCTCATAGAGATTTAGCTATCATGCCCGTTGATTTCTCAACAGTTGGTACAGCACAAATGACTTTAATGGGACAATTAATTGATCATAAAGGTCAGTTTGCAATTTTAAGTGCGACAACTGACGCTCCAGATCAAAATACTTGGATCAAAGATATGGAAGAAAACATTATCGGTAAAGGTATGTTCTCTGACATGGAATATCTTGGAGTTGTATATGGAGATGATGATCCTCAGAAAAGTACAACTGAAGCAGAAGCATTACTTGCTAAATACCCTGACTTAAGAGGTATTATTTCTCCAACAACTGTTGGTGTAGCAGCTGCTGCACAAGTTGTAGAATCTGCGGGTAAATGTGATCAAGTTCAAGTAACTGGTCTTGGAACTCCAAACCAAATGAGACCTTTCCTAAAAAGTGGATGTGTAAAAGCTTTCCAACTATGGGATCCATCTGTTGAAGGTGAAATTGCAGGTTATCTATCTGTTCAAATGGTTGAAAATGGAATGAAGTTATCAGAAGGTATGACAATTAGTGTCCCAGACCAAGGTGATGTTGTAATAAATGCTAATAACTTAATTTATGCAGCACCAATGCTTGATTTTGTTCCTGACAATATCGATAATTTTAACTTCTAATTTTTATGTTGAAGAGCAATAGAAATATTGCTCTTCACAAAATTATAAAATGAATAATATACCTATAGTTGATGCACATCACCATTTATGGGATTTAGAAAATGAGAAAACTAAATACTCTTGGTTAATGGTTAAAGAAGGTGAAGCTTTTTTTGGAGATTATGGTGCAATTAGAAAGAGTTACAAATTAGATGATTATCTTAATGATGCAAAAAATCAAAACTTAATAAAATCAGTTCATGTACAAGCAGAACATGATGACGATAGCCCTGTTAGTGAAACACAGTGGCTTCAATCAATAGCTGATAATCACAGTTCAAATTTACCAAATGCAATTGTTGCATTTGCAGATTTTTCAAAAGAAAATGTTGTAGATATTTTAGATCAACATCAAGAGTATAAAAATACAAGGGGAATTAGACAGATTTTATCTTTTAATTCTGATGAACCAAAGTATTCACATGCGCCTGAAGATTTTATGAAAAACACAAAGTGGTTAGAAAACTTTAAAAATATGAAGAATAGAAATTTATCATTTGATATACAAATATATCCCCATCAAATGGAAGATGCATTTAATCTTACAAAAAATAATGATGATATTTTATTTATTTTGAATCATACTGGAGAACCTTGTTATCAAACTGATGATTACATTCAATATTGGGAAGGAAATATGAAACGAATTGCTAACTGTGAAAATATGGTAGCAAAGATTTCAGGTCTTGGAATGTTTGATCCAAAATGGACAATTGATAGTACCAAAATATTTGTAGAAAAAACTATAGAAATTTTTGGCATAGAGAGATGTATGTTTGCTTCCAATTTTCCAGTAGATAAAATATTTAATACTTTTGATAATTACTGGAATTCTTTTAAAACAATTACAACAGATTATTCAGATAATGATAAAAAAATGTTGTTTTCTTCAAATGCAGAAAAATATTACAGAATATAGTTATGCATTCTAAAATTAAAGATGTAAGAGCTAAACTTTATACATGGACAGGTCCAATACAAAAAATTCATGATAATTTTTGTACTAGTGCTGCTGACTTATTAAATAAAGAAAATATTTCTGCTGACGGAATGTCCACTTTCAAATTTCTAAGTTGGTTAGTTGTTGAGGTAGAAACAACAGATGGTCATATTGGTTTAGGAAATGCAGCGCTATCTCCTAAGCCATGTAAGTCTGTTGTAGATAACTATCTTAAACCTGCAATTGTCGGAGAAAATATTTGGGATTATGAACATATCTGGCAAAAAATGTATCGTCAAACTTTGGCGTGGGGAAGAAAAGGTGTTGGTATGACAGCAATAAGTGCTGTTGATATTGCTGTTTGGGACGCTTTGGGCAAGGCATCTAAGAAACCAGTTTACAGTCTATTAGGTGGTAAAACGAAAAGTAAACTACCATGTTATGCAAGTAAATTATATAGCCAGCCTCTTGACACACTTGCCAAAGAAGCGAAGGAATATTTAGACCAAGGCTTTAAAGCTATGAAATTGCGTTTTGGTTGGGGACCAAAAGATGGTGCTGAAGGTATGAATAAAAATATAGAATTAATTAAAACAGTCAGATCAGTTGTAGGAGACGATATTGATTTGATGGCAGATGTTTATATGGGCTGGACTTTTGAATATGCAAAAAGAATGATGAGGTTAATAGATAAAGAAAACTTAAGATGGTTGGAAGAGCCTGTGATTGCTGATGATATAGATGGATATGCAGAATTAAGAGCAACTTGCAGAACGCCTATATCTGGAGGTGAGCATGAATATACTCTTTATGGTTTCAGACAATTGTTAGAAAAAAGAGCCGTTGATGTTGTTCAGTTTGATACAAATAGAGTTGGGGGTATAACGCAAGCACATAAAATTTGTGCATTAGCTGAAGCATTTCAAATTCCTGTAATACCTCATGCTGGACAAGTGCATAATTTTCATATCTCAATGAGTAGCATCAATGCTCCAATTGTAGAGTATTTTCCATTTTGGCCTGTAGAGATAGGAAATGAATTATTTTGGTACATTTTTGATGGAGAGCCTCAAGCTAAAAATGGTTTTATTGAATTAGACGAAAATAAATTTGGATTAGGAATAGAGTTATCAAATAAATATTTAGATAACTTTAAAATTACAGAGTAGAATTTTTAGTTATCTCTTCATTGTATGCAAAAACTGCTGGGCTACCACCAGTATATATAAAAATTACATTTTGCCCTTTTTTTATTATTCCCTTTTGAACATAATCTATAAGAGCTGCAAAACCTTTAGAAGTATAAACTGGATCCAAAATAATTCCTTCTTTATTAGCAAGGAGCTTCATAGCTTTAATTCCCTCTTCAGTAGTGGCGCCATATTTTTCACCTACATAATTATTATCATGATTAATCATATCATGAGAAAACTCTAAATTAATATCAAGTAGCTTAGCTCCATCATTGCATATTCTTGCTATGTCTTTTTTAATATCCATTTCCCAATACACGGGAGATATACCTTGTATTCTGGTTGGCCAATTTAAAATTTTAGCTCCTAATTCACAGCCAGCTTGTGTCATATTAGCAGCTGTTACAAACAAATGATCTGCCATAAATTTTTGTTCTTTCATTTGTAAATCAATTTCAGCCATCGCATTGGCATAACTAATGCTAGCAAGTGCAGTATCTTCTTTTCCAAAACCACCATATATTAACAATGGTTTTCTTCCCTTATTAATTAGTTGATTATATTTTTGATCTAAATGTTTTGGAATTTTCTCTAAATCCTCTCCTTCAACTACATCTACATTTGCACCTAAAATATTATATAGTAAAAAATTACCTTGCATTAATGTACCCTTAACTCCATGCATTAATACTAAGTAACTATCTAAATTTAGTTTGTTAGCAGCAGCTGCGGCTTGACGACAAAAATTCGATTGTGATGAAGCTCCTGTTAAAATACAATCGTAATCTCCATACAAAGTTTTTGCCAATATAAACTCTAAGTGTCTTGTTTTGTTACCCCCAAATGCAAGTGCAGTACAGTCATCTCTTTTAATATAAAGATTGATATTTAACTCTTTAGAAATATTTGGGGCAAATTCTAAATTAGTTGGTAATTGAGCTAAACTCACTTTTGGAATTTTATTAATTTTAGCAATTAACTCCTCGGTAGATAAAGGAACAAAATTACTATTCATTTTTTTTATATAATTAATGACTATGTCTTTTTACTTCTGATCCACGCTTACCAATTAAAAAATCTAAGTCAGCTCCAGTATCGGCTTGCGTTACATGGTCAATATACATTTTTTGATAACCACTTTTTATATCTGGTAAAACTGGTTTGTAATTTTCTAATCTTTCCTTAATAACATTATCATCGACAATAAGGTTCATTGATCCTTTTTCTACATCTATTTCTATAAAATCATTATTTTGTACGGCTGCTAGGGGTCCTTTTATTGCAGCTTCAGGAGCAGTATGAAGGATGACAGTTCCATATGCAGTTCCACTCATTCTTGCATCAGATATACGTATCATATCTCTGATTCCTTTTTTTAATAATTTCTGAGGCAGTCTCATATTACCAACCTCGGCCATTCCAGGATAACCTTTAGGGCCACAATTTTTTAATACAAGAATTGAGTTTTCATCTACTTCAAGATCAGGGCTATCAATTTTATCATGAAATTCTTCGACACTCTCAAAAACTACTGCTTTCCCTTTATGCTTCATAAGTTCTGGAGTCGCAGCAGATGGCTTAATGATCGCACCGTTTGGTGCAATATTTCCTCTTAGTATTTTTATGCCTCCATCAGCAACCAAAGGATCATCAAATTCTTTAATGACATCATTATTCCAACATTTAGCATTTTTATTATTTTCAGATATTGTTTTACCATTTGCAGTAAGAGAATCTTTATCCAAAATATTTTTTTCAAGTAGCCTTCTTATAACAACAGGCACCCCACCAGCATAATAAAAATCTTCCATTAAATATTTTCCAGAAGGTTGTAAATTTACTAGCGTAGGAATATCTTTACCACATTTTTCCCAATCACTTAATTTAAGATCTATTTCTAATCTTCCAGCAACTGCTGCTAAGTGAATAACTGCATTTGTTGATCCCCCTATTGCACCATTAACTTTAATAGCATTTTCGAAAGATTTTTTTGTTACAATTTTTGACATTATTAAATCTTCCTTAACCATTTCAACAATTCTTTTTCCTGACATATGGGCAAGAGCATACCTTCTTGAGTCAACAGCTGGTATAGCAGCATTGTTGGGTAGAGACATTCCTAGTGCTTCTACCATACTTCCCATAGTTGAAGCAGTTCCCATTGTCATACAGTTTCCTTTTGAACGACTCATAGATATTTCTGCTTCAATAAAATCCTCCTCAGTAATTTTTCCAGCACTTAAATCTGCGTCAAGCTGCCAAACCCCTGTTCCAGATCCTATTATTTTACCTTGGTGATGTCCATTAAGCATAGGTCCTCCAGAAATACCAATTGTAGGTAAATCAACACTGGCTGCACCCATTAATAAAGATGGCGTAGTTTTATCACAGCCCATTAGTAGAACTACTCCATCAATTGGATTTCCTCTAATGGCTTCCTCTACATCCATGCTTGCCAAATTTCTAAATAGCATTGCTGTTGGTCTTAAATTTGATTCGCTTGCAGAGAAAACAGGAAATTCTAATGGGAATCCTCCTGCCTCATAAACTCCTTTTTTTACTGACTCAGCAATTTCGCGAAAATGTCCATTACATGGAGTAAGTTCTGACCAAGTATTACATATGCCAATAACAGGCCTACCATCAAATAAATGACTTGGGTGCCCTTGATTTCGCATCCAACCTCTATGAATGAAAGTATCTCTTCTGTGATCTTTAGAATTATACCAAGCTGAAGACCTATATTTACTTTTTTTTACCATTAGAAATATCCAAGTGATTTTGCAATATATTTTGATTTTTGTATTCCATAATTTGTTGGTTTAAGAAATGGCTTACGATCATAAACATTCTTTACTCCCATCCTAAATGCACAAACTCTCTTACCGTAACAAACCAAAGAGTCAATTGATTGCATTATAAATACTATATTTGGAAGAATATTTTTATATTCTCTTTCAGCATGATCAGGTTTATTTTTTTTAAAATAGTTATAAATTTTTAAAAATTTATCTGCACCATCTAAACAAGGAACTATTCCTTTACAGCCAATTTTAAAATTGTCTACTATCTCTTGACCTCCTCTTCCATTGAAAACAATTAAATCTTTTGGATATTTTATAATTTCTTTTTGCATATGAATAGAGGATGCCTCACCTTTTATAGCTCTAAAGTTATTAAATCTTTTATATAGGTCTAAAATTTGATTAGATGTTAATCCAACACCAATATACTCTTTTGCATTTTGAACTCCTGTTAAAGTACCTTTTGTTGCAGGCATAATATTTTTAAAAAAATTATAACAATCTTTATCTGTCATATTTTTTTTTATCATTGGTTGTAGAATTAACCAATCCACATTATTTGATTTTGATATATCTATTAGTTTACAATAATCCTCATATTTTTTTGCATGTATAGTTATTGCTTTTGGAAATGAAGATGGAATTGTTGTTGTAATAAGTTCAATTATTTTTATTTTTTCTTTTAAAGTTAACTTGTTTACTTCAGTTGCTAAACCAAGAGCAGCTATACCATTACATTTTTTTTTAAATATTAGTGAAATTTGTTCTTCCATCAATTTGTAATCAATGGAATTATTTTTATTGAAAAAGGTGTAAAGAATTGGAAAAATTCCTTTTATTTTATTAGTACTAATCACCAATCAACTACTGTTCCATCATCAAGGTATGCATCAGTTGTTGGCATTATTTCTTGTTTAAAAGGGTATTTTGCTGCTTCTTTTTCATTAACATCTATTCCAAGACCAGGTGTGTTTGGAATCAACCAACAATCCTTATCTTTTTTAACAGGTGTTTGAGATATAACTTCATCATACCAAGGTACTGATTTATCCATAACCTCTTGTATTATGTGGTTTGTTGTTGAAGTAGCAAAATGAAGTGCTGCGGCACCAGCTATTGGGCCGTTTGGATTATGTGGAGCAACACCAATGTTTGCTACAGAAGCCGCAGCTGCTATATTTTTAGCTTCTAGCAATCCACCACAATGATTAAGATCTGGCTGAACAATATCAACAATACGATTAGATATAATGTCTTCAAATTCTTGATGTCCTATCAATCTTTCACCAGTGGCAAGAGGGCAATTTATTGAGTTTTTAATTTGTAACAAAGTTTTGTTATCTCCTGGCAATATTGGCTCTTCAACAAATAGTGGATTATATGATTCTAATTCTTTGATATACTGTATTGCAGAAATACCAGAGGCACATCTTCCATGAAAATCTACCATTATATCAATATCCTCACCTACAGTTTTTCTTAAAGAAGACATTAACTCATTTACTTTATTTAAATTTTTAGAAGTATTAGTGAAATGAGTAAATGGAATAAATACAACCTTAAATGCTTTATAGCCTTTTTCTACTAAAGCAGATGCATGTTCATTTAATTTATTTGTCTCCATTGTGTCTCTGTAGACAGCATTCATATCTCCCATACCTAAATGAGTATAAATTTTTATTTTTTCTCGGACTTTACCGCCCAGTAATTGCCACACTGGTGTATTCAAACTTTTTCCTAGTATATCCCAAAGAGCATGTTCTATTCCACTAACTGCAGACATACCAATTACACCTAGTTTCCAAAAACCATGCTTTGTCATTATTTGAAAATTTTGTTTAATATTCCTTGGATCCTTACCAACTAACAAAGGTTTTAAATCTTCTATAGCTCCTACAACAGCTCTAGTTTTCCATTCAACAGTTGCTTCACCCCATCCGTATAAATCTTTATCTGTAATTACTTTTACAAATACCCAGTTTCGCATTTCTGCGTTTACAATTGTGGTTTGGATATCAATAATTTTCATCTTAAAATATTTTTTCTTTATTTATATATATTTGTACATCAACCTTATATTGTTCTAAAGCACTTTGATTGATTTTTATAGCGTGACCAACACCTGTTGGAATATTTATGCATCCATTTATATCTATATCAATATGATTTTCAGTAAGATCCCATGCCAATGATTTTAGCTGTTGAGGAAATTCTGCAAATAAACTTTTAGAGGAATTTGCATAAGATTGTAAGGAAGATGAAAGTTGTAAGTGTGAAGTAAAGGTATGATTTACATATTGTACGTTATTAGCCTCTGCAAAATCACAAATTTCTTTACCTGCAAGTATTCCGCCAGCAATTCCTGCATCTATTTGAATAAAATTAACTTTACCAAATCTAATCATATTTTTAGCTGACTCAACCGAGTGACAAGACTCTCCGCCTGCTAAGGGTAAATTTGTTTTATCACTTAATTGACCATATTCATAAAAAGCATCAGAAAAAAATGGTTCTTCTAACCAAGTAATGTTTGCGTTTTGAAGGATATTCAATCTTTTTTGCGCTTCCTCAACATCAGTCCCCCAAATAGCTCCTACATCAACCATTAGTTCCAAATCTTTTCCCATAGCTTCTCTTGCTGCAACTAAATGATCTTCATCAGTTTTAATATTGAGACCAAAATTTTGCCATCCAAACTTAATTGCTTTGAAATTTTGATTTTTTAAATTTTTAGCAACTTCATATGTTTCTTGGGGTGTTTTACCAAATAATACTGAAGCATATGCTATTTTTGGTTTAGATTTATTCATTCCAATTAGTGAATAAATTGGACAATTTTCTTTCTTTGCTAAGAGATCCAACAACGCTACTTCAATTCCAGAAAAAGTATGTGGTGTTTGAGCAATCATTAGTGATTTGTGTTTAACGGTCTGAATTATTTTTTTTACATCATTTAAGTCATTTATATTTTGATTAATAACTGAGTCTCTAATTGGATTAGCTGCAGAATGTGATTTGGGACAAATAAAATTTGCAATTGAAGTTAAGGGAGAAGCCTCACATTCACCCCATCCAACAAGCCCGCCAGCCTCTACTTTTACTATCAATGCATCTTGACTTCCATCTGCTTCATCCAGAATCTCTGGCATAGATAAATAAAAAAGCTCAATATTTTCAATTTTCACTTATTAATTTGCACCAGTATCATCATTCTCATGAATCTTTAGAGTAATACCTCCATCAACAACAATGTTAGCTCCAATCATGTAGTTACATTCATCAGATGACATAAATAAAATTGTATTTGCTATTTCAGTAGTAGTACCCATTCTTCTTATAGGTTGACGGAACTCAGCTTCCTTTCTTGCTTTCTCAGGATCAGGTTTTGTACTAAAAAATCTTTCTAATATTGGAGTATCGGTATAACCAGGAGATATACAATTAATTTTAATGCCTTTAGAAGCGTAATCAACTGCTAAAGCTCTTGTTAATCCAATTACACCATGTTTTGCTACAGGGTATGGAAAACAATTTGGAATTATCTGAAAACCATGAACAGATGAAATATTTACTATTGAGCCTTTAGCTTTTTCTAACATATGAGGTAAAACTGCTTTACATCCGTTCCAAACACCATCCAAGTCAACTGAAAAAGCTCTTTTCCATTCAGACTCACTCATCTTTAAAGGTTCGCTAAAAACATTTATTCCAGCATTATTTATAAGTATGTCAGGAGATCCAAATTCTTTAACAGTATTTTTTACCATCTCCTGAACAGAATTATATTCAGCTACATCAGTTTCGATAAAAATTGCTTTACCATTATTATTATTGATTTTTTTTTCTACTTGTTTACCAGTGTTTTTATCCAGCTCAGCTATAACTACTTGAGCCCCTTCTTCACTAAAACGTTCAGCAGTTCTTTGTCCAATTCCTGAGCCAGCACCGGTTACAATAACTATCTTATCTTTAAATCTATTACGCATATATAAACAAACAAATAAATTAATTAATTAATTAATTACTTTACTAATTAATTAGCAAATTTAAAGTCAGGTTTTCCCTGAATATCTGTTTCAAGAACAAATAAACTACCTGCATGTGGTGTATTTTCTAATTGCTCATTTGTCATGCCCATTCTTGCAGTTGTAATAAACAACGTTTTCAAGTCTTTACCTCCAAAAGTACAGCTTGTAACGTTTGGAACTGGCAATTCAACTACCCTATCTACATCTCCGTTTGGATTAAAACGAACTACACATGATCCATCCCATCTACAATTCCATAGGAAGCCGTCTGAGTCAACTGTTGATCCATCAGGATAACCTCTCTTGAACTCAGCAAATTCTTTTTTATTAGAAATTTTTTTATTGTTATAATCATAGTCATAAACAAATATTTTGCCAGTAAGAGTGTCTGAAAAATAAAATTTGTCATTTTGAGGACTCCATGCAAAGGTATTTGAAATACCAATATTATTTTCATGATTAGTAATATTTAAATCTTTATCTATACAATATAAAGAGCCAGAATTTTTAGTAATTTCTATATCACTACCATCATCTGCAATATTATTTTGCATAGTTCCAATCCAAAAATTACCTAAAAAATCTGCCGCTCCATCATTGCATCTGTTGTAAGGTTTGTCTTTTTCTAAGGTAAGTATTTGATTAAATTTATTGCTCTCTAAGTTAAAATTATTAATTCCATAGTGAGAAGCAATTAATAAATTGTTTTTATCTCGCTCTGCCATTGCTGTTATCATTTCCGGCATTTCATAAACTTGATGTTTATTGCTATCAAAAGAGTATTTATATAATTTTGATGGCATTGGTATATCAAGCCAGTAAAGACTATTATTATTTTGAGACCAAGTAATTCCCTCACCTAAATTGTTTTTACAGTCTTTAAAAATTTCAACTTTACTCACGCAGGAATAGCGAGTGGTATTTTATAATGAGGATCCTTAGATTGTTTAATCAAAGCTGGAATAATTTCTTTATATGCGCCATATAATCCTTTTCTTATAGGTGGCATTTGATCTTTAATCATTTCATGAAGCTTAGGTAAATTGTATGATGGAACTGTTGGAAACATATGATGTTCTATGTGATATTCCATTTGCCAGTATAAAAAACTAAAGACAGGGTTCAAAAGAACAGATCTTGTGCTATGTCTATGATCTTTTATATCCTCTTTTAAACCTGCGTGTTGTGTAGCTCCAAAAATGGTAACGAGAGTTTTACCATAAAAGTTTGGAAGAACTATAAATAGCAAAGGAAGCCATGACTGAAAATATATGGATGCAGCTATTGTAGCTACCCAAACGAATACGTGACTTCTTGCAGACCATCTGCATTTGTTTCTTTCTTTTTCAGGTATGCATATTCTCATTACTTCAGTTGTTTTACCAAAAGCATGCTGAATTGTTTCCCAGTGTAATGATTTATGGATATAGAAAAGACTTGCAAAAGGAACATAGAGTAAAGAAAACCAAATTAAATCCACAGGCTTTTTTACTAAAATCTCAAAATCATAAGGATCATTAAATATTGTATGTGTATGATGATGGTGATGAGAATGTCTCCATCTTATTGGCTCAAAATTATCCATAAAACCGGCAATAAAATAGAAGAAGTCATTCCAAAACTTACTTTTAAATGCTGTCCTATGACCAGTTTCATGCCAAATTGCATCTGAGCAACCCCAAATATTTCCATAAATAAAAAAGAATAATACACACCACCAAGTTCCCCAAGTTGCGTAAGCTAAATAACCAAACAAGAAAAGAGCAGAAAAGTAGATTATCATATGCTTAAATCCTTGCCAGTCGGATTTCTCACAAAGCTTTTTAAACTCTGCTTTATCTACGTTACATTTGTACCATTTTTTAAGGTTAACTTCCATAATATGCCCTAAATATAATATATAATTATAATTATTTATTAAAAAGTCAAAATTTATTAGACAATTCTAAAAATCTGTCAAACTCATTATCCTCAATTCCCACCGTAATTTTAGGATCATCAAATTTCTTATCTATTGTATCCTTGTGAAATTCCTTAAATGCTAGGATTCTTTCCGCTTGTAGCTTAGCATATTCATTTTTAAAATTTCTGTAAATTCTTGCATGTCTTGGGGTGTGACCATCTGTATAACCTAAGACATCATTTGCAAACAGATATTGTCCGTCACATCCAGAACCACTGCCCATCGATAAAGTCATTATTTCTACTTTTTTTGTAATTACTTCAGCTACTTTCGGTGGCACAACCTCAAGCTCAACACCTATTGCACCTGCTTCCTGTAATTCAAGAGTATGTTGTAAAACACCAATTGCCTCATCTGCTGTCTTACCAATTGCCCTAAATCCACCAATCCAAGTTGCTTTACCAGGAACAAGTCCAACGTGACTATTGATAGGAATATTTTCATCTCTTAAACCTCTAATAATTTTATAGCTCCAGTTACCACCATAGATTACATCAGCTCCTATTTCTAAATATTTGTGTGAGACTTTCATTGCATCATATTCAGATGCGATATTTGAAGCTGTTCCCGATTGCATAAAACAGTTTGGAGCTGCTTCACGAATTCTTATTAATTCATCAAAACTATTAAATATTCCAAACTGAGGTGCGTCATGCGAAGTGCAAATCATGTCTATTCCAGCTTCATCTGCAGCTCTTGCTTCTTCAGCATTATGTACAAAAAGAACACTTAGTTGTCTTTTACCCTTACATTTAAGATAATCGTAAACAGTTAATTTTTTTCTAGTCATTACTTAGCTTTCTTTACTTATTTATTCTAATTCTAAAAAGTTTATTTTTCAAGGAAGTAAATTATTGTTTAATATTATTTAAATTAGGTTTGTAATATTTATAATTTTACATATAAATTGGCTTTATAAATTACAATAAGGGAGGAATAATGAATAAATTGTTAGCTTTAGTTGCTGTATTTTTTGCTTTAGTAGCAGGATCAGCAGTTGCAAAAAATGACTATTCTTGTGACAAAAAGTTTATATTCTTTCCAGGTGGTCCTGAAGGTGGTCCATTTGGAACAATAGTATACAATGGTGCAGTTGCTGCAGCAGAGCATACTGGCTGTGATGTTGATTATTATTGGTCACAATGGAATTCTGAAATAATGATTAAGCAGTTTAAAGAGGCGGTAGCTCTTCAACCAGATGGAATTGCTATTTATGGTTTTCCTGGCGATGAAGCAATGAGACCAATCATCAAAGAAGCTAGAGAAATGGGTATAGTTATAACAACAATGAATACACCACTACCAGATTTAGAGGCAGAATACAAAACAGAAGGTTTTGGTTATGCTGGTGCAGACTTATTTGATGCTGGTTACAACTTAGGTAAAAAAGCTGTTGAGGTTTGTGGACTAAAAGCTGGAGATAAAGCTTTTATTTGGGGCCTAGCAAGTATGCCAAACAGAGGTGAAAGAACTAAAGGTGCTATAGCTGGTGTTGAAGACATGGGTGTTGAGGTTGTTTATCAGGAAATCCCAGATAATGTAAACTCAGATGCATCTCAAGGTACACCAATGTATGTATCAACTTACAGTGCCAATCCTGATATTAAAATGGCAATTACTGACCATGGTGGATTAACTGCAAGCTTGCCGACTTACATGAAAGCTGCTGGTCATGGCACTGAGGAAGTATGTGGTGCAGGATTTGATTTATCAGCTCCAATTGTAGATGGAATTAACTCTGGATATATTGATGTTGTAATTGATCAACAGCCATTTATCCAAGGCTATATTCCAATTGTTCAACTTTTCTTAAGTACTAAGTATGGAATGGCTGGACTAGCAATGGACACTGGTGCAGCATTTGTTACAGCAGACAATGTTGATGCAATTGCTCCACTTGCTGCAGTTCAAATTAGATAATCTAATCAAATCAAGCCTGCCCCTGGCAGGCTTGTACATTTTGTATGTCTAAACAACTTTTAAAATTAGAAAATATTTATAAAAATTTTGGGAACGTCAAGGTCTTAAAAGATGTTAATATTACGATAAATAAAGGTGAGGTCGTTGCATTAATTGGTGATAATGGAGCTGGAAAATCAACTCTAATTAAGGTTATTACTGGTGTGCATACACCAAATTCGGGAAAAATATTTTTTAAAGAAAATGAAGTTCAAATAAAATCTGTATCACAATCAAGAAAAATGGGAATTGAAGCGGTATACCAGGAAAGAGCATTGTGTGATCAACAAGAACTCTATAGAAATATCTTTGCTGGAAGAGAAATAACAAATTCATTAGGTTTTTTAAAAATTAAAGAACAAAGAAAAGAAGCAGACAGAATATTACGAGACTATATTGGATTTACTTCCAAAGCCATTACGGTTGACTCACCTGTCATGGGTTTATCAGGTGGAGAAAAGCAAGGAGTTGCATTTGGTAGATCATTATATTTTAATTCAGATTTAATAGTTTTAGATGAACCTACAATGGGATTATCAATTCAAGAAACTGAAAAGGTTTTAAATTTTGTAAAAGGATTAAAAAATGAAAATAAATCAGCAATTTTTATCGATCACAATATCATTCATGTTTATGGAGCTGCTGATCGCTTTATTATTTTAGATAGGGGTGAAGTTGTGGGTGAATTTTTAAAAGATCAAATATCTAGAGAGGAATTAGTCAAAAAAATGATACAATTACATGAATCAGGAAAAATTAAAGTTGATTAATTATGAGTAGTATTATTAATAGTTACTTTGTAAAAACACATCGCCTTGAAATAAGCATTACCATAATTGCTATTGTACTTTTCTTAATATATTTTTTTGGTGCTACTCATGTATTTACTAGGTTTCCAATATATAGGGCATTTATGCAATCAATGCCTTTCTTTGGCATTATTGCCATTTCAGCAACATTTGTCGTAACATTAGGTGAAATTGATTTATCATTCCCATCTATTGTTGGAATTACTTCTCTAACTTTTGGTATGTTATTAACCTCTACTGATGGTAATTTTTTTATATCATTTGCTTTAGCAACTGCACTTGGTATGTTTGCTGGATTAATAAATGGATTGCTAGTTACAAAAATTGGAATACCTTCTATAGTAGCCACTATAGGAACACTTTTCTTTTGGAGAGGTTTGGTAAACGTTATTTCACAAGGAAGCGGTATAGCCATTGTTGATGAAGCTGATGGAACATGGCACCATATGATTTTTGTAGATAAGTTGTTTAATCTCATTCCGGCTCAATTTATTTGGTTTGTTGTTTTAACAGGTTTAATGCAATGGGTTTATCGCTATCACAAATTTGGTAATCACATTCATTTTGTTGGAGATAATAAAGCAAGTGCTCAAATGATGGGTATTGATGTTGATAAAGTAAAAATAATTGCCTTTGTTCAATTGGGATTTTTCTCTGCTCTAGCTGGAATATTTACAATGTATGAAATGCTATATTTCTGGCCAACACAAGGCTCGGGCTTAATGTTAACTACCTTAGCAGCTGTTTTTGTTGGGGGTACTTCAGTTTTTGGAGGTAAAGGAACTGTATATGGAACTTTTATTGGTGTTTTAATAATAGGTTCACTTGAATCTGGAATTGTTGCATTAGGCTTATCAGGCTTTTATGTTCAATTTATTAATGGCTTAATGATTACTATAGCAGTAACTATTTATGCTTTGATACAAAAAAGAAAAACCTAAAATGACAAAAGCCCTTTGGCTAGATTCAATTAATAAAGAAAAAATTATTAAATATAGAAAACTCGCAGGGGGAGTATCCTCTGAAGTATATCATGTAAAGACTGATAAAAATGATTATTGTATCAAGAGATCACTCAAAAAACTTTTGGTTAAAAAAGAATGGATTGTTGATACCAATCGC
>CACOVJ010000012.1 GCA_902630465.1 uncultured Alphaproteobacteria bacterium | reverse complement strand
AAATGCAGGAGAGTTATCTGGAGGTCAAAGACAACAAGTTGCATTTGGAAGGGCATTAATGACAAAGCCAAAAATTTTAATGTTAGATGAGCCTACAGCTGGTGTATCACCTATAGTAATGGATGAGTTGTTTTCTAGAATTTTAGAAGTACGCAAAACTGGTGTTGGTATTTTAATGGTTGAACAAAATGCAAAGCAGGCACTTGGTATAGCTGATCGAGGTTATGTTCTAGTAAATGGAAAGAATAGCAGGGAAGGTTCTGGTGAAGAACTTTTGAATAATCCTGATGTACGTAAATCATTTTTAGGAGGTTAAATAAGTGATAGATTTTCTAAATTCTATAATTGTCCTCTTGAATTTTATAATCATTCCAGGATTATCTTACGGATCACAATTAGCATTAGGTGCTCTAGGTGTAACATTTGTTTACGCTATACTTCGTTTTGCAAATTTTGCTCATGGTGAGATAATGTCTTTTGGAGCAATGATAACAATACTGCTTACATGGTTTTTCCAATCACAAAATATAAACCTAGGAATTCTACCGACAGCTTTACTAGCTTTACCAATAGGAATTATTGCAACAATAATATTGTGTTTAATTTCAGATAAATTTGTTTTTCAATATTATAGATATCAAAAAAGTGTGCCTGTTGTTTTAGCAATGGTTTCTATAGGTGTAATGTTTGTTATTAATGCAATTATAAGAATTATTATTGGAACTGAGACAATAAAATTTTCAGACGGTCAAAAATTCATCATGAAAGCAAAACAGTTCAAAGTGATGACAGGACTTAATGAAGGATTAGCTTTAAAATCATCTCAAGTAATTACTATTTTTATAACAATTGTTCTCTTATCTTTCACTTTTTGGTTCTTACAAAAAACTAAAACTGGAAAATCTATGAGAGCATTTTCAGATAATGAGGATTTAGCATTATTATCAGGCATTAATCCAGATAGAGTTGTATTAATTACATGGATGATTGTGGGTGTTTTAGCTTGTGTAGCCGGTTCTTTGTATGGGTTAGATAAAAGTTATAAGCCTATTATTTATTTAAATTTAGTCTTACCTGTATTTGCTTCTGCAATTGTTGGAGGTATAGGTAATCCCTTTGGTGCTGTAGTTGGAGGATATGTGATTGCCTTTTCTGAAATTATGATAACATATGCTTATAAAAAATTTTTCGTTTATATTTTACCAGGCCCTTTGGAACCCTCTGGACTAGTACAACTACTTTCTACAGACTACAAATTTGCAGTTTCATTTACAATTTTAGTAATAGTCTTGTTAATTCGACCTTCGGGAATATTTAAAGGAAGAGTTTTATGATGAAATTTGAAAGATATGAATGGATTGCTATAGCAATTATGATTTCACTTTTTATCTTTGTTGGTTTTATTCAAGGTTGGTCAGTAAGTTTAGTTATTCTAAACATGTGTATAATCTCGGCTATTATGACAATGGGTGTTAATATATCCTGGGGTTATGCAGGTGTAATTAATTTTGGTGTAATGGGTTTTTTAGCAATGGGGGGTCTTGCAGCAGTAATTGTTTCATATCCACCAATAAGAGAAGCATGGCAAGTAGGAGGAGCAGGGTTAGGAATAAGTCTAATTTTGTTGGCAATGTTAGTATTTGCCATCATGTACATAAATAAAGTTATTGTAAAAAAATCTTCAAGATATTGGATCAATGGCATAATTATTTTTTTAGGTATTATTATAATTAGACATTTTTATCTAAACGCTACTGCTAATATAGAAGATGTAAATCCAGCATTGGCGGGGTTTTTAGGTGGTCTAGGTTTACCGATAATATTTTCATGGTTTGTTGGAGGTTTATTTGCTGCAGGGGTAGCATTCGTTATTGGTAAAGTAGCACTTGGTCTAAGATCAGATTATCTTGCAATTGTAACATTAGGAATATCTGAAATTGTTGTGAGCGTATTAAAACATGAAGAATGGCTATCAAGAGGAGTTAAAAACGTAATAGGATTAAAAAGACCAGTGCCTTATGAGATTGATCTACAAAATGCTGATTGGTTTATCAATCTTATTACATACTTAAATTCTTCTAAATTAAATAATGTTATTGATACTAATGACAAACAAGAGCTTTTAAATAATCTTATTATTGATGGTTCAGGAATATTTGTAAAACTATCTTACGCAATATTATTTTTAATTGTTATGCTTATTATTTTTTATTTTGCGAATAAAGCTCAGCTTTCACCATGGGGCAGAATGATGAGAGCTATTAGAGATAATGAAACTGCAGCTAATGCGATGGGTAAAGATGTTGTTAAACAACATTTAATTATATTTGTTATTGGAGCTGCAATTGTAGGTGTTGCAGGAGCAATGCTTGTCACGTTAGATGGCTTGTTTACCCCATCTGGATACAGACCACTTCGATTTACATTTATAATTTGGATTATGGTAATTGTTGGAGGAAGCGGAAACAATTTAGGTGCTATTTTTGGTGGATTTGTAATCTGGTTTGCTTGGATTGAGGCAGCACCACTTACAACATTTATTATTAATCAACTAACATTAGGTTTAGAACCAACTAATGCCCTAAAAGTTCACTTACTTGATAGCGTTCCATACTTTAGATATTTGTTCATGGGATTGATTTTATTATTAATCTTACGTTACAGACCTAAAGGAATAATTCCTGAAAGAGTGAGACACTCTTAATCTTATTAATTAAAAGTTTTAACACCTTTTTTTAAATTTAATACAGTTATGCCTTCAACATCTTTTATTAAATCTCTAAAACTTATTCCTTTAGGTTTTTGATATTTTGCACGAAGAGGGCTCATGAGAGCATCAAATTTTTTATTTTTTTCATCATTTTCAAAATCATTTAAATATAAGATATCATCAGTAATCATCGATAAATCCTTATAAGGATAATCATTCATAAAAATGGCAGCCACAGGTTTAATGCTTAGATCTAAATCTGTTTTACATAATTGAGGAATTAACATAAATACCGTATCTTTATAATTTGGATGATCAATGCCTATAATGCTATAGCATTTCTTACAATATATTCTTGTGGACCTTGCATCCCTACGTAATTGATATGCATGCATATTTTGTTTACCTACTATCTTTTTAATATCTGATCTAACATAAATTAATTTTTGTAATTTTTCAGGTTCCGGACCTCCTTTAAAATGACCCCATTCACCAGCCTGACGACAATCTTCACATCCGCAAAGTAATGAGTAATATATTATATTTTCGTTCAAATATATTTGAGACTTTTCACAATTGCATGAAATAACGGACATAATAGTAATAATATTAAAATTAATTAACTTATATTCCAAAAAAAACCCCGGGGATACCGGGGTTTTAAAAAGTTATTTAATACGTATTAAAGAGCACCAACAGTAACGAATTGACCGCCACTAACTTCTAACTCTTTAAATGCACCAGCTGCATCACCAAACGCATTAAATTCTACGTCAGTTGCACCTTGGTAATCAATATCTTTACCAGCAGCTAACATCTGTAAGCCGTATGATAATTGACCAGGATTAATTACAATACCTGGTGCATTAGATACTTTACTAATATTGTTTAAAATTGATTGTTTATCAGCAGATCCACCAGCTTGAATTGCAAGAGCAATAATTGCTGCAGCATCATAAGACTCTCCAACATATGGAGCACTTCCATCCATGCCATTAGCAGCTGCTAATTCACCAAACTTTGCTGAACCTTTAGAAATTGCACCTGGCATTGAACCAAATGAACCTTCTAAATCTGCACCAATGTTATCAACGATTGATTGACCAATCATACCATCTGATAGAACGAATAAATCAAACGCACCTGAATCTAAAGATGCTTCAATCATTCCTTTTCCACCATCATCGATATAACCAATAACTAGAAGAGCATCTCCACCAGCTGATGCAAGAACACCAACTTCTGAAGAGTAATCAGCTTTTCCATCTTCGTGAGACGCAGAAGCAGTAATTGTTCCTCCACCTGAAGTAAATGCTTTTTCAAAAACTTCAGCGAGACCTTTTCCGTAGTCATTATTTGTGTAAGTTACTGCAATACTTTCTACACCTCTACTAAGAGCAAGTTTAGCAAGTACTTGTCCACCTTTTGCATCTGATGGAGCAGTACGCCAAAATGTTCCATTATCTGGAACACTACTTAGACCAGGAGATGTTGCAGATGGCGATACCATGATCAAACCATTTGGCACAGCAACATTAGCATTGATCGCACCTGTTACACCTGAACAGTCAGCACCCATTATTGCAGTTACACCATCAGCTACTAATCCTTCAGCAGCTGCTGTAGCAGCAGCAGAATCAACACAAGTTGAGTCAGCTTCTAAAATAGTAATTGATTCACCACCTAATAGATTTCCAGAGTTTGATGCTTCATCGAATGCCATTCTAGCACCATCTCTCATAGCAGGAGTTAAAGATTCGATTGGTCCTGTAAAACCAAGAATAATTCCTACTTTAATTTCTGCTAATGCAGCAGTCGATACAGTCGACAAGCTAACTATAACAGCTAGAAGTAATTTTTTCATATTTCCTCCAAAAAAGTATACTTTTTAATATTTTCACTCTTATACTAGTTACAAAAATCAATCATGCAGTTTTTTCAAAAAAAATGACTAAAAAACCTAGAAAAACCATAAATTGACTTCATTTGTCACAGAAGATAAGAGGTCCATTATGACAATAGGTATAATTGGCGGCGGTGTATGGGGCAGTGCCCTTGCAAGAATTTTAAGCAAAAATAAGGTTTTAATTTATGCAAGAGATGAAAATATTGTTAAATCAATTAATGACCACAAATTAAATCCTAAGCTTAAATATTCCTCATTTAACGAAAATGTTTCCGCCACATCATCTTTAAAGGAATTAAAAAGTTCTAAATACCTATTTATTGCATTACCTGCTCAAAGGATTAGAGAAGTAGTTTCACGAAAACAATTTCATAATAAAAAACATAACATAGTTATTTGTTCTAAAGGAATAGAAATATCATCATCAAAATTTCTAACAGAAGTTATTGAAGAATTGATGCCCTTTAAAAGTGTGAGTATTTTATCAGGCCCTTCATTCTCAACAGAAGTTGCACAAAATCTTCCTACTGCAGTAACCTTAGCAACAAAAGATAAATCAAATTTTGAAAATATTTCTAAATTAATAACCAATAAGGAGTTCAGGGTTTATTATACAAGTGATATAGTAGGTGCTCAAATTGGTGGTGCTTTAAAAAATATATATGCAATTGCAGCCGGTATATCTCAAGGTTTAAATTTAGGTGAAAATGCCAAAAGCGCACTCATCTCGAGGTCATTTGCTGAAATAACAAGATTTGCAGAAATCTTTAAGGCTAATAAAAATACTTTATTTGGATTATCAGGACTAGGAGACTTAATACTTACTTGTAGTTCTGAAAGTTCAAGGAATACTAAATTTGGCATCAAAATTGCATCTTCAAAAATTGAAAATTATACAGATCTATTAAAATCTCAAGAAGTAACAGAGGGTTATTATACTGTTGAAGCAGTTTTTAATATTTCTCAAAAATATAAAATAGATATGCCTATTATGGAGTCAGTATATAATATACTTTATAAAAGATATGATTTGAAAGATGAATTAATAAAGCTATTAAGTCGTTCATTGAAAGAAGAAGTAATTTAAAATTTATGACTGGCAAAATATACTATGACCTTGATACAAGTTGGGTAAATAATATTAAAATTAATCTTAGTGCTATTGAACGTCGTACAGCAACTTTAACGAAAAGAAGAACAGTAAAAAAAGAGTATCAAGTTGCCTGGCTGTTAAAAGCAATAACACTTATAGATTTAACCACTTTAAGTGGTGATGATACTTCTGGAAAAGTAGAAAGATTATGTAATAAAGCACTTAATCCTATTGATAAAAATATTTTGAGTGAACTTGGATTAAGTAAAAATGATATTAGGGTTGGAGCAATTTGTGTATATCATCATCTTATCAAAGATTGTAAAACTTTATTAAGTAATCAATTGCCAATAGCAGCAGTTTCAACTGGTTTCCCAGCAGGATTATCTTCTTTTGGCACTAGAAAAAAAGAAATTAGTGACTCCATAAGAGATGGAGCAGATGAAATTGATATCGTAATTAATCGTGGGTTTGTTCTTCAAAATAATTGGACAAAATTATATAATGAAGTCAAAGAATTCAAAAAAACAGCAGGTAATATAAAAGTTAAAGCAATTTTAGGTGTTGGTGATTTAGAAACGCTACGTAATGTTGCAAAAGCTTCTCTTGTCTGCATGATGGCTGGTGCTGATTTTATCAAAACATCAACAGGTAAAGAAAATATTAATGCTAATTTAAATAATAGTCTTGTGATGCTTCGAATGATTAGAGATTTTTACAATAAAACAGGAAAAAAAATTGGTTTTAAACCTGCGGGTGGAATATCAACATCAAAATCTGTTTTAGAATTTTTAATATTAGTTGCAGAAGAGCTTGGTTTTGAATGGATAAACCCTAAATTATTGCGAATTGGCGCTTCTAGTTTATTAATTGATATTGAAAGACAATTATATCATTATACAAGTGGAAGATATGCAAATAAAGAAAAGTTAGCATTAGGTTAATATGAATAAAATCATCAAAAATTTTAGAAATATTTCTTATGGACCTGCGCCTGAAGATAGCTCTGAAGTTTATTCTTGGATAAATAAATTAAGTATTCCTAATAAAATTTTTATTAACAATAAGTTTGTTACGTCTTCTGGGAATAAGAAACTAGATATTATAAATCCAAGTAATAAAAAAAAAATTGGTAAATTAACAGTTTCATCAAAAAAAGATGTTGATCTCGCAGTCAAAGCTGCAAAAAAAGCATTTCCGAAATGGTCAAAATTATCACCATTTAAACGTTCAAAATACTTATATGCTTTAGCAAGAATGATTCAAAAAAATTCTAGATTTTTATCTGTATTAGAAACTATTGATAATGGAAAGCCTATAAGAGAGACTAGAGATATAGATATTCCTTTAGTAGCAAGACATTTTTATTATCATGCTGGTTGGTCTGCAAAAGATACAAGTTCAAAAAATAAACCTATAGGTGTTGTTGGACAAATAATTCCATGGAATTTTCCTTTACTAATGTTAGCATGGAAGATTGCTCCTGCTTTAGCAACTGGAAACACAGTTGTTTTGAAACCAGCTGAATATACATCTCTAACTGCACTATTTTTTGCTGAACTATGTCAAAAAGCAAATATACCTGAAGGTGTTGTAAATATAGTTACCGGAGATGGGTCTACGGGTCAACATATTACAAATCATAGAGACATAAAAAAAATAGCTTTTACTGGTTCAACAGAAGTTGGAAAACATATTATCCAATATAATCCAGACCCAGATAGAAAATTAACAATGGAGTTAGGTGGAAAATCCCCTTTTATTGTTTTTGAAGATGCAGATTTAGACAGTGCAGTTGAAGGTATTGTGGATGCTATTTGGTTTAATCAAGGACAAGTTTGTTGTGCCGGATCAAGACTATTAGTACAAGAAAGTATTGAAAAATTATTTATTAAAAAACTTAAAAAAAGAATGGAAAAACTTAGAGTTGGTAATCCTCTAGATAAGTCCATTGATATTGGTGCTATTGTAGCGCCAACACAACTTCAACAAATTAATCAATTAGTAAAAAAAGCAGAAAAGGAAGGCAATAAACTATGGCAACCATCTTGGTCGTGTCCAACAGATGGATTATTTTATCCACCTTCTTTATTTACAAATGTAACACCTTCATCTTTCATCGCTCAAGTTGAAATTTTTGGCCCAGTATTAACGAGTCTTTCATTTAGAACTCCAAGTGAAGCAGTTGCGATTGCAAATAATACGCCTTACGGACTTGCTGCTAGTATTTGGACAGAAAATATTAATCTAGCATTAGATATTGCTCCAAAAATTAAGGCTGGAGTTATTTGGATTAATTCAACTAACCTATTTGATGCCTCTTGCGGTTTTGGTGGATACAAGGAAAGTGGTTTTGGTCGAGAGGGTGGTTCTGAGGGTATTAGAGCTTACACAAGCTTCCAATTTCCTCTATTAAAAAATAAAAGAAAAATCTCTAATAAAAATATTGTCAGGAATAACTTAATTGATAAGACTCCAAAGTTATATATTGGTGGAAAACAAAAAAGACCAGATAGTGGTTACTCTTTTTCAATTCATGATTATAATAATAAATTTATTTGTGATATTCCATATGCAAATAGAAAAGATGTCAGAGATTGTGTTGAAATTGCATCTAAAGCAAAAAATAAACAATTAAGTAATTTTAATAGATCACAAATTTTATTTTACTTAGCAGAAAACCTTCAGGACAATGAAAGTAATTTTATTGAATTATTATCATCTTTAATCGGTTTAGAAAAACAGGAAGCTTTAAAAGAATTTAATAATTCAAAAGAACGAATTTTTTATTATGCTTCTATGGCTGATAAATTTGAAGGAAATATTCATAATCCTCCAATAAGAGGTTTAACTCTTGCTGTTAAAGAGCCAATTGGTGTTCTAGCTTCAATTCTTAATGATCAATTTCCTCTTTTAAGTTTATTAACAGTTTTAGCTTCAAATTTTGCAGTGGGAAATGCAAATATCATTTTACCAGGTGAAAAAACTTCATTGATAGCTGCTGAGATGTATAGATTATTAGATACATCTGATATTCCTCCTGGCTATATAAATTTTTTAACAACAAAACAAAATAATTTAAATAAAATATTATCTGAACATGAAAATATTGATGGTGTATGGTTATTTAGTGAAGATGATAAAGAAAGAAAAATGATAATAAATAACTCTATTTCAAATCTAAAACGATACTGGTGCCCAAAATCAAAAAATCTAAATTGGTTTAATAATGAAGAGTATTTTTTGAATGAATTTCTTTATGAAAGTACTCAAATAAAAAATATTTGGATACCTTACGGCGAGTAATGTGCTATAATTTTCCTTCAAAAAGGAGTTGAATAATGTTGATTAATGTAAACCCTCTTATAAGCCCTGAAATTTTGCAGCTTATTAGATCTATGGGGCATGGAGATAAATTTGTTCTAAGTGATGCAAATTTTCCATCCTATTCTCATGCTAATAAACTTTACAGAATGGATGGCTTAAATATAGCCCAAGCCGCTGAAGCTTTACTAAGTCATTTTCCTTTAGATAGTTTTATTCCATATCCAGTTGAGAGAATGGAAATTGATGGAAAGCCAGATGAAATCAATGAAGTTCATCAAGATCTTATTGATACTGTAAAAAAAGTTTCTGGTGATAATTGGAAAGTTGGATCTGTAGAACGTCAAAAATTTTATATTGAAGCCAAAAAAGCAATGGCTGTAATTACTACTAGTGACACAAGACCTTATGGTTGTTTTATGTTCACAAAAGGTGTTTTAAAGCCAGATGGAACAGTTTGGATTATTTAGTTTTTTAAGTGAAAAATACATTAAGTTCTGAACAAATAGCATTAGGAATAAGACGTAGAGTTTTTGAACATTGTATAAAGAACAATGGTGCTTATCTCAGTCAGGCATGTTCTTCTGCAGAACAATTAGCTTGGCTGTATAACGAGGCTTTACATTTAGGTGACTCAATTGCACCAAGTGTACCGGAGGAGTTTCAAGGTGTTCCAAGTTCATCGAATAAAAATTATAAAACAGGAGCTGGTTACAATGGCCCAATTACAAAGGATTATGATCGGTTAATTTTTGCACCAGCACATTATGCATTAGTAGCATACGCAACATTAATTGAAGTGGGTCGGATGTCTGAAAAAGGTTTATCAATGTTTAATAAAGATGGATCATCAGTAGAAATTATTGGTGCAGAACATTCTCCAGGTATGGAAATGCATAATGGGACGTTAGGTATAGGTTTATCAACCGCTGCTGGAATTGCATATGGTAGAAAACTGAATAAAGAAAAAGGTGAAACCTGTGTATTCATGTCAGATGGTGAATTACAAGAGGGACAAATTTGGGAAGCTATTCAAGTAAGTGTTTATTATGAATTAGATAATTTATGGGCAATTATAGATGTAAATGAACAACAAGTAGATGGTGCTATGGCTGATGTTTTAGATATTGGTGATATAAATAAAAAAATAAATGCTTTCGGCGCAAAATGTATTGAAATAGATGGTCATGATATCAATGCAATGAGACAAGCAAAAAATGAAAATCATATTGGTAAACCTTTAATAATACTTGCAAGAACTTCACCCTATAAAGGGATGGATTTTTTAAAAACCAGATATCCTCGACTTCATTATGTAAGATTCAAATCTGAAGATGAAAGAAACAAAATGAATATAGAAATCTCTAAAGAATTAGGAATAGAACCAATTATTTATTAATATGACTGAAATAGTTAATAAGCCTTATGGAAATTCCTTTAAGAAGTATGCTTCCCAAAATAAAAATATTTTATGTTTATCAGGAGATCTTACTTCCTCTTGCGAAGTAGATACCTTTAGAGATGAATATCCTAAACAGTTTGTTTCTATGGGCATGGCTGAACAAAATATGATGAGTTTTGCTGGTGGCTTAGCTATGAGTGGTTTTATTCCATTTATTCATACATTTGGAGTATTTGCGTATCGAAGACCATATGATCAGTTACTAGCTTCTATTGCTTATCCTAGAAGAAAAGTTCGTATAATGGGATTTCTTCCAGGTATCACAACACCAGCAGGCATGACTCATCAAGCAATTGAAGATATAGCAGTTATGAGGACAATACCAAATATGACAGTTATTGAAACAGGTGATGCAACTGAGGTGGAAAGTGTATGCGAGCAAGCAGATAGTATTGATGGACCAGTTTATTGTCGAATACTTAGAGGAGCTGTGCCAAGACTATTTGAAACTCCAATTAAAATTGGTGATATAAGAATATTAAATTCTGGATCTGATATTTTACTTATCACTTCAGGCATTTGTACTGAAGAAGCATTACGTGCAAGAGCAGCTTTATTGAATGCTGGTATTTCTATCCTACATTTACATGTTCATACATTCAAGCCTTTTAAGGAAGAAAAAATTTTAGATTTAATTTCAAATATTAAATTAGGAATAATTACAATGGAGAATCATTTAGTAAATGGTGGTCTTGGAACGACAATATCAGAAATTATATCAAAACATGGTTTATCAAAAAAATTAATAAAACTTGGACTTAAAGATACCTTTGCCCACGGTGGATCTAAACAATATTTAACCAAATATTATGGTTTTGATGCATATGCATTGATTAATTCGATAGAAAAATTTATAGGACAAAAATTAAATATTGAAGAAAAAGACTTAGAAAAAGTAAGAATTGAAGATGTTCATTCTCTTTCTAAAGCTGAAGCTCTTTGAACTATGAAAAAAAATTTTTTTAAATTATTTAAAACAAAAAAACCAATTATTGCTATGGTACATTTTCCTGCTCTTCCAGGTTCGCCATTATATGATGAGAATAAGGGATTAAGTTTTATTTATAAATCAATTGAAGCAGATCTATTAAATTTGCAAAAAGCAGGTGTAGATGCAGTTATGTTTGGTAATGAAAATGATCGCCCTTATGAATTAAATGTAAATCGAGCTACATTATCAACAATGTCATACATGATCGGAAAACTGTCAGCAAAAATTAATGTTCCTTTTGGTGTTAATGTTTTGTGGGACCCAATGAGCACAATAGCCTTAGCGGTCTCAACGAATGCCAAATTTGTTCGCGAAATATTTACAGGAACTTACGCATCGGATATGGGAATATGGAGTCCTAATGCAGGAGAAGCAATGCGTTATAGAAATTCTCTTGGTAGAAATGATATACAAATGTACTATAATATTTCTGCTGAATTTGCTTTTTCCTTAGATAGAAGAACAGTTGCTGAAAGAGCTGAAAGTACAGTTTTTTCATCTATTCCTGATGCTGTGTTAGTATCTGGACAAATAACAGGGCAATCAGCAAAATTAGATGAGATTAAAGAAGTTCATAAAATAATACCAAATACGCCTGTTCTAGCTAACACTGGTGTAAATATAAATAATGTGGAAGAAATTCTTAAAGTTACTGATGGTGTTATAATCGGTTCATCTTTAAAAGTTAATGGTGATACTTGGAAAAATATAGATTTAAACAGAGCAAAAAAATTTATGACTAAAGTTAAATCTATTAGAAAAAATGCCTAACATAAAAGAATTCAATTCATTAAGTAAAACGTTAGAGGAATTAGTATTAATTTCTGGTTTATCTGGTTATGAAACTAATGTAAAAAATTATCTCTCTAAACAATTAAAAAATAAATCACTTAAATCTACAAGTGATGTCTTAGGTAACTTAATCTGTACAATTAAAGGGGATGAAAGTCTTCCCTCTATCATCCTTTTTGCCCATATGGATCAGCTGGGTTTTGTTGTAAAAAAAATAGAGGATGATGGCTTTATACGTGTTGAAAGAGTTGGTGGTATTCCTGAAAAAGCCCTCACATCTCAAGATATTGTAATTGTTAATAATAAAAATGAATTAGTTAAGGGAATAATAGCAAATAAATCACATCATGCTACCCAACCAGATGAAAAATATACTGTTACTACGATTAAAAATTTATACATCGATGCAGGTTTTAAAAATAAAAAAGATGTTTTAAAAAATGGTATAAATATTGGTAGCCCAGTCACATACGCACCTTATTATAAAACTTTATCAAATAATAATGTTTGTGGTTCATCCATAGATGATAGGGCAGGTTGTGCAGTAATTTTGAGCGTTGCTGGCTCTCTTTTCCAACTTAAAAATAAACCTACTGTTCATATCGTTTTCTCAGTTCAAGAAGAGTTTAATTTAAGAGGAGTTTTACCTGTAATCAATAGTTTAAAGCCTGATATAGCAATTCAGGTTGACTTAACATTAACATCAGACACTCCTGATATGAAAGATTCAAGTGATATTTTTTTAGGATCAGGTCCTTGTATAAGTTTATTTTCATTTCATGGCAGAGGAACATTAAACGGAGTTATACCTCATCCATCAGTAGTAGAAATATTTGAAAAAGCTGCCAAAGCAAAGAAAATTAATTTACAAAGGAGTGCAGCTTCAGGCATATTAACAGATTCTTCATATGTACAATTTGCAAATAAAGGAATTGCAACTATTGATATAGGATTTCCTATGCGTTATTCACATTCTTCAAGAGAAGTTTGCAATTTAAATGATCTTATTGATTTAAAAAATCTTATCATAACTGCTATAAATAAAATTGATAAAAATTTTAAACTAACAAGGTAGTTATTTATGTCAGAAAAATATTTCCTCGGAATAGATATTGGCACATATGAAACAAAGGGTGTTATTGTAAATAAAAATGGAGAAATAATTTCTCAAGCAGCAAGAAAACATGAAATGATTGTTCCACAGAGTGGATGGGCTGAACATAGACCAGTCGAGGATTGGTGGGGTGATTTCACTTATGTATCTAATAAATTAATTAAAGATTCTAAATGTAATCCAAAAGATATTCTTGCTGTATCAGCTAGTACTATTGGACCTTGTATGTTGCCTTTGGACAATGAAGGTGAACCCTTGATGAATGCAGTATTATACGGTGTTGATACTAGAGCTCATAAAGAAATTGACTTATTAAACTCATCTATTGGTGAAGAAAATATTATGAAATTTAATGGCAATGTTTTAACATCACAGCAAGTAGGTCCTAAAATTTTATGGTTAAAAAACAATAGACCAGACATATATGCCAAAACAAGTAAGATTGTTAATGGAACAGGATTTATCAATTATAAATTAACTGGAAATTATACAATAGATCATTTCTCCGCTGCATTTGTAAGTCCTCTCTATGATATAAATAAGCAAGATTGGAGTGATGAACTAAATGATGGAATTATAGATATAGGTAAATTGCCAAAATTAGTTTGGACAAATGAAATTATTGGTAAGATTTCAAAATCAGCTGCATCACAGACAGGTTTAGCAGAAGGCACTACAGTAACTTCTGGTACAATTGACGCTGCAGCAGAAGCAATTAGTGTAGGTGTTTTTAGTGCTGGAGATATGATGATGATGTATGGGTCTACTATGTTTTATATCTTAGTCACCGATAAAATTTTATCTGATAAAAGACTGTGGTATTCACCATGGCTTTTCGAGGGTGAACATTCTTCAATGGGAGGTCTTGCTACAAGTGGAACTTTAACTCATTGGTTTAAAAATAATTTTGCTAAAGAATTAAGTGGGGACGACATATTTGTAAAGCTTGCACAAGAAGCTGAAAAATCTCCTCCTGGTTCAAAAGGTATTGTTTTTCTTCCATATTTTTCTGGAGAGCGTACTCCCATTCATGACACTAACGCAAAAGGTACTTTCTTTGGTCTTGATCTTACTCATAACAGAGCTGATATGTACAGATCTATTTTTGAAGGAATAGCTTATGGAACAAATCATGTTTTTGATGTTTTCAAAGAATTAGAAGCTTCACCAAAAAACTTATTTAGTGTAGGTGGTGGCACAAAGAATAAAGTATGGTCTCACACAACATCTGATATTATTGGATTAAATCAGATATTAAGAAAGAAGACTATTGGCGCTTCATATGGCGATGCTTTTCTTTCAGCTTGTACAATAGGGGAATTAAATAAAAACGATTTTAATAAGTGGAATGAAATTGAGTATGAAATTCAGGCAAACTTAGATCACAAACAAATTTATGATAAAGGATATGAAGTATTTAGAGATTTGTATGAAAATACAAAGCATCTAATGAAAAAATTAAATACTTAACCTTTTATAGCTCCTGCTGCCATTCCTTTTACGATATACCTCTCTAAAAATATAGCGACTAAAATTAAAGGAAAGCAAAGAGCTAAAGAAATTGCCGCCATATTCCACCATTTAATACTTTGAGAAGAAATCTGAGATGCTACCATAACAGGCATAGTTTTTGCATCTGTACTTGTAATTAAGGCTGCTAAGAAATACTCGTTCCAGCATAATATAAGACACAAAATAAATGCACTTGCTAATCCTGGCAAAACTATTGGAAATACAATTTTGAAAAAACTAATCCATACACTAGCCCCATCAACTAAAGCAGCTTCTTCTAATTCTATTGGCACTGCATTGAATTGATCTCGCATTATCCAAATAACTATAGGTAAAACAGTTAAAGTATATATCAAAATCATTCCTATATGAGTATCTAATAAATCAAGTTCTCGGTATAAGACAAGAACTGGTAGAGCAAGTACAACAGGGGGTAAAATAAGTTGGGATAAAAAGAAAAATGAAATGTCCGGGTTTCTCATAAAGCCAAATTTATAATTAAATCTACTTAACCCGTATGCAGCAAAAGAACCAAGAATGACCGCTAAAGCTGAAGCACTTGATGAAATTAATGCTGTGTTAAAAAATCTTGCAAAAAATTCCTCTCTTGGATTTGATTCAGTAAAAATTGTATCAGGAGAAAGTCCAAGATTTTTCCATCCCTTCCAAGCAGGTTCAAAATCTACCCACGGTATCAAAAGACCCTGTGTTACACTTGCAGCAGTCTTAAATGATGTTGTTGCAGTCCAATAGATTGGAAAAAGACAAATAAATGTCCAAAATAAAAGAATTCCATAAATTAGTATCTTTTCTCCTAGATTATTGTTCATTATGCTGCTCTTTGAAGCCATCTATTAACAAATCGTATTAAAATGGTCATAAAAATTATAATTAAAATTAAATATACAAATGAAAGTAAAGTACCATAACCAACATTTGATCTATCTCTATATTCCCTAACTATAAAACTAGTTACACTATCAGTAGCTCCTCCGGGCCCTCCAGCTGTAACTATAATAATAATATCAGCAAGTTTTAGTTTAAAAATTATACGAATTACAAGTGTAGTAAGAGAAACTGGTAGCATTATTGGAAAGATGATATTTTTAAACATTGTCCATTTATTAGCGCCATCTACCTTAGCAGCTTCTAAAACTTCTTTTGGTAAAGCTTGTAAACCCGCTAGCAACATAATGATCATGAGGGGAATAAATGTCCAAGCATCCATGCACATCATAGTTAATCTTGCTATTTCTGGACTGCTAAAAAAAGTTGGAGTTTCCCAACCTAACCATCTTCCTAAATTAGCAACTGGTCCAAAACGCTGTTCAAGCATAGATTTGCCAACCATCCAACTTACTGCTACTGGACTCAACATAAGAGGTATCAAAAATGCTATTCTGAAAAATTTTCTACCTTTGATCTGAGAATTTAATAGCAATGCTAAAAGAAATGCAATTGCAAATTCCACTAAAACTGCAAGGACATAATAAATCATATTTTTTAGTGCATTCCAATAATAAGGGTCAGTCATCATTTGTACAAAATTGTCTACTCCATTAAACTTTCTTCCATCAACTGAACTCAAATTCCAATCTGTAAATGAAATGTACAAACCAAATAGCATAGGAAAAATAACAATTGAAATGATGAACATTACAGCAGGGAAAATGAATAAATTTCTTTTTCCTCTTTCACCGTAAATTAAAACCCGAGAATAACCTATGGCAATTGCCCATAGAATATATGAGTAAAGTAATGGTCTCCAGTTAGAAAAACCAAAATTTATTTTTTCAAGACTATATAAACTTTGGACTGTGCCAATAATTACCATTAGTAAAAATGCAGACCATACTATTAACTTTCCTGCACGTTTAGTATTTTCACTAACAGTTGATGGTGAAACTACATACAAAGGGTCACGTTCAATAATTTTTGTTTCACTCATAAAAATAGAATTTAAATATTTAATTCTAGCGACTATTTAATAGTCGCTAGAAAGATATTAAAATTAAAGACCTAATGAAGCTTTGTAGAGCTTAATCTGGCTTTCTCTGCCAATTTGATCAGTAATCTTATCCCATGCTGCAGCAATTCTATCTGCACCAGTTTGAGCATCATATTCACCAGCATAGATCTTAGACAATTCGTCTTCAGCTATACTATAATATTGGAATATACCCGGAATTCGAGGCTCAATAGCAGCATTAGGGTGATTGTATGAATCAGCTTCAGATGCAAGATAATCTGATGCAAATGCATCAGTGTAACCAGCACCAGTCCACTCATCAATATTAAAGTGACTGTTTCTATATGGCTGAAATCCTGATGGATACATAGACATCCATAGAGAAATATCTTTACCACCAAGGTGAGCACAAGCTGACCAAGCTGCTTTTCTCTTTGTAGAGTCTGCATCAATTGTTTTCATACAATATAAACCCCAACCGATATAAGCCATATTAGGCGCATAGTTCGGACTAGATGGAGTTTCCCAATTGCCAGTTTGCCAGTTATAAACATCATCAGAGCCAGGTAAGATATCAAATCCTACGTTTCCTTGGATCAATGATTCGTCTGAAGTATTAGCATTCGATCCAACATCACCCCACCAAGCACACATAGAACCTGTACCTGCTAAGAACTGACTGAAACCAGTTACACCTGGATCAGCATTTATTTGATCTGGTGGTTGACAATCTCTTCTATCTAGAACATCTTGGATAGCTCTTACCCAAGCTGGATTATTAACCATTGGCTTCATTGTATCTGGTTCAAACAAGAAAGCTGGACTACTTGGATGTTTACCATAAGCAGTAGCGATACTTCCTAAATAATAGAAAGCAAATCCACCCCAACCTTTTTGAACATCTAAATATCCGTAAGCAGGGAAACCTGCATGTTTCTTACCTCTTAAGAATTTAGAAACTTCTGTTACTTTTTGCCAAGTTGTTGGAACTTCCCAATTGCCAGAATGACCTTCATCTTTCCAAGCTTTAGCTAACTCTTCATTTTCAAAGTAGTCAGTTCTATAGTTGAAATTATGACAATCTCCATCAATTGATATTCTGTATGTTTTACCATCCCAAGTTCCAGTAGGAGCTTGTAAATATCCAACATAGTCGGCCAGATCTATTTGATCTGCAACCCAACCCGGCATTTCTGAAGTTAATCCTTGCCCGCAAAGATCACCTTCATATGGTGCGCCAGCTTGAATAATATCAAAGTCAACTGTACCAGTAGCGATTGATTGTTGTAGTCTAGCATTGTAATCAGCTTGAGCTAAGTCAATCCAATTAATTTTAGCTCCAGTATATTTTTCCCATGGCTTTAGGAAACCTCTATGAAGCATATTGTGAAGGTTTAAGCTGTCTAAACCCATAAAGTTGATTTCAACACCTTTAAATTCACCTTCTTTGACTCTTTCTTTAGTTGGTCCAAGAGTCATTTCTCCAACTTTTTGCCAATCAGCATCCCCAGGTGAACCAACACCTACGCCAGGAATTTGAAGTATAGCTTTTCTAAGTTCTGAATGACCATCTGCAAATGCATTAGTTGCAACAGATGATAATCCACCACTCATCGCAGCTATAGCACCAGCAGAAGCAGCTCCTTTAACAAAGCTACGTCTATTCATGGCATGCTTTATAGCATATTCGTATAGTGATTTTTTCATTATATCCTCCCAATGAAAATTATAATACTTAAGTTTTATAAATATAAGATTAGTAAGGCAACAAGAAAAACTGTAAAAAGATAGATAATTTATAATAAAAAACAATGTTTACAGACAAATTTGCTACAAGACTCAATTCTTTCAAATCTAACTGGAAAAATGAGGATAATCCCTCAATTAATGACCTAATTAAAAGAGCATCTTTAGTAAATGGATTAACACATGTGGATTTAAATTTTCCGGACCATACAAACCCAAACATAAAAGAAATAGTTAGCTTTACAAATGACTGTGGATTAAAAATTAATGGATTGGCAATGCGTTACTACACCAACCCCTCATTTAAACTTGGGGCATTTACAAACCCAGATAGAAAAGTAAGACAAGAGGCAATTGATCTAACAAAACAAGCTATTGATTGTCTTAGTCATGCTAACTCAAATTTATTGACCATATGGCTTGGTCAAGATGGTTTTGATTACGGCTTTCAAGTTGATTATAAAAAAATGTGGGATGATGAAATAAGTGCCATAAAAGAAATTGCAGAACATAATAAAGATTGTTTTATAAGTATTGAGTATAAACCAAATGAACCAAGATCTTATTCTCTTTTATCAAACTTAGGAACCACACTACTTGCTGTCAAAGAAATTAACTTAAATAATATTGGTGTTACTATAGATTTTGCTCATATATTATATTCAAATGAACAACCTGCTTTGGTTGCAGCATTAATTGATAAACATTCAAAAATACTAGGATTACATTTGAATGATGGATATGGAAAAAGGGATGATGGACTAATGGTTGGTTCAGTACACCAATTGGCTACGATTGAGCTTCTCTATCATATTTCTAAATCAAATTATAATGGACCTATTTATTTTGATACATTCCCTGATACAACAAATATGGACCCAGTAAAAGAATGTGAACTTAATATCGAAACAGTAAAGAAACAATTTAAAGTTGTTGAAAAACTTTTATTGAATAATGAGTTAACAACGGCAATTGAAAATCAAGATTCAATTACCTCACACAAAATCTTTAATAGTATTTTATATCCATAAGATGACTGCTAAAAGCATACTTGTTTTAGGTAGTTTGCATTATGATCTTTATATTGAATCAGAAAAAATACCTGATGCAGGAGAAACTGTACTTGGAAAAAAATGGTATCCAAAATTAGGTGGTAAGGGTGCAAATCAAGCAGTAGCATTATCTCAGGAAGATATTAATGTTAATTTTGTTAGTGCTATCGGTAATGATGATTTTGCTAAATATTTAATAAATCAATTAAAGAAAAATAATATATCAGATCAGTACTTAACAAAAATTGTTGGTACTTCAGGAATGAGTGTTGCTATATCAAATAATAGTGGAAATTACAGTGCTGTGGTAATTTCAGGAGCTAATTTACAAATTCCTGAAAACAAATTTGAAGAAGATCATATGTGGGAAAATTGTTCATTTTTGATGATACAAAATGAAATCAAAGAAGAAATAAATATTAAAGCAGCAGTAGAAGCAAAAAAAAGAAACATTAGGGTTTTCTTAAATGCTGCCCCTGCAAAAAAAATCAATTATGATCTTTATAATTTTCTAGATATTTTGCTTGTTAATGAAATTGAGTCTCAACAACTTTTGGGTGTACAAAGTACTGATTTTGAGAAACAGGCTGAAGAATTATCAAATTATGTGCCTAAGATAATTATAACATTAGGTGATAAAGGTGTTATTCATTCTGAAAAAAATAAAAAAACTAATTATATTAAAGGACATTCTGTAAATGTTAAAAGTGCTCATGGTGCTGGTGATTATTTTGCAGGAAAATTTATTTCTAATTTTTTAGAAACTAATAATTTTGAAGATGCAATTAAAACTGCTAACAAAAAAACATCTCAATTTATTTCATCTTAACTAAAATTAGTGTTTACCAATTAAATTTTTATATTAGGATACTCTCAATGAATAAATTATCAATATTAGGTATTTTTGTTGCTGATCTAGCTTTTTTTGGCAAAATACCAAAAGTTGGAGAAACAATTTTGGGTCAAGATTTTGTAGTTGGTCCTGGAGGCAAAGGTTCTAACCAATCTGTTGCTGCAGGAAAAGCTGGAGCATCTATTGATTTTATTACAAAAGTTGGTGATGATGACTATGGTAAGATGGCTTTTCGTATTTATAAGGAAACAAATGTCGGATCAGATTTTGTGTATGTTAGCAAAGAACACAATACAGGTGTTGCTGCAATTTTACTTAACAAGGATACTGGAGAGAATGCAATTTCAGTTGTGCCAGGTGCCGCAGGCGCCTTAACAATTGAAGATATTAATAATGCTAAAGATGTTATTACAAACTCATCAATTTTTTTAACACAGTTAGAAGCTCCTATGGAAATTGTAGTGCATGCATTAAAAATTGCAAAAGAAAGTAACGTAACAACAATTCTTAATCCGGCTCCTGCTGCAAAACTTGATCCATCAGTTTTCCCACTAGTTGATTTTTTTACACCTAATGAGTCAGAGGCTAGTTTTTATGTTTCAGGAGAAATTGCGAATAAAGATGATGCAGAAAGATATGGACAAGAATTCATTAATCTTGGGGTTAAGAACTTACTAGTTACACTTGGAGATCAGGGTGTTTACTTTCAAAATGATAAAGAAAAGCATTTTGAACCAGCTTTAGAGCTAGGGTCAAAAGTAATTGACACTTCAGGTGCTGGAGATGCTTTTTCTGGAGCTTTTGCGACTGCCCTTTGTGAAGAAAAATCAATTCCTGATGCAATTAAGTTTGCTAATGCTTTCGCTGGTATTTCAACAACACGAATTGGTACTGCCAATTCTATGCCTACACGTGAGGAAATTGAAAAACTTCTCTAATTACTGTATAAGTATTTTATGCAATTATTTTTAGAAAGACTTATCTATTTTTGGGCTGGAATTACAGCTATTGGTCTTTTGATTGCTTTAGCTTACTGGGCAATTGCTACAATTATCTATGTTGCTTTTATCTCACTATTTGTTGCTATAGCAGCTACTCTTTTCTATCACTTTTATTGGTCCAAAAGAGATAATTAATAGTCTATAAACACTGATAAGGTAATTTATTTGTGTCAAAATACATATTTTATGATTTGGAAACCTCAGGTAGAGGTAAAAAAGAGTATCCCACTGCTTTTGGTACTACTCCAAAATGGGAGCAGATTATGCAAATTGCAGCTATTGTTACTGATTCAAATTTCAACCAGACAAATCAAAACATGAATGAGTTTTGTAGACCAAGGACCTCAATAATATCACAACCAGGCGCTTTAATTACAACTCTAAAAGGAATGAGAGAAGCTCTTGAGGCGCCGCAGTCATCTTATGAATTAATGAAAAAAATTAATGTAACTTTTGATGAATGGAAAAAAGATGACCCAAGTTCTACTTTTATTGGGCATAATATAATAGAGTTTGATGAATCCGTTCTTGAATACAATTTGTTTAGTCATATGTTTTATCCTTATGTAACAAGAAAGAGTAGGGGTGATACATTAAATTTAGCTAGAGGTTTATATGCTATTAATCCTTCAAGTATTAAAACACCTCTCACTGAAAGAGGTAATCCAAGTTTTAAATTAGAAAAAATTGCGGAGATGAATAATTTACCTGTTGAGTTTGCTCATGATGCATTTTCAGATGTTAAGACATCAATTGCCCTGACAAAATTTATAAACAAAGCAGATATAACTAATTGGAGTCAACTTCAAATGACTATGAGTAAAGAAGATGCCATTGAATATATAAACAAAAATAAAGGTTTTTGTTTTATGACGAGCTTTGGTGGAAGAATTAAACTTCAAGCATTGTCAATGGTGTGCGAGTCACAATATAATGGTTGGTTTCACACAATTGATTTGGCTCATGATCCCAAACCATTACTAGAAGCTAATTCTGAAGAATTTAAAAAACTTATCAAACGAAAAAATAGATACGTTATTACTAACCAGCATCCTATAATTCTACCAGGTAAAATTGCTTTTAATTATGAACCATACGATGAGATTGGGTCAGATGTTCTTAATGAAAGAGCAAAACTAGTTTTCAAAAATAAAGATTTAGCTGAAAAGTTTAAACTTATGGAAATTGATAGACGTATTGAAAAAGAAGATGAAAAATCTCAAGATAATGTATTTCCTGAAAGTGCAGCAAATGCCTTTCTTGATTTTAAACAATCAACTGAAATAGCTAAATTTCATGAACAAAATGATTGGAATGACAAATATAAAATTGCTCTTTCGATAAACGATCCAAGAGCAAACTTTATTTTAAAAAGACTTATATTTGATGAAAGTCCAAAAACTTTGTCAAAAGAAGATTTTAAAATGGTTCACCGAGAGTTACATGAAAGGTTAGTTATTAATCAAGAAAGACCTTTTACAACCATACCTGAAGCAATGTCACAAACTGACACAGAATTAGTTAAAATGGAAGAAAGCGATGATGAAAATAAAGCTCAAAAAATGCAAATTTTAAAAGATTACAATGTCTATTTAAATTTTATGGAGAAATATTTTTCCAATAAAAATGCTGAACCTCTTCCTAGCGGCAAAGAACTAAGCAAAATAATCTTTGGTTAATGTTTGAGCTTCAATATTTTATCATTGGCATTGTCCAAGGTTTTACCGAATTTTTGCCAATTAGTTCTTCTGGGCATTTAGTTCTTGTATCAAAATTAATTAGTTGGCAAGACCAAGGTTTGTTTACAGATGTCGCTGTTCATGTTGGAACTTTATTAGCAGTTATAATTTATTTAAGAGCTCATATAACATTATTAATTAAGAGTTTTTTCTCTTTCCAGCTTACTCAAAATGATAACTTAATTAAAATTATTATTGCAACAATCCCTGCTGTTATAGTTGGATTTTTTATTTTTGATTTTGTTCAATTATATTTACGAGATATAAAAGTTGTAGCAGTTTCAAGCGTTGTTTTTGCTGCTCTAT